>CAXMSN010000114.1:0-72862 GCA_964196275.1 uncultured Kiloniellales bacterium | reverse complement strand
GCGCCAACAACAACGGCGGCACCAACAACGACAGTGCCGGCACCGTCGGAAGAGTCACTTGCCGTGATCAGTGCATTCGAATCGGCGTGGAACGCTGGGGATGGCGATGCGTTGGAGGCGTTGTTCACGCCGGGTATCGGGATCTCCGATGGAACAGGAAACGCTCTGTCTGTCGACACGTTGCTTCTGTTCATGGCTGCGGACCTGGCAAAGGAGCAGGCTCTGCGTATTGAAGAGTGCCGGGCGAGTAACGAGTCGGTGACCTGTGAGGTATATGTCGATGGCGTGGTTTGGGAGGCGCTCTATCTGATGCCAGGTCACGGCCGCGAAACCTACAAGATCGTCGACGGAATGTTCGTGGATTTCAAGCACACGTGCCTTGTCGGCTGCGAGCTCGAGTTCAACAACAGCGTCATAAGGTGGGTGCGGACAATCAGTCCTGCTGACGCCGACGAGATGCTCCGCGACAGTGACAGCGACATCCCCGACCCAGCTGTGGGCGCACTGTGGGTGAAGTACGCGCCGCTGTGGAACGAGGCTGGCCGACCGTAGGCAGGCCGCAAGGAATTGAGAGACCCGGGAGCCGCGTGTGCGACTCCCGGGTCTTCTTGAATGACGACCCCCGTCTGTCATCGATCAATGTCCAATGCAACCCTCGTGCGGACAGATGAGAATGGATGTCAGCGGATGGCCTCTTCCGGACATTGAATGGGGAGCGAGGCAAGGAACGACGTGAGTTGCCAGGTCAGGTGGCAGTGCCTTCGGAGCGGAGGCGGTCGCTGTGGATCGTCCATTCGGGGGAGAGCATTGACCAGGCCGTGTGGTCGAGCCACTCGTCTCCAACCTTGACCTCGTCACGGAGGATGCCCTCGAGAGTAAATCCGATCTTCGTTGCAATGCGTTCGGAGCCGATGTTCCCGACGGCAATGCGAAGTACGACCTTGTGGAAACCAAGCTCTTCGAAGCCAATCTTGACGACTGCCGCCGCCGCTTCGGTCCCGTAGCCCTTGCCCGTTTCGTCCGATCGAATCCAGTACCCGACCTCTCCGGTGCTGTTCTGCTGCGATGTTTGCCACACCGACACGTTTCCGATGTGACGATCAACGTCGTCCTGTGTTCTAACGGTGAAGTCGAATGCGCGCCGATCCGCCCACGATCCGACGGACTCTCGAATGAAACGCTGAGCGAAGCCGCGGTTGTACCCCTCGATCCAAGGGAGCCAGGGCTGGAGTTCGGTGATAGAAGAGTCCACGGCACGGTGGAACGTCCCCACATCGCGCCTCCGAAACGGTCTCAGCATGAGGCGGTTCGTGTACCGCGGTTGGCTGTGCACGTTGTTCGCCATATCTGGCAGCCTATATGGATATCCTCGCCTGCATGGACAAATGGCTGCCCTATCGAAATCTTCGCACCGTCGTTGACCCGCCCGGCTCTGAGGCGGCGGTCCTCGTGCCGCTCTACGAGGATGCCAACGGTGACATCCGCGTCATCCTGACCCGCCGGCCTGACCACATGCCGACGCATCCTGGTGACGTCGTCTTCCCCGGGGGCCACAGGGAGAACGGAGAAGAACCGATCGCTACGGCTTCGCGGGAGGCACTCGAAGAGATTGGGTTGCCTCTCGAGAACATCCTCGAGATCTTGGGTGGGCTGGAGCCGGTTACAACACGTGACCGATCGAAGCCCATCGTGCCCGTGGTTGCGCGGATCGAGAGACCGAGCGAACTCGTGCCCGATCCGAAAGAGGTCGACGTCATCATCGAGCCGACGATGGATGATCTGCTGGACGAGTCACGGTGGGAGACCCGCCCGTGGTTTGGGCACACGCTCTGGTTCTACGAGTTCCCGGAAGGGATTCTCTGGGGCGCGACGGCTTTCATGATGCGAGATCTGCTCGACCACATAAGACAGAACGGGGCCGGCTGACCTGCCACCCTTGCGCGTCTGCCCTCCTCGTGACCGGGTCCCTTGGTTAGAGGCTGTGTGTGTTGGAGTAGTGCACGGCTCCGAACGCCTCGAGAACGCCTTTTGCGGCGTCGTCGACGTCACCAAGCACATGCACTGCCGAGATCTCGGCGAGACCCATGTACTCGTCGAGTAATCCATTCGCCGTGGCATTTCCGAGGTGAGCGCCAAGTGCGTCGGTACTGGCATATTCATCCTCGTTGATGAACGAGCCGTCGTCCGAAATGAACCAGTTGTACGTCGTCGTGTCTGGTTCGTTGTCTTTCACACTGGCGGACATGCGTGACGCGAGGTCCTTGAACGCATCAACTTGCCCATCCTTGACGCTTCCCGTGATGATGAATCGAACTGTCCCCATGCTGGCTCCTTCTTTCTAGCCGTTCTCGGCCACCGTACACCTATACGACAACCCGAAGAGTCTCCGGAGTATTTCGAACGACGATCAGGTTGTTGCCGACACAGATCGATGGAATTCCTTCTGACTCCAGCCTGCCGGGGTGTGCCACCATGTGGGCATGCCAGAGCACATGTCACCGGACGAGTTTCGGAGGAACGGTCATGCCGTCGTTGAATGGGTGGCCAACTATCTGGAGCATGTAGACGAGCTTCCTGTGTTCTCGACGGTGCAGCCAGGTGAGATCGCGTCGATGCTCCCGGATACGGCTCCCGAAGATCCCGAGTCATTCGATCGGCTGCTCGCCGACCTCGATGAGGTGGTGGTTCCGGGGCTGACGCATTGGCAGTCTCCCAACTGGTTTGCGTATTTCCCTGCGAACAGTTCACCACCGTCCATCCTTGCCGAACTTGTGTCCGCTGGCCTTGGCGTCCAGGGCATGCTGTGGTCGACGTCACCCGCCGCCACCGAGATCGAATCCAAGGTGCTCGACTGGCTCGTCGACCTCATGGACCTTCCACAAGATTGGAAGTCGACTGGCCCCGGGGGAGGGGTGATCCAGATGAGCGCCTCTGATGCGACGCACGCCGTTCTCGTGGTCGCCAGACATCGGACTCGGGTCACGGCTGCGGCTGAGGACATGGTGGTGTACGGATCATCGCAGGCGCACTCATCAGTGGAGAAGGGTTGCACGATCGCAGGAATCGGCCATTTCCGAGTTGTCGACGTAGATGATGAGTTTGCGATGGACGTCGATTCACTGCGGAGACTCATCGAAGCTGATGTGAAGGCCGGGTTGACGCCGATCGCGGTGGTGTCAGTGATCGGCACGACCGCGACCACCGCCGTCGACCCCGTCGGCGAGGTCAGCGTTGTGGCGAAGGACTACGGTCTGTGGCATCACGTCGATGCGGCATACGCCGGGACGGCGATGCTGGCTCCCGAGTTCCGGTATCACCAGGCAGGTGTCGCGTCGGTCGACAGCTACTCGTTCAACCCGCACAAGTGGATGATGGTGAACTTCGACTGCAGCGTCCTGTGGGTCGCGGATCGGAGGCCTTTGATCGATACGCTGAGCATCGTGCCGCCATACCTTCGAGACGGCAGCTCAGACGAAGGTGGGACCATCGACTACCGCGACTGGCACGTGCCTCTCGGGCGTCGATTCCGTGCTCTCAAACTGTGGTGGGTCATCCGCAGCTACGGCGCGGAGGGTATCCGAGCGGTTGTCAGGGATCACGTGCGTCTGGCTGGTGATCTCGCAGCGAAGATCGAAGCTGATGAACGCTTCGATCTTTTCGCCCCGCATCCGTTCGGATTGGTCTGCTTCGTGCATCGGGACGGCAACGATCGAACACGAGAGCTCGCCGGGGCGATGAATGCATCCGGGTCCGTAGCGGTCACGCACTCGACCGTGGCAGAAACAGACATCATCAGGGTCGCTGTTGGGCAGACCCACACAGCGCAAGAGCACGTTGACGCCCTTTGGACGCTCATCGACGATCTGTCCGCCGATCCAACAACCAAATGAAGAAAGGCCCCCGTGAGGGGGCCTTTCTCCTGTCGCGGTCCCCTTCGCTAGATGGTCGCGTCCTTTGGTACCCAAGCTTCTGGCACGGTTTCTGGAACGGGAGCAAATTCCTTGCCCCTGGAAGCCCATACGAGCCCCAGGCCGATGAAGCCAAAGGTAAGGCCGAGACCTGCGAGGAGGGCGGCAATACCAAGTCCGAGCTGGAGTGCTGAGTGGGTCACGGTGCCGACACCGAGTTCACCGAACAATCCATGCGCTGTACCTGACCAGGCCTGGCTACGTGCCGGACCCTCGATCGGGTGACTACGGTCGAAGTCGGTCCAATAGCCACCGAGTCCGGCTGCTATCCGCTCTTCGCTTCCGACCGTGTTGACCACGATTTCGTGTGTTCCTGCTGCAAAGGTTTCGCCGTTGTATTCGACGGCTTCGTCCAGAACGACAGTTTGCGTGCCGTGGAGGATGTGATAACCGATGGTTGCCATCTGGAACATGTACTCCGTCGCCGTGTTGACGATCGGATCGTTCGAGTCAAGGTCTGACTCGACCACTTTGTAGCCCCAGTCTTCAACGAGCATTGCCTTGATCGCATCAGCACCTTCGGTGGTGCCTCTGTCGACCAGTTGGCCGTCGTCGTTGTAGCTGAGTGTCACGTTCTGTGCTTCGCTGAAAGCGCCGAGCGAGTCATAGCCATCCTGGACCTGTGTGTAGGCGAACCCGCCGCCGAACAGGAAGAGGACACCAATGACAATCGTTGCGATCCCTAAGGTTCGTAGACGGTCTCTCATATTCATTTCCTACTTTCTCCCTAGAGCCACATCTCCCTGAAGCACCTGTGATATCTTTCACAAGCTCTTGTGACTCTTTTCACAAGATACCATGATTGTGATGTAATGCATAGTGAATGAGTAAGAAATTGTGAGATTTCTATGGACGCATTCACAGCGTCGATAGCGCCCTGATCGTGCCTTCAGCGCGCGGGCGGGTGGCCGAGGTCAGATCCAGCGGTCAAGCCAGCCGAGGAACTCGCCCCACCAGTGAAGAGCGTTCGGCTGCTTCTCGATCCAGTGGCCCTCGTCGCGGTAGTACACCAGTCGAGACGGAACACCCTTGTGCTTCAGCACGCCGTAGAGGACAAGACCCTGCGTTGCGACAACGCGGTAGTCGAGCTCTCCGTGGATCACCAATGTCGGCGTGACGATGTCGTGCGTATGAGCCATCGGCGACCACCGCTGAACGGCGTCCATGTCCTCCCAGGGGACGCCCCCGACCGCGATCTCTCTGCCCTCGGTGAGGTCGGATGCCCACTGGCCGAGAAGGTCCGTGACCCCGGCGTGGCAGATCGAGGCTGCGTATCGATCTGTTTGGGTCGCAATCCATGTGACGAGGTACCCGCCGTACGAGCCACCTGCGATCGCCATGCGATCCTCATCGATGAAGCCGAGGCCCAACATGTGGTCCGTTGCCGCATCGATGTCCTGGAGCGGCATGTCTCCCCATGCTGTACGGATCGATCTGGTGAACGCGTCTCCGAACGATGACGATCCGTGGAAGTTCACGGACACGACGACTCTGCCCGCCGCGGCCATGACCTGCGGGTTCCATCGCCAATGCCACGCGTCCATGACGCCGTTGTGAGGCCCACCATGGACGTTGTGGACCAATGGCCATGTGGTGCCTGAGGTGAATCCCGGAGGTTCCACGATGAAAGCCTGGATCTGATCGCCTTGAGCACCTTCGAAGCGGATCTCTTCGGCGGGCCTCAGATCGATTTCGCCGAGCAGGTCCGCATTGAACTTGGTTACAAGGCTGGTGTGTCCGCTGGAGGTGACCGCCACTTCCGGCGGCTGGTGCATGGACTCGTGCCGGTGCCAGTAACAGTCGACGCCGACGCGCGCACCATGGTTGGAGCTGCCGCCCGTGACCGGTGTCGGCGTGCGTTCATCGAGCGACGTTGTGAATATCCGGAGATGCCCCTCGTCCTCGGCGTGTAGGACCAGACACTCGTTGTCGATGAATTCCCAGCCCCCTGCTGATCGATCCCAGCTGGAGGTGAGGATCTGTTCGGTACCGGTTGCGAGATGATGTGAAACGAGCCGGACGAGGTCTGCGTAGTACGCATGCTCGAACTGTGCTCCGTACACGAGCGTTGAGCCATCAGGCGAAACTCTCGGCCGCGAGTGTCGGGCCGCTGGCATCGTTGCGATCTCCTCGACCCGGCCACCAGCGACGGGTACCCGGTGCAGCGTGAACTCCGGGTAGTCCCATGCCGGCTCAGTCGCATCGAGCGTGAAGATGACCGTAGCTCCGTCGGGAGTGACCGTGAAGGTGCCTGCGATGTCGTCATACGCGATGAGCTTGTCGATGTTCGGTGTCAGATCCTCTGATTCACCGGAGTCGAGGTCGATGACGAAGAGATGATCGATCGTTTCTCCCGCAAGCCATCTCTTCCAGAACCGGTAGTTGCGATCCTCGGTGACGACAGGCAGCGTCTTGTCTTCTCTGTCCTCTTTGTGTGAGGCGGTGGCTTCGACTGTCAGGTGATCCCTGTAGAGGCGCACGGCGGCGATGAGCGCATTGCTGCCGGGGACCCACTCGAACGCGCGAACGCCACGAGGGAAGTCGGTGACCTTGGTTGCATCTCCGCCGGAACCCGGGACCACATAGATCTGGCTGTCCTCGCCCCCGCCCGTCAATCCGAGGAACGCGATTCGCCCGCCGTCTGGTGACGGAGATGGCGATGTCGCCTTGATGCCGCGGTCGGTGATCTGCACGGTCGTACCGTCGCGGTCGACGAGGTGGAGGACGCTGGCCTCCTTGCCGTCGTCGTGGTAATCGGAGACGGCCACGACAGCCTTCGTGGTGTTCGGAACATGTTCGGGTTGGCCGACTCGACGGAGGTTCCAGAGGTCTGCTGGCGTGATCGGTCTGGTCATGTTCCGCTCCATGCTCGCTTCCTCAAGCATGGCAGACGGTGGGCGTTTGTGTTATTCCTCGAGGCCCCGCTCGTGGTGCCGGACGAGCCCGATGAGCAAGCCATCCGAAACCGCCGTCCACGAGGCGTCGATGATGTTCTGGTGGACGCCGACGCTTCCCCAAACGGTGTGAATGTCGCTGTGCTCTGTCAGCACCCGGACGCGTGCACTCGTGCCATCTGAACTGTCGAGGTCGCGCACGCGGTAGTCGGTGAGCTTGATCGCATCTACTTCGGGATGGCGGCCCGCGAGTGCAGCTCGCAGAGCCCGATCCAGCGCCGACACCGGGCCGTCACCCTCCCGTGTCGAGACGATGCGTTCACCATCAACGACGACCTTCACGGTGGCTTCAGCGATGACCTCGTCGTGTCGGTTCTCGACGTACACCCGGTACGACTCAAGTTGAAAGAAGTCCTGATCCCACCCGGCAGCAGATCGAGCAAGTAACTCGAACGATCCCCCTGCAGCTTCGTACAGATACCCAAGATGCTCTCGTTCCTTGATCGCATCGACCACGCGTTGTGCCTGGTCAGCGTCGAGATCGAGCCCGAACGCGTCTGCCTTTGCCAGGATCGTTGAACGGCCAGCGAGTTCGGACACGACCATACGCGCTGCGTTGCCGATCGACGTCGGATCGAGATGCTCATACGCATCTGGCTTCCTTGCGATCGCAGACGTGTGGAGTCCGGCTTTGTGGGTGAACGCAGACGACCCGACGTAGGGGAGATGGGGGTTCAGTGTCAGGTTCACGACTTCGGCGACGTGATGGGAGATCGTTGTGAGCTTGCTGATTCGGTCGCGGGGGATCGTCTCGTAGTCCATCTTGAGTGAGAGGTTCGGGATCACGGAGCACAGATCAGCGTTCCCTGTTCGTTCCCCGTATCCGTTGACACATCCTTGGACCTGGTGCACTCCGGCCTGTACTGCCGTGATCGAGTTGCCGACGGCCAGCCCCGAGTCGTTGTGGAAGTGACAGCCGAATGTCCCATCTGACACCTTGTCCGTTACCTCCCCGATGATCCTCTCCACCTCGTGTGAAAGGAATCCACCGTTCGTGTCGCACATGACCAGCCTCGCTGCCCCCGCATCGAGGGCACCCTGGAGGATGGCGGTCGCAAATTCAGGGTTGTCTCGGTACCCGTCGAAGAAGTGCTCTGCGTCGAAGAACACTTCGCGGTCGTGGGAGCGAAAGTAGGCGACCGTGTCCGCAACCATCGCGACCGCCTCGTCGAGCGAAGTACGTAACGCATGCTCGACGTGATAGTCCCACGACTTTCCGACAAGACACACGGTGGATGTCCCCGCTTCGAGGAGTTTGGCTACCTGGGCGTCATCTTCGACCCGGATACCGGCCTTCCGCGTGGCGCCGAATGCGACCAGCGTCGCGTTCGTCATATCGAGTTCCGTCTGAGCCCGCCTGAAGAACTCATCCTCTTTGGGGTTGGCACCTGGCCACCCGCCTTCGACATAGGCGACGCCGAGATCATCGAGCAGTGCGCAGATCTTCAACTTGTCGCGCGGTGTCAGGGAGATGCCCTCCTGCTGGATGCCATCTCTGAGCGTGGTGTCGTAGATCTCGACTGTTCTGTTCATGGTTGTACTCCAACGAAAGAACCCTCCGGGTTCGGAGGGTTCGGCAGCACACACGTCGGTTGGGACGCGTGTGCCTACGTAATGATGATGGTGGTTGCGGTTCGTTTCGTCATGGAGCGACGAGTATGCACGGTTTCGCCGTGGCGGTCAAGGTCAGTAGGCGGACACCAACCGGAATATCGAAAATCGTCCATATGTTTACAATTGCATATACCTGGCTTTTGGACGGATTCTCATGGACATGCTCATTCTCGCCGGGTCGACCCGAAAGGCGTCGCTCAACGCCGAGTTGGCGCGGCACATTGCAGTGATTGCGAATGAGGGCGGCATCGATGCGCAGTTCGTCGACCTCGCAGACTTCGACATGCCCATCTACAACTTCGACCTCGAAGAGGCAGAGGGCCCTCCGGTGGCCGCGATTCAACTTCACGACCTCATCAAATCCGCAAGAGCTGTCGTGATCGTGTCTCCCGAGTACAACGGCGGTCCGACACCCGTGCTCAAAAACGCGATCGACTGGGTGTCCCGAGTGACCAAGCGCCCTCTTGAAGACAAGAGGGTCGGTCTCGTCAGTGCTACCCCCGGGGCAGGTGGCGGAGTTACGGGGCTCGCGGGAATGCGCCTCATCCTCACGAATATGCGGGCTGACCTTCCTCCACACGACCTCGCCGTTGGCAATGCCCGGGCGAAGCTCGAAACGCTCGATTCTGATCTCGATGACATGATCGTGTCGTTCCTTTCTCAAGTGACGTCGGCTGAGGCGATTGCCTGCTGACGTTGGTGATGTGCCGGCGAGGTCGCGACTACCGACCGTTGCTGTTACTCAGGTAGACCCGCCTTGATCAGGCCATCGGTGAGGAGGTCACGATCCTGTTCGCGTCGGTACACCCAACGTGTGCGTTGCTTCGCACAACTGAAGCCCGGCCTCGAAGCGAGCATGTTGTCGACGTGTCGCTGCCCCTCTTCTGTCCGTCCGAGCTGTGCATACGCCAGAGCCAACAGCATGTTCGATTGCAGGTAGTCGGGTACAAGATCGACGGACTGCCTTCCCCACGCCACGGCCGCCTCGTAACTGCCGAGGAGGTAATGGGCATAGCCGAGGTCGCTCGCTGTGTCGAAACGCAAAGGTTCGTGGCGGCCGAGCCTCCACGCGTTCGTGGACGCCTCGACGGCTTCGTCCAGCCTGCCTTCTCCTGCCAAGATCGCTCCCAACACGTGGAAGCCGAGATAACCGAGCGGGTTGAGTTCGACCATCCTGTGGGCCAGTCGCTTGGCTTCATCGACATCTCCTGCCAAGCCCGTCGCCAGCGTCATCGCGCCCAACGTCTGGTAGTTGTCGCTCGCAAGTGCGTAGGCGAGTTCAGCGTCTTCCCCGCCACGGTGCCAGGGGTTGACGGTGTCGTCGCGCCAGCCAAAGAACGCGAGGAAGAACCAGGCTCTGGCTGAGTATGCGAAGGCCTCTGCAAATGTTGGATCGAGCGCTTTGGCACTGTCGAAGAACTCGATTCCGGCGAGGAGTCCCTCGATCGTGTACCGATTTGCCTCGAACTGTCCGCGTATCGTCAGATCCCATGCGTCGAAGGAGCCGATGTCGCCTGTGGATCTCCGGCGCCCAGCCGTCTCCCACAGTGCCGGTGTGAGTCTGGCTCTGATCGCGTCAACCAGTTCATCCTGGACGTCGAAGATGTCGTGTAGTTCCCGGTCGTACCGTTCAGCCCAGACGTGATGGCCAGTCTCGGCGTCGATGAGCTGCGCCGTCACCCTGATTCGGCTACCCGATTTTCGGACGCTGCCTTCGATGACGTGCGTCGCATCGAGTTCGCGTGCGATGGTTCGGATGTCCCTGGAGTGTCCCTTGTACGCAAACGTCGAGTTCCGGGCGACCACGGCCAGGTACGCATCGTAGGAAAGCGCCGTGATGAGGTCCTCGGTGATGCCGTCTGAGAAATACTCCTGCGCAGCGTCATCGCTCATGTTGTCGAACGGCAGCACGGCAACAGTGGCGAGTGTTCGCCGAACCGGATCCGATGAGGTCTCCGCCGTCGGTGTGCCCAGGGTCTTCCACACCCGCACCGGCCGAGGGATGTTCTTGAGATCGTGCTCACCATCGTCGGTGAATTCAGCCTCCGTCTTTCCTCTCACCGCTTCGTAGACGGCGTTCGTAACAGCGATGCCGCCAGGGTCGGAGAGCGTCTCCACCCTCGCCGCGACGTTGACACCGTCGCCGAAGATGTCGCCTGTGTCATCCACCACTATCTCGTCAAGGTTGATTCCGAGACGCACGAGCATCCGTCGAGACTCCGGCAGTTCTGCGTTTCGTTCCAGCATCAACTCTTGTACCTGCGACGCCGCTGAGACCGCTGCGGTGGCCGATGCGAACTCAACGAGTACGCCGTCGCCGGTGGACTTCACGATCCGCCCCCCATGATTCAAGATGACAGGGTCGGTGGCGTTCCGATGCGCCAAGAGGGCGGCGAGGGTGCCAGCTTCGTCCTCAGCCATCAGCGCCGAGTACCCGACAACGTCCGTAACCAAGATCGCAGCCAGTCGCCGCGTAGAGCCATCCATCGCCACACAGTACAGAAGAGATCCGAAGTCGGAAGTCCGAAATCCGAAGTCCGACCAGACATCCCCCTGGCTCGCTGCGCTCGACCGTCCCCCTTGAAAGGGGGACGGAGCCAATGCTGGTCCGTGGTCCGTAGTCCTCTGCTGGTCTGTGGTCTGTTGTCTTCAGCTACTACCGTCGGCGCTTACGGTTGGTCGTACGAGGAGCACGTCGTGAGCGGTGAAGCCAAGCAGCGGATATTTTCCGGCGTACAGCCAACGGGAAACATCCACCTTGGCAACTACCTCGGCGCATTCCGGAACTGGGTGAGCCTCCAGGCCGATTACGACGCGATCTATTGCATCGTCGACCTCCATGCGATGACAGTCGAATACGACCCGGTGGAACTCGAGAAGTCGCGTATCAACACGGCCAAAGTTCTGCTTGCTCTTGGGATCGACTCCGACAGATCGCTGCTCTACACACAGAGTCAGGTTCCCGAGCACTCAGAGCTTGCATGGATCCTCGGAACCCTCATGCCGATGGGCGTGCTCAACCGGATGACCCAGTTCAAGGACAAGACGGAAGCCGGTCACGCCTCCAATCTCGGGCTGTACTCATACCCGGTCCTGATGGCCGCGGACATACTGCTGTACAGGGCAAATCTCGTACCGGTCGGCGACGACCAACGTCAGCATCTGGAAGTGACAAGGGACCTGGCCGAGCGTTTCAACAACAGATACGGCGACGTATTTCCCATCCCGGATGCGTACGTGCCCGCGACATCAGCACGGGTTATGTCCTTCACAGATCCAACGTCGAAGATGTCGAAGTCCGATACGCAATTGAAGAGCAGCATCTCCCTGCTCGACGATGCCGATGTGATCCGCAAGCGGATCAAGAGCGCCGTCACCGACAGTGATCCTGAGGTTCGCTACGACATCGCAGTCAAGCCTGGTATCTCGAACCTGCTCGACATCATGGCCGCTTGCACCAACCGCAGTGTCGAATCGCTGGTAGACGAGTACGCCGACGGTGGGTACGGAGCGTTCAAGGAGGCCGTCGCCGAGACCGTCGTTGAGGAGCTTGCGCCCATCAAGGATGCCTACAACAACATCTCGAACGGTGACGCCAGGCAGGTGCTCAAGGACTCGGGTCGGAAGGCGAGTGAGCTCGTCCAGCCGTATCAGGAGCAGGTTCGAAAGGCCGTTGGGCTCAAGCGGTATCGATAGACCGCGTGAAACGTGGTCACTAGTACGATGCCGTCAACCGCTGTCGCTGGCGCCAAAGAGAGGTTCTGACGTGGAGATTGAGATCGGCATCGCAAAATCGGGTCGCCGTGCGTGGGGGTTCGACGACATAGCGATCGTCCCGTCACGCCGTACAAGAGACCCAGAGGACGTTGATCTTTCGTGGGAGATCGATGCGTTCAAGCTCGACCTACCGATGATGGCGTCAGGCATGGACTCAGCCGTCACTCCGACGACAGCGATCGAAATAGGTCGACTCGGTGGCCTCGCCACACTCAACCTTGAAGGTCTTTGGACCCGGTACGAGGACCCGATTCCCGTGTACAACGAGATCGCCGACCTGTCCGACGAGAAGGCAACGAGACGGATGCAGGAGCTGTACGACGCTCCTGTGATCCCGGAGCTCATAACTCAGCGGGTGGCGGAGATCAAGGAAGCCGGCGTGCTTGCCTGTGGCAGCCTTACGCCTCCAACCGTCGCCAAGTACATCGATTACGCCAAAGCTGGCGGTCTCGATGTGCTCGTGATCCAGGGCACTGTTGTGTCGGCGGAGCACGTTTCGTCACGCGTCGAGCCTCTCGATCTGTTCACGTTCATCCGAGACGTGGAGATGCCGGTGATCGTCGGTGGATGTGCCTCCTACTCGGGAGCGTTGCACCTCATGCGCACAGGGGCCGTTGGCGTACTCGTGGGTGTCGGCCCCGGAGCGGCGTGTACGACCCGAGGTGTGCTCGGCATCGGAGTGCCGCAGGCGACAGCGATCGCGGACGCGGCGGGTGCTCGAACGTCCTATCTCGAAGAGACGGGCAGGTACGTTCATGTCATCGCAGACGGTGGCATGCGAACCGGCGGAGATATATCGAAGGCGATCGCATGTGGCGCAGACGCTGTCATGCTCGGATCTCCGATCGCAGCGAGCTCAGAGTCGCCTTCTGGGGGCTACCACTGGGGTATGGCCACCTTCCATCCGACGCTTCCCAGAGGATCGCGGGTTCGGACCGGGACTCTCGGTCCGCTCGAGGAGATCCTTCTCGGCCCTGCACACGAGAACGATGGTCGCCGCAACCTCTTTGGCGGCCTGAGACACTCGATGGCCACCACGGGCTACGAAACGGTCAAGGAATTCCAGAAGGCAGAAGTCATGGTGGCGCCGGCGCTCCAGACAGAGGGCAAACAGCTTCAACGGTCCCAGGGCGTGGGGATGGGCTGATGGCGGAGCGATCCGTTACAGGTCAGGCGTCGAAAGGGGACTTCGACAAGGTCCTCGTTGTCGATTTCGGAGCGCAATATGCACAGCTGATCGCACGCCGGGTGCGAGAAGCCCATGTGTTCTCCGAGATCGTGTCCCGTGAGATCACCGCTACCCAGGTCATGGAACATGCGCCTGTCGGGATCATCTTGTCCGGTGGTCCCGCCTCCGTGCATGAAGACGACTTCTACGACGTCGATCCTGAAATCTTCGAACTAGGAATCCCGGTCCTCGGCATCTGTTACGGCCACCAACTCCTCGCCCAATCGCTCGGCGGAACGGTCGGGTCAACGGGAGCTTCCGAGTTCGGGCCTGCGAGCCTCACGGTGAGCGACGAGCGCCTTCTGTTCGCTGGGTTGCCTGCCACGCAGACGGTCTGGATGAGCCACAACGATGCCGTGACGGTTGCACCCGACGGCTTTGCGGTAACGGCATCGACACCGGACGCCGCGGTAGCCGCAATGGAGGATGTTGACCGGAAGATGTTCGGTGTCCAGTTCCACCCCGAGGTCAACCACACGGATCATGGCCAGGAAGTACTCGAGCACTTCCTCCACGTCGCCTGTGAGGCCCGGGCCGACTGGACGAACGACAGCATCATCCATGAGTCCGTCGCCTCGATCCGCGAGGCTGTCGGCGACAGCATCGCGATATGCGGACTGTCGGGCGGCGTCGACTCGTCGGTCGCCGCAGCGATCGTCCATCAGGCGATCGGCGAGCAACTGGTATGCGTGTTCGTCGATCACGGTCTGATGCGTCTCGGCGAAGGGGAGCAGGTCGAGGAGACGTTCAGAGATCACTTCAAGATGAATCTGATCCACGTGAAGGCTGAAGATCGATTCCTCGATGCTCTTGCGGGTGTCACAGACCCTGAGGAGAAGCGAAAGATCATCGGAGAGACCTTCATCCGGGTCTTCGAGGAGGTCGCAGAGGGCATCGAGAACGCCGATTTCCTCGTCCAAGGAACGCTGTATCCAGACGTCATCGAGTCCGGGACTGAGTCCGCTGCAAAGATCAAGAGCCACCACAATGTCGGCGGGCTTCCGGACGACATGCAATTCGATCTCGTCGAACCGCTGAGAGATCTCTTCAAGGATGAGGTTCGTAGTGTCGGGGAGGAACTCGGGCTGCCGAACGAAATCGTATGGCGTCAGCCGTTCCCGGGCCCAGGCCTCGCAGTGCGCATCATCGGGGACATCACCAAGGAGCGTCTCGACATCCTCAGAGCTGCGGATGTGATCGTACTTGAAGAGATCCGGGCCGCCGGTTTGTACGACGACATCTGGCAGTCGTTCGGCGTGCTGCCAGCGATAAAGAGCGTTGGGGTGCAGGGTGATGGAAGAACATACGCGTATCCCTTGATCCTGCGGGCAGTGACCTCTGACGATGCGATGACGGCCGACTGGGCACGTCTCCCGTACGACCTGCTGGCACGGATCTCATCTCGTGTCATCAACGAGGTTCCGGGGATCAACCGGGTCGCATACGACATCTCATCGAAACCTCCAGCCACGATCGAGTGGGAGTAGGTCAGAAAACCGGACAGTGACTAGTCATAGTCCTTAAGACCTTTGCCGCGTCGTCCGATATCGGTTGGGTAGGCACTCGAACCGATCGCTTGTACACATGGCTGTGACAAACAATCCAGATCTCGACACCCTCTTCCGTGAGGAACTGACCGAACGTGCGGAGAGTCTCCGAACGGGCGCGTCTTCGATCATCGAAGGCACGGTCACCCCTGAACTGGCAAGCACGATGGTGCGTGAGGGCCACACGATCAAGGGCACAGGACGTGTCATGGGCCACGAGCTCATCGCCAGGGGTGGAGAGGCCTGTGAGGTGATCTGGCGCTGGATCCAGCATGGTGACCTTGCACCGACACCACTTCTGGGCAGGGCACTTACCCATCTCGCGGACGCTCTGCCTGATGCAATCGGAGGCTCGGCGGTCGCTGTGTCAGGGGCGATCGACACGCTGCGAACGCTCATCGCAGATCCATCGATGGTTAAGGAGCTGCCTGAGCCGATTGATGAAGACGAACCAGACGACCCGTCCCCTGCCGAAGAAACCGCAGAGCCCAGTGTGTCACAGGACCCCGCCAGTGACGAGGACGGTGCGCCCGATACCTCTCCTGCCGTCGCACCTACCGAGGATGTGGCCTCCGCATCAGATGCCGACGAAGGCGGCTCCGATGTCGTCGCTGCGGATCCCCTCGTGTTCGAACCCGATGCCGACGGAAAGCTGTCCTCGAATGTCGTTACCCCAGAGATCATCAGATCTGCCTTCGCAGGCGGAACTGAGGCGGCCGCGGTGTCGACTCATCGTCCACAGCCCGATGAGCCGACCGCGACCGCCCGAAGTGAACTGAGTGTCGACCTTTCGTACCTTGAGCCGCAGAGGTCCGTTCTCGACCCTGATGCGGTCCCGCCATCCGGACTCGGCGGACTCGTAGGGGTCGTGGAGACATGGGCGGCGGAAGAGTCGGTTCCCGTAAACGCAGGGCGCCTGTTCAGGCTGATCAACGATGTCGCAGCGCTTCGTATCGATGTCGAGTCTGTCACGAGTCTCGCCCTGCAGGTGCTGCGATCGGGTGGCTCGCAGACGGTTCCGGCCGTTGACAGCGCCATAGAGTCACTTGAGACCGTGCGTAGGGCAGCCGTAGACCTGCAAGAGAACGCACTCAATCTCACGATGGTCTCCCTGGACGGATTCGCTGCAACGCTGCCGCAACTGCTGAAGTACGTGTCGAAGAAGACGGAGAAGTCCGTCGAACTCGTTGTCGAAGGTCAAGAAACGATCGTCGACCGTCAGCTGGTCGATCGGATCGGAGAGATCATCCGGCAGCTCATCGTCAACGCAGTGGTTCACGGTATCGAGGCACCCGCTGAACGAGCCAGCGGTGGCAAGCCATCGACAGGGACTGTCTCCGTCGCGATGGGTAAGGACGACCAGCACATCACGCTGGTTGTCACTGACGATGGGGGTGGGATCGATTGGACTGCTGTGCGTGAGACCGCAGTCGGGACCCAGATGCTTGAGGGCGACCCTTCGTCGGAGGACCTCAGGTCAGTTCTCTTCTCTCCTGGTTTCTCGACAAACCCTCGATCGTCCGAATTCGTTCGGGACGGCGACGGGCTCGCCGCAGTTACGAGAGCGGTCGAGGAGGCGTACGGCACGATCACGATGGCAACGTCATCCGACGGAACCGCCTTCACGGTGACGCTGCCTGCTCACAGGGCGTTACAGCCTGCCAGGTTGTTCCTGGCAGGAGGGCGGTCATGGGGCATTCCACAATCGGCGGTTACGGAGGTCCTCTCGGTCCGCGATGTAGAGATCGAAGTTTCCGGCCGGGGCAGCACGATCAGCCATGGCGGAGAATCGATCCCGTACGCTTCGTTCGCGACGGTGGCAGGGCTTGAGATCGAGGGACTCCCGTCAGAGGTGATGGTGATCCAGAGCCAGACCGGGACGATCGCCCTCTCGGTTGACAAGGTTCTGGACGTTCATGAAGTCGCGACGAAAGACCTCGGACCGCTTCTCTCTGGTGCTTCGGTCGTCTCGGGTGTTGCCCTGCTCGGTGGTGATGACACCGTTCTTCTCGTGAACGCGAGCAGGCTGGCCGAGAACCTGCGAGGCGATGACGGCAGAGGTTCTGCAGCCGTGCACACGGTTCTGGTCGTTGATGATTCCCAAGGTGTGCGGCAAGTGGTTTCTGGCGTGCTTGCATCGCACGGATTCGCGACGATGTCGGCAGGAAGCGTTGCAGAGGCTCTGGGCCTGCTCGGAGATTTCGAAGCCGACGCACTGGTCGTCGACTTCTCGATGCCGCGCGCTGATGGCGTTGCGCTCGTCCACATGGTGCGGCAGCGATACGGGAAGATCCCAATCGTCATGCTCTCTGGCGTGGCATCCGACGCGGACCGCGAACGTGCCGAGCGTGCTGGCGCCAACGCCTTCTTCGACAAGTCTGATTTTGCCAAGGGAGCATTGGTGGAGACCCTGAGAGACCTGATCGAAGCGGAAGACAACAGACCACAGACCACAGACCGGAAGCGGACGAAGTGGTCCGGCGATCTGTTCTCCCTGAGAGGGAGGACGGGCGAGCGTAGCGAGCCTGGAGGGTGTTGGGCGAACGGGTCACGTCCGGCCGAGGCTGGCCGGCTTGCTGTACTCCGTTGCCGCCGCGAAGCTCTGCGCTCTCTGTCATGCCTGACCTTGGGTTTCTGGCCGGATTGCTTCCAGAAACGAACATGAGGAACGCGGCTCCACGCCGTGGCGTAGGCTCATCTCGTACCCGAACATCAGCTAGAGAAAGCGGGAGCGGATGTCCAAGGAAGTCGAAGTTGGGTCAGCGTCCGAGTTGACTCCGGGAACGGTGAAGGGAGCCGGACAGTTTGCTGTCGGCAACGCGGACGACGAGTTGTTCGCGGTCACGCGGCGATGCCGTCACCTCTATGCGGACCTCGCGAGCGGCAGTATTGACGAGGACGCGTGCCTGGTGTGCCCATGGCACGGTGCGAAGTACGACACACGAACGGGCCGGATGACGCGTGGACCCCAGGGTATTTTCGCCAAGATCCCGGGGCTTGGTATGGCGGTCAAGGCTCTGACCTTGGTGTTACCGCTTGGACGTGGCCAGGTAGTCGAACGCGACGGCACCCTCTACGTGGAGTAGATCAGCGGCCTTTCCCGACCCCGTGGTCCGTGGTCCGTGCTGTTCGGTACACTCGATTGGGTGACCGAATCCCCGCTCTTTGAGCACCTTAATCCGACTCAACGCGAGGCCGTTGCCGCCACCGAAGGGCCAGTTCTGGTGATCGCGGGCGCCGGATCTGGTAAAACGCGGGTGCTGACGTACCGGATCGCACACCTCATCCGCGACCTTGGTGTCTCTCCGTACGACATTCTCGCCATCACGTTCACAAACAAGGCTGCGGGCGAGATGAAGGAGCGTGTTGGGCAACTCGTCGGTGGTGTTGCACGCAGCATGTGGGTGTCCACCTTCCACTCGTCGTGCGTCCGGATCCTCCGACAGGAGATCCATCGCCTCGGGTATCGCGGTTCGTTCTCGATCTACGACGATGCCGATTCGACACGGCTTATCACGATGGTGATGAAGGACCTCGATATGGACACGAAGCGTTTCCCACCGAGACAGATCAAGGGAACGATCTCGAAGGCCAAGAACGAGCTCATCGATTACGAGTCCTTCGCTGCAGGAGGCGATGGCTACTACCACGAGCAAGTCGCCGACGTGTACCGCCTCTACCAGCAGCGTCTGGTTGAGGCTTCGGCGGTCGACTTCGATGACATCCTGACCCTCACCGTCGAGCTGCTCCAGGCTTTCCCTGCGGTTCTCGATCGGTGGCAGACGCAGTTCCGGTACATCCTCGTTGACGAGTACCAGGACACGAACCACGCCCAGTACATGCTCGTGAAGCTCCTTGCGGACAGGCACAAGAACGTCTGTGTCGTCGGAGACTCGGATCAGTCGATCTATGCGTTCCGAGGTGCCGATATGCGGAACATCATGGCCTTCGAGAAGGACTATCCGGATGCGAGGCTGATCCTGCTCGAGCAGAACTATCGGTCAACGCAGACGATCCTCGACGCGGCGAACTCCGTGATCGTCAACAACACGGAACGGCAACCGAAGAAGCTCTGGACCGACGAGGGAGCCGGTGAGCAGATCGTCCTCTTCGAGGGTGAGGATGAGCACGAGGAGGCTGCGTACATCGCAGAGGAGATCGCCAGGCTGGAGGACGATGGGAAGCGTCTCAGCGACGTCGCTGTGTTCTATCGGACCAATGCTCAGTCGAGAGTGATCGAGGAACTCTTCGTCCGTTTCGGCACGCACTATCAAGTTGTCGGTGGGCTCAAGTACTACGACCGCAAAGAGGTCAAGGATGCTCTCGCCTATATGCGAGCCGTCGTGAACCCTGACGATCAGGTTGCGGTGAAGCGGATCATCAACGTACCCAGCCGGAAGATCGGTGATACGAGCGTCGCCCATGTCGACCGTTTCGCACAGAACAACGGCATCGGGTTCGCCGATGCGCTTCGGAGGGCCGATGAGATCGACCAACTCACACCCCGGGCCCAGAAGTCGATCCTTGAGTTCGTCGCGCTGACAGACGTGATCGCCACCAAGGCCGCGCTCGGTCCTGCCGCTGCCGTCGACTCGGTCCTGAACGACACCGGGTACATGGACATGATCCGTGCGGAGCGGTCGATCGAAGCGATGGGCAGGGAAGAGAACCTCAAGGAACTGTTGACTGCTGCTGGCGAGTTCGAGGAGACCGGGCCAGCATCGATGGGTCCCAGTGATTGGAACGCCCTCGACGGCACCGGGAAGCTCGAGATGTTCCTTGAGGCGATCAGCCTTGTGGCAGACGCCGATTCGAGGACATCGGACGACGCTGTGACGCTGATGACACTCCACAACGCAAAAGGCCTTGAGTATCCCGTGGTGTTCCTTACGGGCCTCGAGGACGGCGTGTTCCCGCACATGCGCGCCCTCGGCGATCCCAAGGAACTCGAGGAGGAGCGGAGACTTTGCTACGTCGGCCTGACGAGGGCCGAGGAGAATCTGTATCTCACCCGTGCGTGGAGTCGGAATCTCTGGGGCCAGAACAACTTCAACGGCCCGAGCCGGTTCCTGTCGGAGATCCCCGAACATCTGGTGAAGAAGGCAAAGCGCGTACGCCGAAGCGCAACGATGGAAGCACGATCACCGGTGAGCACCGTATCGGACTCCGAGATCGAGCCAGGTGACCGCGTCAAGCACACCCATTGGGGAGAGGGCACGGTGCGCGACATCGTCGGCATCGGTGACCGTGCCGAAGCCGTCGTAGCGTTCGATGGCCCCGGCGTGAAACGTCTCCTTCTCGCGTGGGCACCGCTAGAGAAGGTCTCGTAAGACCTGACCCGTCAGCAAGAAACCCCCGCTCCTCTCAGCCATTTTGAGCGACGGAAGGCGATCCTGCTTGACTGACTTATCGGGAGAGGCGTGTTGTCAGCTGAAGATCGTCGGCTCGAGGCGTTGATCCGGGGTGAAAGAGTTTCGTGCGGTGACCAAAGCGACAACCGTCGCAGACACTGCCATCGTTCCGAGCACCAGGAACATCACCACCAACTGGATCACCACCGCCTCCCTGGGAGCCACGCCAGCGATCAGAAGTCCAGCCATCGCACCTGGCAGCGCGACAAGCCCGACGACCTTCGTCCGCTCGATCTGGGGAAGAAGGGCGACCCTCGTCGCCTCCCTCACGATGAACCGCGCCGACTGCTTGGCGTTGAGCCCCAGCGACAACAGACCTTCGATCTGGAGGCGGTGGTCCATGATCTGCGTCTTCACCTGATCTGCCGCAACCACGGTGCCTGCGAGGGCGTTCCCGATCGTGATCCCCGCGATGACCACGAGTTGGATGGGCTCCGCCGGTAGTACACCGAATCCGAACACGATCGCGAGAGAGATCGCCGTTGCTGCCCCGATCGCTGCTCCGGCGGCAGGCACGATGGCCCGTGTGCCAGCCCGCCTGCCGGTGACGAACGAAGCGATGAGCACCATGGCGACGATCCAGATCGCAGCGAGCGCTTCTTCCCATTGGGACTCGAGCAGCAGACCGAGCAACAGCCCGACGATGGCGAGTTGGACCGTTGCGCGCACCGAAGCGATGATGATCTGTCGCTCGAACCCGAGCTTGAGGTAGACCGAGATGCCGATCGACACCGCCACAAGGGACAAGGAAGCGGCGAGCACGACGAGTGGGCTGAGATCCAACATCGGCCCCAGCCTATTCACTCACGGCGCGGGCGATTCAGGATTCGGGCGGTAACTACCATCACAGCGATGCCGACTCGGATACTCATAGCCAAACCAGGGCTCGACGGTCACGACCGTGGAGCGAAGGTCGTTGCACGCGCTCTGCGCGACGCAGGATGCGAGGTCATCTATACGGGACTCCACCAAACACCTGCGAACATCGCTGACGTAGCCGTTCAGGAAGATGTGAACGGCGTTGGGCTGTCGGCGCTCTCCGGAGCCCACATGACTCTCTTCCCCGGCGTCGTCGCAGAACTCGAGAAGAGAGATGCTGCCGACATCGTCGTGTTCGGCGGAGGGATCATCCCTGAAGCGGATGTGCCTGCGCTTGAGGCGGCAGGCATCGTAAAGATCTTCGGCCCTGGCACATCGCTCGAGACGATCCAAGTATGGGTCGCAGAGACGTTCCCAAGCGGCTGACAGACGACCAAACAATCCACCCGTCCCCGAGGAGGGAACGTGAAGATCCACGAGTATCAGGCGAAGGCGCTCATGAAAGAGCGGGGCATCCCCGTGCCCGCAGGTGCAGTCGCAACGACCGTCGAAGAGGCGGTGGCTGCCGTGAGGCCTCTCGTAGAGATCAGCGGCAACGCTGTTGTCGTCGTCAAGTCGCAGATCCATGCTGGTGGCCGCGGGAAGGGCCGGTTCAAGGAGTACCCGGACCTCGGCGGCGTCACCGTTGTGCTTGACGGACTGTCGGGTGGTGTCGAGGCCACGGAAGCCAAGGTGCGAGAGCTTGCATCCCAGATGCTCGGCTCCACGCTCGTCACGGTACAGACGGGAGCCGAAGGCAAGACGGTCAATCGGCTGTACATCGAGCAGGGGATCGACATCGAAACCGAGCTGTACCTCTCGGTGTTGCTCGACCGCTCGACGAGCCGCAATATCGTGATGGCATCGACCGAGGGCGGAACCGAGATCGAGGTTGTCGCTGAGGAGACGCCAGAGAAGATCCTCAGGGAAGAGATCGATCCTGCATTTGGCCTCAGGGACTTCCAGGCGGCAAGGATCGCCAACGGACTGGGAATGGAGGGAGCTTCGGCACGCAGCGGAGCGGCGTTCCTCAAGGCCCTGACGAAAGCGACCGTTGATCTCGATGCAGATCTGGTTGAGATCAACCCACTTGTCGTCACGACAGACGGCACCGTCATGGCACTCGACGGGAAGATGTCATTCGAGGAGAACGCGCTCTTCAGGCACCCTGAAGTGACCGCACTCCGCGATGAATCCGAGGAGGATGCGGCCGAACTTGATGCCAAGCAGTACGGGCTCTCGTTCATCAAGCTCGATGGATCCATCGGCTGCATGGTCAACGGTGCAGGGCTTGCGATGGCGACGATGGACATCATCAAGTACGTCGGAGGCGAACCAGCGAACTTCCTCGACGTCGGAGGGGGCGCAGACAAGGATCAGATCGTCGCCGCGTTCAAGATCATCACCGCTGACCCCAACGTGAAGGGCATCTTCGTGAACATCTTCGGCGGAATCATGCGGTGCGACACGATCGCTGAAGGCGTTGTCGCTGCTGTTGAGGAAGTGGGCCTCGACGTTCCGCTGGTGGTGAGGCTCGAAGGTACGAACGTGGAACTCGGGAAACAGATCATCGACGAGTCCGGGCTCAACGTCGTGAGCGCCGAGGACATGAAGGACGGGGCGATCAAGATCGTGGAGTTGGCCAAATGAGTGTGCTCGTCAACAAGGACACAAAGGTCATGGTGCAGGGGCTCGGCAAGACCGGCCGTTTCCATACCGACAAGGCCCTCGCTTACGGCACGAACATGGTCGCGGCAGTACATCCGTCTAGGGCGGGCCAGACCGAATCGTTCTCTGGTGAGACGGACCACTCGGGCGTGCAGGGAAGGGGCGACACGTACGAAGCAGACCTTCCGATCTTCCGATCGGTGAGGGATGCGGTGGCCGAGACGGGTGCGAACGCGTCAGTGGTCTATGTACCGCCACCCTTTGCGGCGGATGCGATCATGGAGGCCGCCGAGGCTGGCGTCCCACTCATCATCACCGTCACAGAGGGCATACCGGTCGCGGACATGGTCATCGCCAAGCGGTATCTCGCAGATCGCGATGTTCGCCTTGTCGGTCCGAACTGCCCAGGGGTGATTACGCCTCAGGAGTGCAAGATCGGCATCATGCCGGGGTACATCCACACTCCGGGCAAGATCGGCGTTATCTCCCGCTCTGGGACGCTCACCTATGAGGCGGTCCATCAGCTGACGCTCAACGGACTCGGCCAGACGACGGCGATCGGTATCGGGGGAGACCCGGTGAACGGCACGAACTTCGTCGACTGTCTCACCCTGTTCAACGATGACCCCGAAACCGAAGGCGTCATCATGATCGGCGAGATCGGCGGCACGGCAGAGGAAGAAGCCGCCGAGTGGATCAAGGCGAATATGACCAAGCCGGTAGCCGGGTTCATAGCGGGAACCTCTGCGCCCCCGGGTAAGCGCATGGGCCACGCAGGAGCGATCATCTCAGGAGGCAAGGGAACCGCCGACGCCAAGATCGAGGCGCTCGAAGCAGCCGGCGTCATCGTTGCCCCAACGCCCACAGACATGGGCTCGGCGATGCTGGAAGCAATGTCAAGCTAACCAAAACGCGTACCCAGGGTTCCCAGCCACGAATATGTGGCTGGGAACCCTGGGTACGGCATTGAGCGGGCAGTGGCGAGTGGCGAGCGAAGGAAGGGACATAAGTTCTGTGTATGCGATGAGCTACAAGCGGGGCCAGGAACGTGTCGTTGCGTTGATTGAGACGAACGATCCTGGGACCATGGTCCCGGCGTGCCCTGCGTGGACCGGAGCAGATGTTGTGCGCCACCTTGCGGGATTGTCCGCCGACATTTCGAACAGTGTGTTCGAAGGGTTCGCAAGTGAAGCGTGGACGGATCAGCAAATACAGGATCGCTCTGGGATGTCGATCGAGCAGGTCATTACGGAGTGGAACGCATCCATCGACGGAGCCGCGGCCGTGCTCGATGACGTGGCATCGCTGGACCTTCCGGAACGGGTCCCATCAGCGCTGGGCGTCATTCCGATCACTGCCATCGCACCTATGGCGATCAGTGACATCCTCCATCACGAGTTCGATCTCCGAAATGCATACGGTGACTCGTCGGGGCGGGATCTCCCTGAGGTGTACGTGTCAGCCGCTGGCCACGTGCGCTCCCTGAGACCACAGTTCGCGGCGCTTGGCCTCACGACCCTCCGTATCGAGGCGACGGACTCAGGGCAAGGCTGGAACGTGGGTCGAGGCGAGCCAGTGGCGACGGTCCGTGCATCGTCGTTCGAGCTGATGCGCTCCATCGGTGGTAGGCGGACCCGCGACGAGATTCTCGGACTCGAATGGGACGGAGACGGATCGGTCTTCGTGGATGCCATGGTGCTGCCGCATCTCGCGATGAGAGACACATCGCTGGGGGAGTAGGTGTCGTTCGGCTCCGCCTCGCTCAAGACCACGGACCACGGACCACGGACCACGGACCACGGACTAGCGGCGCATACCTCGCTCAGATCCTGCTCGCCCAACGATTGGACTCGTGTGCGCTCCGTCGTGCGAATCTCGTCGCCGCTCGCATCGGACCTGACCAACGGCACTGTCCAACGCGATCCTAGAATTGGCTCCGATGACCCAGACCCCGCTTCCCATCGCTGTTCTCATCTCCGGAAGCGGCACCAATCTTCAGGCGCTCATCGATGCGTCCTCTGCTGACGACTTCGGATGCACCCTGGCCGTCGTTATCTCGGACAGGCCTGACGCGACAGGGATCGCACGGGCGGAACGGGCCGGCATCCCCGTGGTGGTGGTCGAGCGGAGCGAAACCCCGTCACGTGAACAGTTCACGTCGGAGATATGCGATGCAGCCGACCGGTTCGGCGTCGAGGCGATAGTGCTTGCCGGCTTCATGCGGATCCTCTCTCCTACCGCCATCGAGCGGTTCCCCGATTCGATCATCAACGTCCACCCTGCACTGTTGCCGTCGTTTCCGGGTGCGCACGCCGTCGAACAGGCTCTGGACCATGGCGTGGCGGTGACCGGGGTCACCGTGCACTTCGTCGACGAGCAGGTTGACCATGGACCGATCATCGCCCAGGAAGCGGTCCGAGTCCTCGAAGGCGACGATGCCGCTTCGTTGCACGCACGCATCCAGATCGTCGAACACGCCCTTCTCCCGGCGGTCGTCTCTGCGTTCGGACGCGGCGAGATCGGCGTCACGGATGGCGTTGTTCGATGGGGATCGAGGGTTGTCGCATGAGCCGGATACGGGTGCAACGAGCCCTCATCTCGGTCTCCGACAAGACCGGTCTTGTCGAGTTCGCTGAGAGGCTTGTTGCATCTGGTGTCGAGATCGTGTGCTCAGGTGGCACAGCGTCTCACCTTGAGGCTGCAGGGATCATCGTGCTACATGTCGAAGATGTGACGGGTGCCCCAGAGATGCTCGGCGGACGGGTGAAGACGCTCCATCCAAGGATCCACGGAGGGATCCTCGCTGACCTTGGCAAGGCGGATCACGTCGAAGACATCAGCGACCTCGGGATCCAGACGTTCCAGCTCGTTGTGTCGAACCTGTATCCGTTCGAGCGAACCGTTGCACAGGGTGCTGATCCCTCCGAGGTGATCGAGAACATCGACATCGGTGGGCCGACGCTCATCAGGGCTGCGGCAAAGAACCATGCTTGGGTTGCGACCGTGGTCTCGCCAGATCGCTACCAGGAGATCGCTGAGGCGATCGCCAAAGGAGGCACCACGGCTGCGATGCGGGCCGACCTCGCGAGGGAAGCGTTCTTCAGAACGGCGTCGTACGACGCTGCGATCGTCAACTGGCTCGAGCGTGACGGAGCGGACCGTCTCGTGCTCCCCATGGTGAAGGATGCCGCCCTCAGGTACGGCGAGAACCCGCACCAGGAGGCATCACTGTACGCCCGGAACGACACCGAGGGTTGGTGGAAGGTCGGTGAGCAGATCCAGGGCAAGGCGATGTCATTCAACAATTACGCCGATGCCGATGCCGCATGGAGGCTTGCGAACGACCTGCCGGACACCTCGGTTGCGATCCTCAAGCACATGAACGCGTGCGGTGCAGCGGCCGGATTGTCGATGGCAGACGCGTTCTCGAAGGCGTGGGCATGTGATCCGATCTCGGCCTTTGGAGGTGTGATCGCTCTCAACGGCGAACTCGACGCGGAGACCGCCGAGGCCATCTCCCAGTATTTCGTAGAGATCGTGATCGCGCCGTCCATCACCCAAGATGCCAGGTCGGCTCTTGCCGACAAGAAGAACCTCAGGGTTTTGATCGCGCCTCCACCTTCGGATTTCGATCTCGACATCCGAAGCGTTGACGACGGCTTCCTCGTCCAGAAACGTGACGCCGTATCGAACGCGAGCGGCGAGTGGGAAGTCAGGACCAGACAGCCAACAGATTCGGAGATGAGGGACCTCGAGATCGCATGGACGATCTGTGCGCACACCAAGTCGAATGCGATCGTCCTCGTGAAGGACGGTTCGGCGGTGGGCGTCGGAGCTGGCGACCAATCGCGGGTCGGGGCTGCCGAGCGAGCGCTTGCCAGGGCCGGCGAGCGAGCGAAAGGTTCCGTGTGTGCCTCGGATGCGTTCTTCCCGTTCCGTGATGGACCCGATGCACTTGCTGAGGCAGGCATCGTTGCGATCGTGGAGCCTGGGGGCTCTGTCAGGGACGATGAGGTCGTCGAATCAGCGACAGAGCACGATGTAGCCTTGATCTTCACCGGACAAAGGCACTTCAGACATTGACCGCACGAATTCTCTCAGGCTCGGACGTCGCCAAGGCGGTCCGCGAAGAGGTCAGATCTGACGTCGCGGACCTCAACGCTCGCGGCGTGTCGGTTGGTCTGGCCACCGTTCTCGTCGGCGATGATCCAGCCTCGCACTCCTATGTCCGCTACAAGCACAAGGATGCGGAGTCGGTTGGCATCGTTTCCGTCGACGTGAAGCTCCCATCGGACGTGTCCCAAGACGATGTGTTCGCCGCCGTTGATGATCTCAACGCAAGAGATGACGTCACAGGCATGATTGTCCAACTACCTCTACCAGATCACCTTGACGGTGAGGCAGCGGTCGAGCGAGTCCTGGCAACGAAAGATGCAGACGGATTGCATCCATTCAACCTTGGGCGTCTCATCCTCGATCGTCCGGCACCCCTGCCTGCCACGCCTTCGGGCATCATGACCATCCTCGCCCACTACGGCATCGATGTTGCGGGAAAGACCGCCGTCGTCGTTGGGCGTTCGTTCCTTGTCGGAAGGCCGATGGCGTTGATGCTTGGTGCCAAGGGCGTGGATGCGACCGTTGTCCAGGCACATTCGCGTACGCCGGATCTGGCCGCGGTTACCCGCACGGCGGACCTCTTGATCACGGCGGTCGGGAGACCGGGCATGTTCGATGCGTCGTTCGTGAAGCCGGGTGCGACCGTCATCGACGTCGGAACCAACCGAACCGACGCAGGACTCGTTGGAGATGTGGCTTTCGATGAGGTCCTTGAGGTGGCAGGAGCCATCACTCCGGTCCCCGGCGGTGTCGGGCCCATGACGCGAGCCTCGCTGCTCGTCAACACGGTCGGGCTAGCGAACTCCCAGAACGACTCCTGAATTTCCAGTACACGAACCGAACACACGGAGAAGCTCATGGCAGATGCCATTACGAAAACCGATGAAGGTCTGAACGTACCGAACCACCCGATCATCCCGTTCATCATCGGGGATGGCATCGGGCCAGACATCTGGGTTGCGGCACAGAACGTGTTCGACTCGGCAGTAGCCAAGGCGTACAACGGTGAGCGGCAGATCGAGTGGCTCGAGGTCCTCGCAGGGGAGAAGGCGTTCAACGAGACAGGGGAGTGGCTCCCCGACGCAACGGTCGAGAGCTTCAGAGAGCACATCGTGGGCATCAAGGGTACGCTCACCACGCCAGTGGGAGGAGGCATTCGCAGCCTTAACGTGGCGCTCCGCCAGATCCTGGACCTCTACGTGTGCCTGAGGCCCGTTCGTTGGTACCAGGGAGTGCCATCTCCCGTGAAGCGTCCCGAGGACGTCGACATGGTCATCTTCCGCGAGAACACGGAAGACGTGTACGCGGGCAAGGAACTGGAAGCAGGCTCCGAAGGCGTGGCCAAGTTGCTTGCGTTCCTTGACGATGAATTCGGCTGGGACATCCGGACAGACTCTGGACTTGGCATCAAGCCGATTTCGGAGACAGGAACGAAGCGGCTCGTCTCTGCGGCGATCCAGTACGCACTGGACAACGACCGCGAATCTCTGACGCTCGTGCACAAGGGCAACATCATGAAGTTCACGGAGGGTGCCTTCCGAGAGTGGGGGTACGAGGTCGTGAAGGACGAGTTCTCTGATGTGGCGGTGAGCTGGGAGGACTCCAACGGTGAACCCGGCGACAAACTCCTTGTGAAGGACGTCATCGCTGACGCGTTCCTCCAGCAGATCCTGACGAGGCCTGCCGAGTACGACGTCATCGCAACCATGAACTTGAACGGCGACTACATGTCCGATGCGCTCGCTGCTCAGGTTGGCGGTATCGGTATCGCACCTGGTGGGAACATCAACTATCACTCCGGTGTCGCGATCTTCGAGGCGACCCACGGCACCGCACCGAAGTACACGGGCATGGACAAGGTCAACCCCGGCTCGGAGATCCTGTCCGGTGAGATGATGTTCCGCTACTTGGGCTGGGATGAGGCTGCAGATCTCATCGTCAAGGGCATGGAAGGTGCGATCGGGGACAAGATCGTCACCTACGACTTCGCTCGACTAATGGATGGCGCGACTGAGGTGAAGTGCTCAGAGTTCGGCCAGGCGGTCGTCGAGCGGATGTGAGCAGAGGACCATGGACTACGGACCACGGAACACGGATCGGCAGCGCAGTGGCTGATGGGTGAGTCCTCGGGGTTTCAGGTTGATGTTGATGCTCCTCGGCATTATCAGGATCAGGTCGGACGGTTCATGTTGCCGCTAGCGGAGGCACTGATCTCTGGTGGTGTGAGTGCTGGCGATGCTGTTCTGGATGTCGCTTGTGGCACTGGCTTCGCTACGAGGTTGGCGGCATTGGCTGTTGGATCCGGTGGGAGCGTTGCCGGTGCGGACATCAATGCTGGGATGGTGGAGTTTGCACAGTCGATTCCATCTGAAGGCGTTGACATCTCGTGGGACGTGGCTTCGGCCTTGGACCTGCCGTACGAAGATGCGTCCTTCGACTCGGTGATCTGTCAGCAGGGGATCCAGTTCTTCCCGGACGTCGCTGAAGGCGTGGAGGAGATGGCGAGGGTCACGAGGGGCGGGGGGAGAGTGTCGGCGTCTGTATGGTCCGGTCTCGAGGACTCACCCTTCTTCGCTGTTGAGCTGGCGATGTTGTCGAAGTACTGCGGCACCGATGCGGCTATCTATCGCCCTGCATACGTCGAGGGAGGGCCATCGAAGATGGAGGGCTGGTTCGCTTCGGCCGGACTCGAGTCTGTCAGCATCGAACTACTCGAGCCGCTGGTCTCGCTGCCGCCGGTCAGGACATACGTGCCCCAGCATCTCAAGGCGCTGCCGTGGTCTGGTTCATTCTTCGAGCTGGATGATCGAACCCGGGACGAGGCTCTCGCTGCCGTCGAGGATGGTCTCGCGGACTATGTGACCGAAGGCGGACTCGAGGTTCCGTTCCGGTCATATTTCGCAACGGCAACCGTCTGAAATCCGGTCCGTGGTGCAGCCGGGGCAGCAGCTCTTGATCCGCGGTCATTGGGATTCCAGGGTCGTGGCTGGCCGTTATCCTTGGAGTACATCTTCCGTCCTCAAGGAGAGGCCATGAGCAAGGTAACGGTCGTCGGTGCAGGCAAGTACGGCTCCACCACGGTGCAGCGAATCGCAGAGTGGGACATCGTGGACGAAGTCGTGATGATCGACATCGTGGAGGACCTGCCGCAGGGCCTCGCATTGGATATGAACCAGTCACGGCCAGTCCTTGGATACCGGACGAAGGTCACCGGAACGAACGACTATGCAGATACCGCTGAGTCGGACGTCGTCGTGATCACTGCCGGTCTCCCGAGGAAGCCAGGGATGTCGCGGATGGATCTGCTTGGCGTCAACGCCAAGATCGTCAAGTCGGTCACTGAGCAACTCGTCACCCACTCGCCGGATGCCGTGATCATCGTTGTCACGAATCCGCTCGATCAGATGACGACGCTCGTCGCCGAGGTTTCCGGGTTTCCGAAGGGCAGGGTATTCGGGCAGGCAGGAATGCTCGATAGCGCCCGATTCGCACACTTCATCTCAGAGGTAGCCGACGTCGACATCCTTGATGTGACCGCTGTGACGCTCGGATCGCACGGTGACACGATGGTTCCTGTGCCGTCGATGTGCAGCATCGGAGACTCGGCGCTCGAGGACGTGCTCGACGCAGACCAGATCGAGTCGATCGTTGACCGGACCCGCAAGGGTGGAGCAGAGATCGTCGCTTTCCTGAAGACCGGTTCGGCGTACTACGCACCCTCCGCTGCCGCTGCAGCCATGGTCCGTGCGGTCATCGAGGACGCCGGCACCGAGATGCCCGTTTGCGCCTGGATGGATGGCCAATACGGTATCTCCGATGTCTACCTCGGCGTGGTCGCCAAGCTCGGGGCCAACGGTGTCGAAGAGGTTGTCGAGTCTCCACTGACGGAAGGTGAAGCTGCTGGTCTACGCGAGGCTGCGACCGCGGTGGCGGAGAAGGTCGCTGACCTTGAGCAGGTCGATTACTAGCGGCTGATCAGCCGGTCGAGAATTGCCTCAGCTCGCGGACGCAGCCAGTTCGGCGGCGTATGCATCTGCAGCTTCTTGAATCTCTCTTGCGCTGATTTCTGCAGCTTCCCGCTGCTTCCTCGCTCGTGCGAGCGCTGCGACGTGATCCCTGCGCTTCGCCCACAGGCCAACCGCCCCAACGAACATGACGCTGAGCCCGAAGCCCGCCAGCCACCAGCCTGATGCGGCCTGCACATCCTTGTACTGGGCGGAGATGCCTGTCGTGCCGTCGACCTGAGTAGCCATCACCTGGGCGTCGATCAGCGTCTGTCTGATGGCTCCGGCTGAGAGCACGATCACACCCCACGTTGTGACGACTGCCATTACGAGCAGCCGGTTGGCAGCCATGTCGATCGGTTTGACGCTCAGGGCGACCGCCGCAGAGAACAGCATGACCACCAGCAGCGCTATCCAGCTCTCGGTTGAAACCGTGGTATTCAGGACGGTTGCGGAGATCAGTCCCATCACAACGACGAAGGACACGGCGAAGAGAGGCAGCGCTCTGGCGAAGATCCTCGAGCGTTCGCGGAATTGGCTCCTCAAAGCAAGCGCGATGGATAGGGAGATGATGAGTGTCAAGAGCACGGCCATCACCGGGCTGATCGTGAGGTTGAACGTGGTTTCGCTGTACGTGGAAGTGACTGCGGTGCCAGCGACCACGATGAAGACGACGATCAGGGCGGAGTAGAGGGGCCTGGCAGCTCCCTCCCAGGATGCGGCCAGACCGGCGATCAAGAGGACGACGCCGAAGGCAACGAACACATCGCCGTGAACCATCTCGTTTCCACGCATCGCCCACGGTTGAATCAGGAACTTGTAGTCAGGGTTGGTTCGTGCGAACTCCCATACGTACGTTGAGATGAGGATCGCGGGCCCGAGGGCAATTGCGATCTTGGTCCAGTTCTTTTTCAAGCGGTCAGCCTCCGATTAGGAAGCACTCTACCGAACTTATGGTCGTGCGACACAACCGGAAATCCCGTATTGTTGCTGATTAATCGGGTATTGGGTAGAGTTACACCCGTGTTATTCGTTCCACGACGATCGTGGACAGAGGAGGTTTTCAGTGAACAAAGGTGAACTCATCGAGGCAGTGGCTCGCAACACAGGCGAGTCCAAGGCTTTGGCAGAGAAGATGGTGAACGAGACGCTTGACGTCATCGTCAGCGGTGTCGTGATGTCTGGCAAGGTTCAGATCACAGGTTTCGGAACGTTCGAAGGTCGCGACCGCGCAGCACGCGTTGCTCGTAACCCGCAAACGGGCGCTCCGATCAATGTCGCAGCAACACGCGTTCCAGCGTTCAAGGCCGGTAAGGGCTTCAAGGATGCCGTAAAGCCTGGCTGATCGTTCCCGCAATCAATCGAAGAAAGGCGCCCACCCGGGCGCCTTTCTTCTTTTCAAAGTCTGTCCCCCTTTCAAGGGGGACGGGCGAGCACAGCGAGCCAGGGGGATTCCTGAGGTCTGAGGTCTGAGGTCTGTAGGCGACCGCAGCGAGCGGCTCGGTTAGTAGTCGACGTCGAGACCGGAGAGAACCCGGGCGTAGTCGTTCAGAACGGCCTGGTGCATCATGATCTTTGCCATGTTGCCTCCGACCTTGATCTTGCCTGACATGAAGGCCATCTGGACGTTGAGCTCTCCTTTGGAGATGTCCTTCGACGTTTCGTAGTCGCTTCCCACGGTGACGTCGGCGCCGTCCATCGGACCCATAGCGGTGTCAACAGCGCCATCAGCGATGCTGAGGTGGTAGGAGATGTCACCCTCCGGCGTGCCTGACACATCGAACTGAACGGACAGGGCGACGCCTGTTATCGAGCTCTGGAAGCCGCCATCGGCGTTGAGAGCGTCGGTGGCTGCGGTGAAGTGTTCGTCGCTGAGAAATGTGACCACGGGAGGTTCCTTTCACTATGTGGCTGGGAGTGTACCGAGACGCGAACTACCAAGGCTCAGGGTGAGTCGGAAGTCCGAAGTCCGAAATCGGAAATCGGAAGATGGGTTCAATCTTCGAGAAGCGACATTCTGGTCCGTGGTCCGTGGCCCGAGCTACGAGAACATCGACTTCGGTCTGTCCTGTAGCTCGCCGTCGACGAAGATGTCGAGCTTCTCGTTGTAGAACGCAACGAGCCCTGCAACATCCTGCGACTCCTGGAGCGGGCTGTCATATCCCCACACGAGATCGTCATGGGCTTCACCGTTGACGTTGATCGACCAGTACCGAGCGGTTCCTTTGTAGGGGCACGATGTCTCGTTATCAGTCGGCGTCAGGTACTCAAACTGCACATCTGTCTTCGGGATGTAGTACCTGGCCGGCAGTCCGGTCTCGAAGAGGATTCTCGGTTGGTTGGTGTCAGCGATCGTGACACCGTCTATCTCAACCCTGATGTTGCGCGAACTCTGGAGAACGTCGATACGCGTGTACGGGTCGCGGGCGTGGACGTACACCTCGGCGCCTTCTTCGAACCACGCATCCATCGAACCCCAATGGAAGGACACATAGCCTTCGACCTCTTCGACCTTCGACTCGGTCCACACTCGTGCTGCCTGAGGGACGGTTCGATCACCAACGGTGACGTCATGAAGCGCCGCGCTTCCGCGACTCGGTGACCTCTTGGTTCTACCCGAGTCGGAGAGCAAGTCAAGCCTGACGTCGGAACTTGGGAAGTAGTAGGTCGGGAAGTACGGCACTTCCCACACCATCAGCACATCGGTCGAGTCAGCGATGACAACGCCACCGATCTGGGTCCGGATGCGCTTCTGGGTCGGCTCTACCCGAACCCGTCGTTTCGTCTGTGTGGTCACGGATGTTCCTTGGTTGGTACATGGTCAACGCGACGAACGCACCAAGGAATTCCAATTTCTCAAGCGTGTGTCGGAATCCAGACGATCGCGTCAATGTGGTCCGTGGTCCGGAGCGAACGCCAGTGAGCGACTCTCTACTGCCCTGTCTTGGCGAAGTTCCTGAACTGGGCTTTGACGTAGTCGCGGTTCATCCATGCGATGAAGTCGATCGAGATGCTCTTCGGACACGCCTTCTCGCACTCGCCGTGGTTGGTGCATGACCCGAAGTATTCCTCCATGGTCTCGACCATCGCTACTGCGCGTGTATAACGCTCGGGCTGGCCCTGGGGGAGCAAATTGAGTTGCTGCATCTTCGCTGCAGTGAACAGGTTCGCGGCGCTGTTGGGACAGGCGGCGACGCATGCGGCACACCCGATGCAGGCTGCCGCATCCATCGAGATCTCGGCAGCCTCCTTTGGTACCGCGATGATGTTCGCATCTGGGGCCGCTCCGGTGTTGACAGAGATATATCCGCCGGCCTCGATGATCCTGTCGAATGGTGAGCGGTCGACGATCAGGTCTCGGATCACGGGCATGGCGCTCGCTCTCCAAGGCTCGATCGTGATGGAATCGCCGTCTTCGAACTTTCGCATGTGGAGCTGACAGGTCGCCGTTCCTGACTGTGGCCCGTGCGCCACGCCGTTGATCATGACGCCACACATCCCGCAGATGCCTTCACGGCAGTCGTGGTCGAATGCGATCGGCTCCTCGTCGTTCTCGTTCAGGTGTTCGTTGACTTCGTCGAGCATCTCAAGGAACGAAGCTTCCGGGCTTATGCCCTTGGCGTCATATGTCTTGAACTCTCCGTCAGCATCGGGGCTGGCTTGCCGCCAGATCTTCAGTGAGAGGTCCATTACTTGTAGCTCCTCTGCGAAAGGGCCACATACTCGAAGTCGAGCGGTTCCTTGTGACGAGTCTGAGGTGTTGACTCGTCGTGCCACTCCCACGCACTGACGTACGCAAAGTCGTCGTCGCTTCGCCTGGCCTCGCCTTCATCGGTCTGGTGCTCGATGCGGAAGTGACCGCCGCATGACTCCTCGCGATCGATCGCATCCCTGCACATCAGCTCCGCGAGTTCGAAGAAGTCAGCCACCCGCCCGGCACGCTCAAGGGACTGATTAAGCGAATCGTCCGTTCCGAGGACTTTCAGATCGGACCAGAACTCGGCCTTGACGGTCTGGATTTCGGATATCGCCTTCTCGAGGCCCTCCTTCGAACGAGCGAGGCCACAGTGTTCGATCATGATCTTGCCAAGTTCCCTGTGGAAGTGGTCGACCGAGCGTGTTCCTCCGATGGCGAGGAACCGATCAGTACGGTCCTGAACTGCTTGTTCTGCACTCGCAAAGACGTCATCATCCGTTGGGACAGGCTCCACGTTGAGATAGTCGGACAGGTAGTGGCCGATCGTGTATGGGAGCACGAAGTAGCCGTCAGCGAGCCCTTGCATCAGGGCAGAGGCGCCGAGCCTGTTCGCACCGTGGTCCGAGAAGTTCGCCTCACCTATGGCGTAGAGGCCCGGGACCGATGTCATGAGGTCATAGTCGACCCACAGGCCACCCATCGTGTAATGAGGCGCCGGGTAGATCCGCATGGGAACCTCGTAGGGGTTCTCGTCCGTGATCCGTTCGTACATCTCGAACAGGTTCCCGTACCGTTCCTCGATGCGGTGCTTCCCGAGGCGGTCGATCGCGTCCTTGAAGTCCAGGTAAACGCCGTTCTTCATCGGTCCAATGCCACCATTTGCGTCGATGATGCGCATCGCTGCCCGAGATGCCACGTCACGTGGGACGAGGTTCCCGAACGCCGGGTACTGCCTCTCGAGGTAGTAGTCGCGCTCATCTTCGGGAATGTCGTTCGGTGCCCTGGAGTCGTCAGGATTGACCGGTACCCAGATCCGACCGTCGTTGCGTAGGGACTCGGACATGAGGGTCAGTTTCGACTGATGTTCGTCAGACGCCGGGATGCACGTGGGATGGATCTGCGTGTAACAGGGGTTTGCGAAGTAGGCCCCTTCGCGATGTGCCCGCCAGGCAGCCGTCGCATTGCAGGCCATAGCGTTCGTCGAGAGGAAGAAGACGTTCGAGTAACCGCCGGTTGCCAGGACCACCGCATGCGCACTGTGGGATGTGATCTCTCCGGTCGTGAGATCACGGACGACGACGCCTGCCGCTCTTCCATCCTTCTTCACGACTTCGAGCATCTCTGAGCGGACGTGGAGTTCGACCGAGCCTGCGTCGATCTGTCGCGCCATTGCCTGATACGCGCCGAGCAAGAGCTGCTGGCCGGTCTGTCCCCTTGCGTAGAACGTGCGGGATACCTGGGCTCCGCCGAACGACCGGTTGTCGAGGAGTCCTCCGTACTCACGGGCGAACGGGACACCTTGGGCTGTTGCTTGATCGATGATCTCGTTCGATACCTGTGCCAAGCGGTAGACGTTCGACTCTCGGGACCGGTAATCGCCGCCCTTGACCGTGTCATAGAACAAGCGATAGATGGAGTCGCCGTCGTTGGGATAGTTCTTGGCTGCGTTGATTCCGCCCTGCGCTGCGATCGAGTGTGCCCGCCTGGCCGAGTCGTGGTAGGTGAACACCTTCACGTTGTAGCCAAGCTCACCGAACGAGGCCGCTGCTGATGCGCCTGCCAGCCCCGTGCCGATCACGATGATGTCGTACTTGCGCTTGTTGGCCGGGTTCACGAGTTTGACGTCGAAGCGATGGTTGTCCCAGCGGTCCTCGATGGGACCGGTCGGGATCCGTGAATCAAGCGTTGGCGGGGTGGGGGATTTCGTGGGTTCCATGTCCATAATTCCGATCACACCCATCCAGCGTAGATGGCGATGACGATCGACAGATTGCCAAAAAGGATTACGGCAGAAAAGACTGCCGCGAACGCCCGTCTGAGGTCGTTGTATTTGGGGTTAGCCGTTCCAAGGCTCTGGAAGAGACTCCATGTGCCGTGATAGATGTGGAACACGAGGGCGATATTCGCCACGATGTACAGCAGGGCAACAGGCCATTGCGACAAGCTGGCGATCATGTTCTCGTAGACGCTCCCGTGGTGGAAGTCGGGGTTCACGATCCCGAACGTCAGATCGGCCAAGTGATACAACAGGAAGAGCAGGACGATCACGCCGCCGAAGCGCATCGTCCGACTCGCATAGCTCGCCGCGGCGAAGTCCTGGCGTGCTTCATAGCGTTGGGGTCCGACGGCTGCCCGGTTCCTCAGCGTCAACTCAAGCGCAGCGTATATGTGAAGGGCGAACACGAAGAACAGGCCGATGCGAAGGACCGTAACGATGAGCCCTTCAGGAACTAGGTGGCCTCCCAGGTGCCAGAGCGCCTCCGAGTACAGGTCGATGTAGTACGCACCAGCGTCGTCGGTTCCCGTGAAGATCTTGAGGTTTCCGAAGAGGTGCGCTGCGATATAGACGAGGAGGCCGATACCCGTGATGGCCATGATCCACTTGAGTCCGACAGAGGAGGAGAAGAATCCTCCGAGCCACTGTCGCCACCCATGCCTGTCGTGGACGGGGGTCCGCTGCTTGATCGTCACTTCGCCCTTCCTTGGTCGAACTAGTCCAGATTATCGCTGTGTTCGCGCGCTTCGGCGAAACCAGCGTCGAATCTTTTGCAAAGATTTCTTGCATTCGGGGTTGACACACGCTCGCGCCCTTGTTTGAATCACATTGTTGTAATTACACACGTGTAGGAGATGGTGTTGTTCGGAGATCTAATCGAGGCGCTCAAGACAGATGGCGTCGATATGTCGTGGCAGGACTTTGCGAATTGCCGTGGTGCCGACCCAGACCTGTTCTTCCCGGAGCGCGGAGCTTCGACACGCACGGCCAAGGGAATCTGTCGAGAGTGCTCGGTGCAGGCCGAATGTCTCGAGTTTGCAATTGTCTCGTCAGAGAAGTTCGGCATCTGGGGAGCCATGTCAGAACGCGAACGGCGCAAGATCCGCAAGGAGCGCCAGATCGCCGTTCAGCGTAGACAGGCCGGCTGAGCAGCGGACCACGGACGACGGAGCACGGACCAGAAGACGATTGCCCGTCATCCGCGGCTTCTCGATCTGACTTCTGATCTCTGCCTGAATTGTGACCTGTGGTCTTCAGCTCGATAGACGGGTTCAATCGACGGGCTTCGAACGGTCAGACCTCGCATGCTTGATACAATTCAGGTAGTCACAAAAGGAGCTGGCATTGCTGATCGTCGTCTTCATTCTTATCGCCGCTGTCATCCTTGGCGGGGCCATATACGCGATCAAGGCGGTCGGTGCTTCCGGTTCTGGGGCGGGCGACCAGGACAGTGATGCCAAGCCTTCTCCCGGTTTCTCGCCACGGCCGGAGGTCACCCAATTCCATGTCAAGGGCGACACCGCATCCATGGTGTTCAACGTCCCGCTTGGTGAATCGGACGCTGGCCAGCACCTCATCGATCTGCTGTCTGCCGCTGGCATTGAGCACATCCGTGAACTGGTTGAGGATGGCCTCCCGCTCGACGGTGTTGCCCGCATCACCGTGTCCGCGATGCGCAACGGCTCTCCTGAACAGATTGCCGCCGTCGAGTTTCCAGAGGTTGGGACGCTCCCTTCCCCAGCCGACATGCCTGAACTCCATGCCGTCGAGCACGATCCACTCGCAGTGCTTGCGACCGTCGTGGCAGACGAGTCCGTTTCGACCCCTCAAGCGTCGACCGGAACGCTCGAGTCGGTCAGCAGTTTCCTTGAGCTCACGGGGCCATGCGAGGCGAGGTTGAGAGCTGCCGGCGTTGACACGTCGACCATGTCCCACAGCGAGTTGTGCCATGGACTCCTACGCATCGGCGGGTACGTCATCAACGATGCTGTGCCTCAGGCGAGCCTTGCCAGCGCCCCGGACGCTGAAGTCTTCTCTGTGACCCGAGCGGGCCAGCGTTTACAGATCGTCGTTCTGTCGCATGTCGAAGGCGAGTACCCCGAAGTCGATGACAGAGTGCTCGCTGAGTTGGCAGTCCTTGCGGCCAGTCCGAACGTGGACAAGGTGATGCTCGTCACCGACAAGTTCAGCCCGTATTCGATGTATGACAGAGAGAAGCGAAGCGATTCCGTCGTTTTCGTGACGCGGGAACGACTCCAAGCGTTTGTGGACTCCTTCGGCCTCGGGTAGTCGCTCTGTCCGTATCTTTCGGTACACTCAGTACCGAAAGGAGGCACCGTGTTCGCATTTATTGGCGGTCTCAGGGGCCCAGAGCTTCTGATCATTCTCGTCGTTGTGTTGTTGTTGTTCGGTGCTGCCAAGTTGCCCCAACTCGCTCGATCGCTCGGTGCTTCTGCCAAGGAGTTCCGCAAGGGCGTCGAAGATGGTGTTGACGAGTCCGAAGAGACGGAAGAAGACTCCGTCAGCTAGGCAGAAGTCCGGAACTCCGCAGAACCCTTCGACGTTGTTAAACCGAACATGGGGACCATGGCGGATAACACCAATCTGACCTGGGAAGACGTCGCTCAGCGTTACGGTCGAAAGATCTACACGTTTGCGTACCGTCTGACCGGCAATCCGGACGATGCTGCAGATCTCGTTCAGGAGGTGCTCTTGCGCGTCCGGAAGGGGCTTTCTTCGTATACGCCAGGGTCCTTTGACGGATGGCTATGGCGGATCACGAGGAACGCGTTCCTCGACGGCGTCCGTAAGAAGAAGCGCAGGCCAACGTCACCCCTTCCCGAGGGCGACAACTCAGCCCTCGGCGCAAGCCCATCGCCCGATGAGGTGCTGGCATCGGTCCGTCTGTCCGACGATGTGCAGAGTGCGCTGCTCAAGTTGCCGTATGACTTCAGGGAGGCGGTCGTGCTGTGCGACGTCGTCGGCCTCACGTATGAAGAGATCGCCGACGCCGTCGACGTACCCGTGGGAACGGTGCGTTCCCGCATCCACCGAGGGCGCACGATGTTGAGAGGACTGCTCACATGGCCAGTGTGAACGCTGTCTCTCCCCATCTTTCCATGTTGCTGTCGTGCTACCTCGATGGCGAACTGACGAAAGATGAACTGAGGGAGGTCGTAGATGCGCTTGAAACCGATCTCGACGCCATCGCAGAGTTCCGCAGGCTCAAGGAATCTCGCAAAGCCGTGCGGACACTTCCGACGCTGAACGTTCCCCTGCACCTGCTCCCCGGGGGGCATCTCAGTGAGCAGCTGTCGGCGTACCTAGATGGGGAATTGGTCACAGCCGAGATGCCCGCAGTGGCATCTCACATCGATTCGTGCTCGGAGTGCCGCAGAGAACTCGGCGAGCTGGACCGGTCAAGGACCGCCGTCCGTGCCCTTCCAGGTGTCGAGCCACCCGCGTTCCTTGAACCGAGGCGCGAGGCGAAGAAGCGCCGGTTGGGTGCCAGGACCGCCGTCGCAGTTGCGGCAGGTGTGGCAGCAGTCTCCCTCGCCTTTGCAGCGGCACCCTTCGACTCGGGTGACGGTGGTCAGTCCGTGTCGATCGTTGATCTTGAATCACGCCATACGGCTCGAGCTTCGCTGTCAACTCCGCCTACCGGCCTTCAGGTGAGCTCCCCATGACCACACTGCGCAGGCTCGCCGTTATCGGTTCCGTTGCTGCAGTCACACTGACGCTTGCCGCAGCCGGTGCGTCTGCCGACGAACTCACTGACTATCTCGAGCGTTCGAGTCAATCGACGTATTCGGCGAACAGGCTCGTCGTCTCGGTGTGGGGCGGCCAGACGCAGATCTCTTCATCGTTCGTTGAGCACAGCCAGGGCATGGAGATCGTGCAGGTCGACTCCACATGGTCGATGATCGGCAACGGCACAGCGATGACCATGGATGACGCGCCCCACGGTGTCGCGTTCGTATCGAACTCGGAACCGATCAGCACGGATCGCTACGTCGTCGGCGGTATCACTCAAGTGACGCACATGGGCCGCACATGCGAACTCGTCAACGTCATGGAGGGAGACGCGGTTCGGGCAAGGCTCCTTGTCGACGTCCGGACGGGTGCTCCCCTCATAACAGAGTCCTTCACCGATGATGGACGGGTGTTCAGGCGTTCGAGCCTTCAGAACTTCTTGGCGTACCGCACGTACTCTGGCCCATCCAGCACAGGCGGTGCCGAGTACGACATCGTCATGCCGAGTGCGTCCGACGGTCTGCCGGACGTGATTTTCGGCTATCGGCTCGTTGACGTATCCGAGGCACCTGGCGACTCCGAGCAGGGCTTCTACAGCGACGGCCTCTTCTCGTTCTCTCTCTTTGTGCTCGGAGATATCTCGTCGGTCACAGGATTCGAATCTCCGACGCCACTCATCACAGACACGGGCGTGTATGACCTGGTGACCACGGCATATGACGTGAGCATCCATTGGACGGACACGGAGAACCACTTCGTGATCGTCGGTGATCTCCCGCCGGACCACGCCACCGCTGTGCTTGCCGAGTTGCCAGCCCCAGACGCGAGGTCGACCTTCGCAGACTGGTGGCACCGCCTGTTCGGCTAGTCGCTCGGCTCCGCCTCGCTCCAGACCCGCTCGCTGGCGCTCGCTGACAGATGACAGATGACAGAAGTCAGGCACGACTCGCTGCGCTCGCTATCAGACCGGACTCGCACTCGCTGACTTCTGACTCAGTCGCGACCGATTTCGTGGCGGGCGACGACCATCTTGTGAACCTCGTCTGGGCCGTCCGCGATTCGGAGCGTTCTCATGTTCGCCCACATCGATGCGAGGGGAGTGTCATCGGTGACGCCCATGCCGCCGTGCGCTTGAACCGCCTTGTCTATGACCCACAGGGCCGTGTTCGGTGCGACGACCTTGATCGCAGATACGTGGTGCCGAGCGGCGCGGTTTCCCTCCGTGTCGATCAGCCACGCAGCCCGCAGCACGAGGAGCCGGGCTTGGTCGATACGGAGACGTGACTCTGCGATCCAATCCTGGACGATGCCCTGATCGGCGACCCGCTTGCCGAATGCCTCTCGTGACTTCGCACGATCGATCATGAGCGCCAGAGCGCGCTCGGCCTGCCCGATCGCACGCATGCAGTGATGGATCCTTCCGGGCCCCAATCTCGCCTGGGCGATCATGTATCCCTGTCCTGGCCCCGAGATCATGTTCGCCGACGGCACGCGCACGTTGTCGTAGACGACTTCGGGGTGACCGCCCCGGTGCCGGTAGCCGTAGACGTTGAGGTCTCGCACGATCGTGACACCATCGGCGTCCATCGGCACCAGGATCATGGAGTACCGCTGCTTCGGAGGGGCGTCCTTGTCCGTGATGCCCATGACGATCGCGATCTTCGAGTCTTGCGACATTGCTCCTGAGGAGAACCACTTCGTTCCGTTCACGACGTAGTCGTCGCCGTCAGGAGTGATCGTGCACTCGAGATTCCTTGGATCGGAGGAAGCAACTCCTGGTTCGGTCATGCCGAAGTTCGAACGGATCTCCCCTTCGAGGAGCGGAACCAGCCAGCGCTGTTTCTGCTCGTCGGTGCCGAACATGTGCAGGACTTCCATGTTTCCGGTGTCGGGTGCGGCGCAGTTCGTTGCCTCCGGGGCAAGTTCGATTGCACGACCCATGATTTCAGCAAGCGGTGCGTACTCAACGTTCGACAACCCTGCCCCATACTCCTCGTCGGGAAGAAACAGATTCCAGAGACCCCGGGAGCGAGCCTCGACTTTGAGCGCCGCCATCTCTGGCGGCGCCTCGGTGGGTACGTCCCCCCACTGTCTCCGTGCGGCAATGCCTTCCTCAGCGGGATACACATGCTCATCCATGAAGGCATCGAGCCGCGTCTGGTAGTCAAGCGATCGAGGGGAGTGTGAGAAATCCATGTAGCGGAGGATAGACCTAGACCTCAGACCTCAGACCACGCGTGCGTATTACGTACTACGTACTACCTCGTTCGTGAGCTGCCGCAGGGAGCGCTCACGACAGTTAGCGGTCTTCTTTGGCTTCGTCGTAGTAGTCGAGGCGGTCGAGGGGTTGGACCAGTGCGGTGAGCACGTTCATGACGTGGGCCGTGGTGCGTTTCAGGAATCGGAAGTAGAGGGCGCGGGCGACGGCATCGGATGCGAGACCCTGGGACTGGTATGCCGCCTTCACCTGTGCGTCGTACTCTTCGAGGAACGCGTCTGCCTTCCCGATGAGACGCTGTGCACGTTCGGCATCCTTTGCTTCGAACACGCTTGCAGCGTCGAGTATGAGCTGGCCTACGGCGTCTCGATAGCGAAGCAGGTGGTATCTGTCGGGTGCGGCGTCAAAGTCAGCCCCGTACTTGACGAGGTCGTAGATGTTCTTTGCGTAGTCCCCGACGCGCTCAGCGTCCTTGACAATCGATGCGTACTGGATGACCAAGGGGAGGTCAGCGTTGTTGATCGCTGCTGACACCATCAACTGCCTGCGCACCGACTGCTGTGCTTCGTTGATGACCTTGTCGGTGGACTTCACCTCTTGCTTGGTCTCCTCCGACTTGCCGCCGCCGAAGAGCGCATCGGTCGACGTTGTGAAGACCTCGTGGCCTTGCTGGAGCATCTGGACGAGCGTCTGTTGGACCTCATCGAGTCCTGACTGTGTGTTGCCTCTGAAGAATTCGAGAACCATCTCTGCTCCTAGCTCAGTATGAAGATACCCGCGATGGGTATGGCGATGAAGATTGTCAGCGTCCAAACGACGGCGACCCACTTCCTTGTGGTGGCGATATCCGAGAGTTTCTCGGCAAGCATCACGGGTATGTACCTCGTCTTGGGGAACGGGTAGATCAGGAGAATGCCGGCAACGTTGAACAGAAGGTGCACGAGAGCGATCGTCATGGCGTCTGTCGACCCCGTTGCAAGAGCCGCGATCAGAGCGGTCACGGTGGTGCCGACGTTCGCACCGAGCGTTATCGGGAAGGCATTCCGTACGACCAGGAGACCAGATCCCACAAGCGGTACGAGGATCGATGTTGTGATGCTCGATGACTGAACGCCGATCGTGACGATGAGTCCCACGGCCATTCCCACGAGACCAGATCTTGCGAGGGACGCGTTCACCGATCGTTCGATACGCGCTGCTATCAGGACCTTCATGTTCTTGGTGATGTAGGCGAGGGTGATGAAGATGATCACGATGCCGGTGATGATCATGGCGACTCCGACGGTGGTCTCGTTCGAGATGAACGCTTCAATAGCGGTCTTGAAATGTGACGCTCCCCAGTTCACGGCGCCCTTGATGGGTGAGTCGAACGTCGCATCTGATCCCCCTGGAAGCAGCGTTGCCATCCATGCCGCAGCGCTTTGAAGGAATCCCGTCGCGACCTCGAGCGGTAACAGGATCGCGACCGCGATGAGGTTGAAGAAGTCGTGCATGGTCGCGGCGCTGAAGGCCCTACGGAATTCGTCGGTGTGTCGCGCGTGGGCGAGCGCCACGATGGTGTTCGTGACGGTGGTGCCGATGTTGGCTCCCATGATCATCGGCACAGCGGTTTCGAGCGGAATCAGGCCGGCGGCGACAAGTCCAACGATCGTCGATGTCGTTACGGATGATGACTGAACGAGGACGGTTGCAAGGACTCCGACGAACAACGCGGCAAGGGGATTGGTGATCCCATCGAAGAGTCCACCAGCGGTGTCGCTTCCCAGTCCTTTGACCCCAGACTCGAGGAGTTTGACCCCCACAAGGAAGAGATACAAAAGGCCAACAACAAGCAGTGTTCGGAACCATCGAGGCATCCGCGGGCCATGTGCCGCTACGAGAGGGGACTCGTTCGCGTTTGGCTCGAGGGGTTCATCTTGGGCTGTCGAGGCGTCTGTCATGACGTCGGTGTGTCCATCAGGGGCTGATGAGTTGCACGGCGAGGATAGCTGCGCTCAGCCCCGGAGAATCTCCGGACCGCTGCTGTGGAGGCGGCTGAGAGCGTTTGTCTAGGCCTGAGCTGAGAGCGCCCTGAGGGCGGTGGCGTAGCTGTCGAATTCTCGCGAGAAGCCAAGGCCTTCGCTGGCCACGACGTCGGTGACGACAGCGTCGGCATTGAGTACGAACGTAACGCGGTCAGCGCATCCGAAGGCCTCGTTGAAGACACCGTAGGACCGCGAAACGTCACCGTGTGGCCAGAAGTCGCTGAGAACGGGGAACGCAAAGCTGTTTGCGTCTGACCACGCCTTGTTGGCCGGAAGGGTGTCGCAGGTAATCGCCACGACGTTGGCTGCAACGCTCTCGAGTTCGCTGTACCGGTCCCGGATCGCGCACAACTCGCCTTCACAGCGCCCGGTGAAGGGGAATGGGATGAACACGATCAGCGAGTTGCTGCCTCGGAGGGTTTCGAGGCTGACGGCATTGCGATCCTGATCGAAGAGTTCGAACGGAGGCGCATCCTGCCCGATCGCGATGGTCATCTGGGAATCCTCTCGTGGGCACAATGGCGGAATCCCGAGAGGGTAGCTAGTCGCCTTCGAGAAGCGTCTCGCTCAGGAGCACCCTGGCGTTCCATCCGATCGGATCGGTCAGTTCGTCGAGAGTTGGCATGTTCTCGGGGTCATCCCACACCTTCGCAAGCGCCTCTGCGCCCCATCGGTCGGTGACCTCGGTGCAGAATGCTGCCCCGTCGGCCGAGCGCCAACGCTGGAGCTCAAGCCCGGCGAACTGCTGGAGGAACTGCTCTGCCTTGTCGGGTTCGGTGCGGCGCACTCGGTATGCATCTTCGATTCGCTCGATCCCAGGCAGGAGCTCTCTTCCTGCGAGTCGGACGATGTGATCCGCGTAGCCTTCGATGAATGCCGTGAACGCCTGTATGCGTGCAAGTTTCTCCGGGTCTGAGTTCGCCCTCATCAGCGCTGTTGGATCTTCCGACTCCGCTCCGAACATCCGTTGGATCTCTTCGGGATCGTTCATCGCCGAAAGCTTGCCCATGAGATCCGACATGTCGAGCTCGACGGAGTCGTAGTAGGTCTCGACGAGTGAGATGAAGCTACCACGGATCCATTCGACGGCCATGATGCGGTGAAATGCCACCTCATGGAGGGCGCCCCACAGGCGGACCTGTCTGTGGTCGATACCGTGATCGATGGCGAAGTCGTCCAGATTGGGAACGATGACGTAGGGTCGATCGTGGTCCATCGCTGGGATGCCGGTATCGAATTGGCCAAGAGCTCTGTGGGCCATGAACCCGACCATCGTGCCAGCCTGGACGCCGAGGAGGGCCGGTCCGAGCGGAGCGAGCATCGCTCCCATTGAGCCGCCGAGGTCTGGCATTCCGGGTATCTGGCCCGTGTCGGTGAGTCCAGTGAGTTTCTCGCTCAGGGGCTCGATGAGGACACGGAACGACTGCTGGTTCTCTGCCGCCCAGGTCGCACGATCCGTTGGGTTCAGCTCGCCGGTCGCCGGTGAAGGAAGATCGGTCACAGAAGAGATTCGGACCTCCGCCACGTGGGCGAGCTCGCGATACTCCTCGGCGACGGCCGGTTCGATGATCTCCGGTGGCCCGGCAAGGCTCTTGGTCACTTCACGTGCGAGCTTCCAATTGACGGGGCCTGAAGTCTGTAGAAGCTTGAACAACTGCTCGAAGATGCCTTCGTCGTCCATCCCGTACATCGTCAGCCCTGGAGTTCGACCGGGCGCTGGCCCATGAGCACATCGAACGTGAACGTCTCCCCGTCTCGCAAGACGGTGAAGGTCACGACGTCGCCGACCCGGTAGAGCCGTACGGCGAGGGCGAGATCGGATTGGCCTGTGACCTTCTTGCCGTCGATGGCGATGACAATGTCGTCCTGCAACATGCCTGCGTCTCCTGCCGCTGACTCTTCCTCGATCAGCACGATCACCGCACCTCCGGGGATGACCGCTCCGTCATCAGCCGTTTCGAAGTACGACTGCATCCTCACGCCGATGAACGGATGCTCGACGTCCCCCGTCTCGATGATCTCAGCGGTGATGCGTTCAACGACCTCGATGGGTATCGCATAGCCGATGCCCTCTGGTCCAGCAGTCGACACGCCAATTGCCGAGGTGATCCCGATCAGTTCTCCGTTTGCGTTCACAAGTGCGCCGCCAGAGGATCCACTGTTGATGGCTGCGTCCGTCTGGATCATTCCGAAGAGTGATGTTTCATCGGCGAAGTCGACCCTTCTGTTGAACGCTGAGATGATGCCAGCGGTGATGGACGCGCCGCCATCTTGACCGAGAGGATTGCCGATCGCGACCGAAGGATCGCCGAGATCGAGGACCTCGGACGAACCGAACGCAACCGGTGTGAGGTCGTCTGACGAGATCCTGAGCACGGCGATGTCAGTGAGATCGTCGCTACCCACGAGCTCGGCCGTGTAGACCCTGCCGTCCTCGAAGGTCACTTCGTAAGACATGGCGCCTTCGATGACGTGGTGGTTCGTGATGATGTAGCCATCGTCGGACATGACAACTCCCGAACCGGACCCGGAGGGGTTTGCGGCTTCGTCGTCTTCGAACACAACGACTGTGACAATGCTGGGCAGCACCTTGGCGGCAATCGCGGCCGGATCAACGCCTACGCCGGTGCTGGCGATCGGAGTCGTCGGTTCGGTGCTCGTTGGCTCCGCAGGAGCCGCGATCGCGACCGTTGTGGGCACGACCGCCGTCTCATCGTCGAAGGTGCCTGTTACCGCGAGTACACCGATCGTGAGGGCAGCACCCAAAGCGGCCGCACCGACGACGCCGAGAAGAAGCAGCCCGATCGATCGTTTCGGCGGTTCGGGCGCGGTGTCCGGCTCCGTCACCGTTTGCGGTTCATAGCCGGAGAAGACAGATGGTGGCGGTGGCGGTGGCGGTGGCGGTGGGAGCATCTCATCGTAGGTGAACTCGGCAGTCTGGATACCAGGTTCAAGATCGACCGCGTCGATGGGCATGATCGGCTCCATCGGATCGTTCGGCTCGGGCACGATCGGTGCTGGGGTCTCGGCGTCGAATTCTGACGGTGGTGTGATGTTGTCCATGCTTGCTTCAACGCCGACATCGTCATTGTCGTTCCGCTCAGACATGAGAGGAGCGTGAGATTCGTCGGGTGTCTCACCGGGGGTATCGTTGTGCATGGGATGAGTGTATGAAAAAGACTGACATAGGTACGCAGGAATCTGTCATGGTCTCCGTTACGGACGAGCCATTGGACGCGATTGGCATCATGGAGTTCGTCGCCGATGACGCTGCGGGCAGCACTGTGCTCTTCTCTGGCACGGTTCGTGACCACTCGATCGGACGCCAGGGCGTCACTCGTCTGGAGTACGAGGCGTACGAGGGTGTCGTCACGACCAAGATCCGAGAAGTCGTGGACGAGGCGTTGGGCCGGTGGCCGATCGTGAAAGTCGCTGCGGTGCATCGCACTGGTGTTCTCGGACTCAGGGAATCAGCTGTGGTCGTGGCTGTCTCCACGGCGCATCGCGCCGACGGGTTCCCTGCATGCCGCTACATCATCGACGAACTCAAGCACCGTGTACCGATCTGGAAGAAAGAGCATTGGGAAGGTGGTTCGGAGTGGGTGCGTGAGGATCTACACCATTCCGGCGAGCCCTCACCCGAGCACTAGGCCTCTGTGATCTGGCGGCCGACCACCATCTCGGCGGCTTCGCGCACTCCCGGATTCCGATCCATCGCCGCTCGGACGAGCGCTGGTTCGATCCTGTCGTCGTCGAACACCGTGATGGCTGCAATCGCCCTGCGCCTGACCTGTGGCGGCCCCGATCTGACGAACTCGAGGAGTGGGTCGATCGCACGTGGGTCGCCGATCGCACCGAGGGACGCAACGGCAGCCTCCTTGACCTGTCGGTCTTCGTCAGACCGAACGCACTCGACGAGCCACCCCAGTTGCGAGGCCTCTCCGATCTCGCCGTAGGAGGTGGCTACCGCTTCTCGTACGGTCGGGTTCTCGTCCGTACGAAGTTGCTGTAGACCGTCCACGGCATCCTCACCGCATGCACCCAGTTTCTCTGCGACGGCGGCTCTGACGGGAGTTGACGGATCCGAGATCATCTGTGTGAGTGCCTTGCACAGGCCATCCATCGTCGTCACGTTGGCGGAGGTCACGGCGATCCTGCGCAGTGCTGCATCCTCGCTGTCAAGGAACGCTCGCGGATCCAGCGAGAGCGCGACCAATTCATCTCGAGTTGGGTTCATGCGACAAGCGTACCTCGCAGCCATTAGGTTGACCCGATGTTCGGATTCCATCCCGCAAACCTCGCGTTCCGGCTCGTTCTGGAACTCGCAGCGTTCGCTGCGCTCGCCATCGGTGGATACGCGATCGGGTCCGGAGCACTGAGTTGGGTGTTGGCCGTGGGACTGCCGATAGCTGGCATGGCGGCGTGGGGAACGTTCAACGTGCCTGGAGACCGAAGCAGAAGCGGCGAGGCCCCTATTCCTGTGCCTGGTGCGATCCGCCTTCTTGTGGAGGCTGCAGTGTTCGGCGTTGCCATCGTCGTGGTGTCGTTCGCCAACCAGGCATATGCGGTGGCGCTTCTTGCAGGGGTCGTCGTTCACTACGCGCTGTCGATCGACAGGATCAAGTGGCTGCTTTCGAACGAGTGAGTCCTGACGAGCGCCGCGGTGCTAGGAGACTCGCTCCAGCAACATCGAGATTCCCTGGCCGACACCGATGCACATCGTCGCTAATGCGAAACGACCGTCGCGGCGCTCCATTTCGCGTGTGGCTGCGCCCACGAGGCGCGCACCCGTCATCCCGAGTGGATGGCCGAGGGCGATCGCGCCGCCGTTGGGGTTCACATGTTCGGCGTCGTCAGGAAGTCCGAACTTCCGTGTGCATGCGAGAGCTTGAGAGGCGAACGCCTCGTTGAGTTCGATGTTCGATATCTCACTGAGACTGATGCCGGTGCGGGTCAGCAGCTTTTCGGTCGCGGGGACCGGGCCGATGCCCATGATTCTCGGCGGGACGCCCGCCGTTGCCATCGAGACGATCCGCGCCATCGGTTCAAGCCCGAGTTCCTTGACGAGTTCTCCCGATGCAACGATCGCAGCGGCGGCGCCGTCGTTGATGCCCGAAGCAGTTCCGGCGGTCACGGTTCCACTGTCAAAGATCGGACGAAGGGTTGACAGTTTCTCAAGCGTCGTGTCCGGCCGCGGGTGTTCGTCGGTATCGACCACGATCGGATCGCCCCGGCGTTGCTTGACAGAGACGGGGGTGATCTCCTGTGCGAGCACACCGTTTACCCGCGCCTTTTCTGTGCGCTGCTGGCTGCGATACGCAAACGCATCCTGGTCCTCACGTGCGATGGAGAACTCGGTTGCCAGATTCTCGGCCGTTCCCGGCATCTCATCGACGCCGAATCGCTCGCGCATACGGGGGTTCGTGAAACGCCATCCGATCGTCGTGTCGTACATCACATGTGATCTGTCGAACGCGGTTCCTGCCTTTGGCACGACCTTTGGCGCCCGGCTCATCGACTCAACGCCACCAGCGATCACGAGGTCAGCCTCTCCAGTGCGGATTGTGCGTGCAGCGAGGCCTATCGCCTCCATCCCTGATCCACACAGGCGATTGATCGTGGAACCTGGAACGGTGACTGGCAGTCCGGCAAGGAGCGAAGCCATCCGCGCAACGTTCCTGTTGTCCTCTCCGGCTTGATTCGCAGCGCCGAAGAACACTTCGTCGTATCTGCTCGGATCGACTCCAACGCGCTCAACGACGTCCCTGATGACCTGGGATGCCATGTCGTCTGGTCGCACTGAGGACAACGCCCCTCCAAACCGCCCTATCGGCGTGCGAACAGTGTCTATGAGGAAGGCGTCGGTCATGACGGAAGCGTAGTGGTCGGTAGCTCCGCCCCCTGCGAAGTTCAAGCGCTAGGCCGGCGGGCGATTGCTAGCCGACCGTCGCGGTCCACACCACCACGACGTTCTCTGCTCCGTCCGCTGTAACCCAGGCCTTTGCCGTGTAGTCGCCGGGGGGAAGATCAATGGGCTCGCCCGTGAGGACGTAGGGGACTGTCGCGCCTGGCTCGATGGTGATCGTCTCTATCGACTGAGCGAACATCATGTCAACGGACCACCGGTACACCTCGCCCGATGCATCTTCGAATACGAGCTCTGTTCGTTGTCCGTTGAAGAACGTCAGATCGGTCGCCGTGTCGGTCGCGTTGGTGAGATCCATCGGCAACACAACAGGATCCCCGACCCGCACGCCAAGGTCTGCGACACGCAGCACAAGCCCGTCGCCGGTGGCTGTGTAGACGGAATCGCCGAGTTCGACGTTCGTCAGACCATCGTCCGTTTCGATGCCAGTGACTCGCAACGTGTAGTCGGTCCATGTGACAGCGGCGAGCGTTGGATCGGATGGAGACATCAGAGCAACGACTGTGTTCGGTCGGAGATCGAGAAGAACCGTTCGATCGCCCGCACACTGTGGTGGGTACGACTCCGCAACCGCGCTACACAACTTCTTGCCGTCCGTCTCGATGAACAGGGCACCAGCCGCCTCAACTCTCTCAGGCTCAGCCGGTTCGTCGCTCTCACCCGCGGCGCAAGCAGAAAGCATCAGCAGCATTGCGGAAGCGAAGACGACCAATTTCACCAGAACCTCCTCGATACCATTCTGACGATAGGACCGACGACCGAGTTCCCATATCTTCCGTCCTCATTTCAAAGGGGGAGGGCAGCGAGCCAGGTGGATTGCCGATCGGACTTCGGATCTCGAGTTCTCCAGCTCCTCCGGGCTCGCGGGCTCGCAGGCCCCCCTGCATCGTCGCTGCGCTCCTCTGCCGTCCCCCCTGAAGGGAGGACGTGGTCTCCATTACGATGAGTCGGACGACTCGAAAGGACCACTGTGTCAGAACTCTCCGCAGCTCATGGCGAAACTCTCGATCGGGCAGTCCAGGCGATCCAGGACAGAGCTTTCTGGAGCGCATACCCGGAACACCCGAAGGCATATGGAGAGGGGGCTCCGGCCGAAGGAGAGGCTGCGTTCAAGGAGCTGGTGGGAAACGAGTTCGACACAGGGCAGCAACATGACGGGCACAGCGTCGTCGAGGAGACATCGCCGTACGGGATCGATATGGATATCTCGTATCCGTTGACGACGGTGGACACCGTCATCTCAGATGCAGTGGCTGCCATGGCTTCGTGGCGGCGATCAACGCCCGAGGACCGCGCCTTCGTCTGTCTTGAGATCATCAAGCGCCTCTCATCCATCAGCTTCGAGATGGCCCACGCCGTCATGCATTCCACGGGACAGAGCTTCCTCATGGCGTTCCAGGCAGGTAGCCCGCATGCGCTGGATCGTGCCGTAGAGGCAGTGGCCTACGCGTATGCTGAGCAGAACCGACTTCCCGGACCGCTTCGGTGGGAGAAGCCGCAGGGATCGCGTGATCCGATCGTGATCGACAAGGAGTGGATTGTTGTTCCACGAGGTGTGGCTGTGACGATTGGCGTCTCGACCTTCCCGACGTGGAACGGGTACCCGGGGATCTTCGCCAGTCTCGCTACGGGGAATCCGGTCGTGATCAAGCCGCATCAAGCCACCGTTCTTCCCTTTGCGCTCATGGTCCGCACGGCAAGAGAGGTCCTTGCGGGGGAGGGCCTCGATCCGAACCTTGTGCAGATGATCGTCGATTCCCCTGGAGAGCTCGTTTCGAAAGACCTTGTGATGCGCCCGGAGGTCGGGATCGTCGACTACACGGGCGGCTCGGCGTTTGGCGAATGGCTGGAGTCGAACGTCGACCACGCCGAGGTGTACACGGAAAAAGCGGGCGTGAACTCGGTGATCATGGATTCCGTCGTCGATCTCATGGGGGTTTTCAGAAACCTGAGCGTCTCGATGACCATGTATTCAGGCCAGATGTGCACAACGCCACAGAACCTGTTCGTCCCAGCCGATGGAGTGCCCACTGCTGAAGGAATCGCTAGCTACGACGATGTTGTCGGCGGCTTCGTTTCCGCAGTCGATGGTTTGCTCAGCGATGATGCGCGAGCGAGCGCGATCCTTGGAGCGGTGAAGGGCCAGGACTCGCTCGACCGGGTGGAAAAGGCTCAGGCAAGCGGATCCGTCCTCTCTGCTTCGCGCTCTGTCGTGAATCCAGAGTTCGCTGATGCGACTGTCCGAACGCCAGCGATCGTAGAAGTAGATGCGTCAGACAAGGACACCTACATGCGCGAGATGTTCGGACCGGTGATCTACGTCGTTAAGACGGCATCCCGAGAGCAGAGTATCGAACTGGCTCGCGAGGCTGCTCAGAAGAGTGGTGCGATCACGTGGCTCGCGTACGCGACCGATGAGGACTCAAGGTCATCGATCGTTGACGCGGCGATCGACGGTGGCGTTTCGGTAGCGTTCAACTTGACCGGCGGGATGTTCGTCAACCAGTCGTCAGCGTTCTCTGACTTCCATGTCACCGGAGCGAATGCGGCTGGCAACAGTTCACTGACGGACCCCGCGTTCGTGGCCCGACGCTTCAGGGTGATCGGCGTCAGGACAGAACCGACTGCGTAGGCCTATCCGCGGTTCTCGGGGCGACAAAGACCACTCTGTTCATCGGTCGATTCCCCGACGTGAATTGCCAAGTGCCGTGCGCGTTGATTATCTTCATGCCAGACTCGGGGAACTCGAGAAAAGGGCACACGGGCATGACCTCCACGCTTGAGCACATGGGTGTCCCTGACCTCTCGGATGCCTTCCCCACGGTCGCATGGCGCGTGAGGGATTGGGCGCAACGAACCCCAGAACGGGTCGCGATACGCGACAAGGAGTTCGGCATCTGGCAGGAGCGCACGAGCTATCAGTTGTGGGACGAAGTGCTCACGGCGGCGCATGCGCTCCTTGCACTCGGGGTCCAGCCAAGCGAGGTGACGTCGATTCACAGCGAGGATCGTCCCGAATGGCTGATCTTCGACTTCGCGACGGTCGCGGTCAGGGCCATCTGCACAGGGATGTACTCCACCAATCCCACTGCCGAGGTGCAGTACCTCCTCAACGACTCAGGGGCGCGTATCCATTTCGCCGAGGACCAGGAGCAAGTTGACAAGGTGGTCGAACCGGGCCCTGATGCTTTCCCGAAGGTCGAGACGATTATCTACGTCGAGCCACGGGGTGTGCGCACGATGGACGATGACCGGCTGATGTTCTGGGACGACTTCATGGAGCTTGGTCGTTCGCACAGGCAGAGCGATCCAGGAGCAGTTGAGCGACTGATGCTCGCGGCGAAGCCGGACGAGGTGATGACGCTCATCTACACATCCGGCACGACGGGCCCGCCAAAGGGGGCCATGCTCACGCATCGGAATGTTGAGGTGGCGGTCGGCCATGTCCTGAACGACCCCGGTCGCTTCTCGAAGAACACGCCCGAAAGCGTTGACGATGAGAAGCTCACGTATCTGCCGCTATGCCACGTCGCAGAGCGGTTGTTTTCCTCATGGTCGCTGGCCTACAACGGGCCGATCCTGAACTTCGCCGAGTCCATTGAGACCGTGCAGGTGAACCTTCGTGAGGTGCAACCGACGATCTTCTTTGCGGTCCCACGCATCTGGGAGCGCATACACGCTGGAGTCGTGATCAGACTTCAAGACGCGACGCGACTCAAGAGGCTGATCGCCGCGTTCGGTTTGAAGCTTGCAACGTTTATCGGTACCCAGCGCGTCGAGAACGGGGGGAACTTCACTGCACCGGCCAGGCTTGCCTACTGGATCGGAAATCCGCTGTTCTTCCGATCGCTCAAGGAACGTATCGGTCTTCGCCATTGTCGATACGCCTCATCTGGGGCGGCGGCGATCGCTCCCGAGGTTCTCGAGTTCTTCATGGGATTGGGCATTCCGGTGTACGAGATCTATGGGATGACAGAGAACGCTGCTGTTGCTACCACGAACCTCCACGGACGCGTCAAGCTCGGCACCGTCGGCGAGCCGTACGAGGGCATCGGATTCAGGATCGACGAGGAGACGGGCGAGATCCAGACGAAGCACGACGCGGTCTTCCCCGGCTACTGGAACAATCCTGAGGCGACTGCTGAGACGTTCACCGAGGACGGCTGGCTCAAGACGGGAGATGTTGGCGTCTGGGTGGACGGCACCCATGTAAAGATCGTCGACCGAATCAAGCACATCATCGTCACATCAGGAGGGCACAACATGTCCCCCTCTGAGGTGGAGAACAGTCTGAAGGCGTCCCCGTTCATCAAGGAAGCCATGGTGATAGGAGACGGCCGCAAGTACATCACGGCTTTGATAGGCATCGAGTATGACGTCGTCGGCAACTGGGCGTTGAGAAGACAGCTCCCATATACGACGTACCGCGACCTCGCTGAGAAGCCGGAGGTGATCAGCCTCATCCAGGGAGTCGTCAGCGAAACGAACGAGAAGTTCGCGAGGTCTGATCAGGTCAAAAAGTTCAAGATGATTCCGAAGGAACTCGACCACGAAGATGGCGAACTCACCGCCACGCAGAAGCTGAAACGGTCGGCAATGATGGACCTGTTCGGTGATCTTGTGGAGTCGATGTACACGTGATACCGCTCGGAGTGCTGGCCCAGGCGGTAGGTCCGGACCCGGTTGACAAGTTCATCAACGCACTCGCCTCAGGCATTGCCCTCGGTGCGATTTACGCCTTGCTCGCCCTCGGTTTCGTGATCATCTTCAAAGCGACGCAAGTGGTCAATTTTGCACATGGCGCCATCGCTGCATTGGGGGCCTATCTAGTCTCCTACTTCGCTGTGACCGTCAATATGCCGGGCCGATGGTTGACGTCGGTTCCTGAGTGGACCCAGTGGACCGCATCGGCGATCGTCGCGGTCATTGCAACGGCGGTCATCGGAATCATCATCGAAAGAATCGCGATCAGGCCGATGATCGGTGAGGCGTTGTTCGCCGTGGCCATGATCACACTCGGTCTTGACCTCATCATCAGGACGATCACAAATGACCTGATGGACAACACGACGGCCGGTTTGGCGGATCCATGGGGTCTGTCAATAGTCGAGATCGGTCCCCTCCGGATCGCGTATGCCGAGATCGCGACGATCGCCGTGACCTTTGTCGTCGTGATCCTGTTGATGGTGTTCTTCAGGACGCGCACCGGCGTCGCTGTGCGCGCGACGGCGTTCGATCAAGAGGCCGCGATGGCTCAAGGCATTTCCGTAGGCAAGGTATTTGCCATTGCATGGGCCATCGGCGCCGGCCTCGCGGCGATCGCGGGAATATTTGCGTCAGTCGGACCGAGGGGCGCTGCAGGGGTGGGGCCGTTCACCGCGTTGATCGCCTTCCGTGCTTTCCCGGCAGTGATCATCGGCGGGCTCGATTCGATTGTGGGAGCGATCGTGGGCGGTCTGCTTGTCGGCGTCGTTGAAGTGTTTGCCGGTACGTACCTCAGCTCGATTTCTTGGCTCGGCACAGGCTTTTCTGGAATCGTTCCGTGGCTTGCGATGATGGTCGTCCTCCTCATCCGTCCATATGGGCTGTTCGGAACTGAAGAGATCAGGCGCGTATGAGAGGCAGACCCGGCCTGTACACGCGCTACGAAGCAGAGATGGGTCTGTTCCCGTCGGTGACGAAGAAGATCGCGATCGGTCTCTTTCTGCTGATCGCCGTGCTAGCACCGCTGGCCGCGCTGCCGTTCCTCGGTTATCTCGGGGACGGTTCTTGGCTGATCTTGGTCAACAAGGCCCTGGTCTATGCCGTTGCTGCCTTCGGGTTGAACCTCTTGACCGGTGTCGCTGGACAGGTTTCGCTTGGGCACTCGTTCTTTATGGCCGTCGGCGCCTACACGGCTGTCGTGCTCGGTGGGGAGTCTGGGAAGACAGTGTGGGGCCTCGGTCTGCCGATCTGGGTGTGGTTGCCTGCAGCAGGCATCGTGGCTGCCCTTGTGGGAATCCTTGTTGCCCCCACGGCAGTCCGAGTTCGCGGGCTGTACCTTGCCTTCGTGACACTCGGTCTCGTGTTTATCGGACAGTATCTGTGGCGCAACCTCACCGCGGTGGCGGGAGGTCCGTCAACCGGAAGACCATGGCCCGAACTCGAGTTCGCGTTGTGGCGAAACATGGATCCCTTGGTCTCCTTTACGACCGACGGTGAACTCTGGTGGTGGCTGAAGCCCGTCAACCTCCTGCCATGGGTCCATGTGGAGGAGATGTCGGGCGAAGTCAAGACGTACTTCTTCCTCCTTGTGTTCGTCGCCGTGTTCGCTCTGATTGCGAAGAACCTGATGCGAACCAGAGTTGGGCGTTCTTGGGCGGCTATCAGGGATAGAGACATCGCGGCGGAGATCATGGGCGTTGCCGAGGCCAAGGGCAAGACTCAGGCATTTGCGGTGTCTTCGTTCTATGCGGGCATCGGCGGCGCTGTGTTCGCATCGGTGGTGGGCAGAATCATCCCGGAGACCTGGGATATCTTTCTATCAGTCGAGTTCATCGCGATCATTCTCATTGGTGGTGCAGGAACGATCGTGGGAACCCTGCTCGGTACCTTCTTCGTGGTTCTGTCACCTCGTATTGTGGAGAATGTGACCGGCTTCATGGCCACACAGGCCGACGAGGGTGGTCCGTTCTCGTGGCTTGGGAACCTATTCGTGAGGAGCAGCTCAGATGACTGGATCGGGATCGTCTCTTACCCGGATGCTGCTGGGCCCGGCCTCAGCGTCGCACAACTCAATATCGTCCTGTTCGGCTTGCTCATCATCGTCTTTCTCATATTCGAGCCTTTGGGCCTCTATGGCATTTGGCTCCGGGTGAGGAACTACTGGAAGGGATGGCCATTCACATACTGATCGACAGATCCGATCGATGTCCGCATTCGCGTGGTATCGAAGGAGTAACGAAGCAAACAACAAGAGGAGGAAACAGATGAGAAAGCGATATAGCTGGCTTGTCCTGTTGTTCGTGATCGCCCTCGTCGCTAGCGCTTGCAGCAGCGACGACGATGGCGGCACGGCCGACACATTGCCGGAGACAACAACGACCACAGCAGGCGGGACAGAGACAACTGCAGCGCCTACAACGACAGCGGCGCCAACCGAACCGACCGTGAAGACCGGTCGAGGAGTCGACGCCGATGCGAAGGTCATCACATTGGGTCTGCTTGCAGACCTCACAGGACTGTTCGCACCCTTGGTGATAGATATCACCGATGCGCAACAGGTGTACTGGGACAACGTAAACGCCAACGGAGGCATAGACGGGTGGACCGTAGAACTCCTCATCGAAGACACGAACTACAACGTTGAGCAACAGCTGGAGAAGTACGAGAAGATCAAGGACGACGTTGTCGCGATAAGCCAGTCGACTGGCTCGCCGACGAGCGTTGCGAACCTTCCTGGCTTCAAGGAAGACAGCATGCTGTTCATCCCATTGAGCTGGTACTCAGGCTGGGGAATCCCAGAGTTCGACGGCGGCGTGGCCCTCGAGCAGAACACCAACTACTGCATCGAGTCGATGAACCTCGTTCACTTCATGCAGCAGATGGGAGGGACGAAGGTTGCGATCGCTACGTTCCCGAGCGACTACGGCTTCGATGTCGGAGCAGGAGCCAAGAAGGCAATCGAGTACTACGGCATGGAACTCGTCTTCGATGGTGATGGAATGGTCATACCGGGACAGGACTACGCCGGTGTAATCCAGGGCATCGCTACGTCCGGTGCAGACTGGACGATCATGGCGACGAACCCGTCGATCGGTGCGGAACTTCTCGCTGGCTCGGTTCAGGCCGGGTACACCGGTCGGTTCACCGGCGCTTCGCCTACCTACAACCCGGCTCTGCTCGACTCCCCTGTTGGGCCGCTGTACGACGCTATGTACTACCAGTCGTCGTACAACACGCTCTGGTCAGGCGACAATCCGGGCCTCAATGAGATGAAGGCAGCGATGACCGCTGTGTACCCAGACCGTCGTCCGAGTGACTCGTTCATCGTCGGTTGGAACGAATCCATCACGATGCGTCGTGTGATCGAAGCTGGCCTTGCTGCAATGGACATCACTCCTGAGGGAATGGTCGCCGCAGCGAACTCGCTGGAAGGTGTCGATTTCGGCGGTTCAGCCCCGAACCAGTCGTACGCGGGGACTCCGAACGACTACGTTCTGCGGAGTATCTCGATCTACGACATAGACCTTGAGGTCTACACGGCTGCGGGTGGTCCTGCACAGACATTGAGCCAGCCTGACGCAACAACAGGATCCGTGCTTGCGGAGGACTTCTTCATCGGCGATGCCGCTGCGGATTTCGACTTCCAAGCGGCCTGTTACGAGCTGTAACCGAGACAGAGGAGCTTTGGGGGTGCGGGTTGCCGCACCCCCAAAGAACCCACTAACAAGAGGAAGAACAAGAAAAGCAGAGGATGCTTGAGCTAGCGAACCTTGAGGTCGTGTACAACGATGTCGTTCTGGTTCTTCGGGGACTGTCCCTCGAAGTGCGAGAAGGACAGATCGTTGCCCTGCTCGGTGCGAATGGTGCGGGCAAGACGACGGCACTTCGCGCTATCACCGGTCTCCTCGATATTCACGAGGGTGACGTGACCAAGGGGTCGATCGAGTACAACGGCAAGGAAATCCACGAAATGGAGCCGTCCAAGATCGTAATGGCCGGCATCTCCCAGGTGATGGAGGGCCGGCGCGTGTTCGCCGAGATGACCGTCGAGGACAATTTGCGAACGGGTGCGACGACCAATAAGAGTTCAGGCAGCGTCAAGGAAGGCTATGACATGGTGATGTCGATGTTCCCTCTGCTCGCGGGGCGACGCAAAGACACAGCCGGGTATCTCTCTGGCGGCGAACAACAGATGCTCGCGATCGGTCGAGCGCTGATGGCGAACCCCACGTTGTTGATCCTTGACGAGCCATCCCTTGGTCTCGCACCGCTGCTCGTAGCGCAGATCCGCGATGTGATCGTCGACATCAACAGACAGGGGACAAGCGTTCTACTGATCGAGCAGAACGCAAACATGGCGCTGTCGATCTCCGACTATGGCTACATCATGGAGCACGGCAAGGTCGTCATGGACGGGGATGCAGAGAAGCTGCTCGGAGATGAGGACGTGCAGGAGTTCTATCTCGGTCTGAACACCGAAGGCGGCGAGCGGAAGTCATTCCGCGATGTGAAGCACTACAAGCGTAGGAAGCGATGGCTCTCATGACAGCACCACTTCTCGAATTCGAGGGCATCGAGCTTGCGTTCAAGGGCGTCAAGGCGCTGACGGATGTGTCGTTCACCGTTGATGAAGGTGAGCTGTTTGCGGTCATCGGCCCGAACGGTGCGGGGAAGACCTCCACGTTCAACTGTCTCAATGGTGTGTACAAGCCACAGGAGGGTGACATCCGTTGGCGTGGGGAGTCACTCCTTGGGATGAGCCCTGACAAGATCGCAGCTCTCGGAATCGCCCGAACCTTCCAGAACATCGAACTGTTCGCCCACATGACGGTTCTCGAGAACATCACGCTTGGTCGTCATGTCAGGACCGAAGGTGGATGGTTCTCAGGTGCGCTCTGGTGGGGCGCTGCCAAGCGGGAAGAGATGGAGAACCGTGAGAAGGTCGAAGACATCATCGACCTGCTCGAGATTGAAGCATGGCGAAAATATCCGGTAGGCCTGCTTCCGTACGGCATCCAGAAGCGTGTTGAACTCGGCAGAGCGCTGGCAATGGCCCCGGAACTCTTGCTGCTCGACGAGCCGGTAGCAGGCATGAACCTCGAAGAGACCGAGGACATGGCCCGGTTCATCCTCGACATCCGCCAGGAACTCGGAATCGCGATGATCTTGGTCGAGCACGACATGGGACTCGTCATGGATATCGCGGACCGAGTACTGGTCCTCGATTTCGGACAGGTCATCGGCCAGGGCACCCCAGCCGAAGTCCAAGACAACCCCAACGTCATCAAGGCGTATCTGGGCGAGGAGCTAGAGCTCTGATAAGACGACGACCGACGACGGAGCGGAAGGGCGGTTCTGCTGTCTCTCGTCCTCCCTGCGAGGGAGGACGGACGAGCGAAGCGAGTCAGGAGGGTGTTGGTCGCCGGTGAATCGTTGAGCCTGCAACATCCCCTGCATCGTCGCTGCGCTCCTCTGCCGTCCCCTTGAAAGGAGGACGAGCGGGATGCTGGTCCGTGGTCTATTCTGCGCTGATGTTCGACCGCGCCACAAAGATCGCCGAGTCGTTTGCGGCTGACCCGTATGCCGCCTCACAGGGGATGGTTCTTCGGGAGGTAGCCGAGCCATCGGTCACGGTCACGATGGTGGTTCGTGAGGACCATGTGAACTTCCTAGGAGGGACGCACGGGGGCGTGGTGTTCTCGATCGCGGACTGCGCCTTTGCGCTTGCGTCCAACGCCTACCCCGAGGACGCCGTGGCAATCGATACCCATCTCGCGATCACAGCCCCGACCGATATCGGTGACACGCTGACGGCGACGGCGTTCGAACAGACGCGGGGCCGCTCTCTCGCGACATACCGGGTCGACGTGACGAGAGACGATGGCCGCACGGTGGCCCTCTTCACCGGGACCGTGTTTATCAAGCGGTAGGCGACCGACCACTCCCATTTCCGTCCCCCTTTCAAGGGGGACGGGCGAGCGTCAGCGAGCCAGGGGGATCGAGGAAGCGAAGCGACCGACGGACGACGGATTCCGAGACCCGGTAGGCCGTTCGCGGAACCTGCGCGGTCCGACAGCGAGCGTAGCGATGCGGGTCGGTCGTCCGGCTTCCGTCGTCGCCCGCAGTCTGCCGGCTACTCGGTTCCGCGTATTCGGTCCACGAGTTTCCAGGCCGCCGGTAGGAGCAGGCCGACGAGGATGACCTTGATGAGGTCGCCGACCACGAAGGGTGTGAAGCCGGCGACGAGGGCAGCTGTGATCGTGTCGAAGGCGTCGACGCTGTACATCAGCCACGGTACGCCGAAGAGGTAGATGATCGCGTTTCCTGAGAGGAACGCGGGGATCGCACTCGGGACCGTTCGGTCCTGACCGCGCTCGGCGAGCGCACCGACGACCCATGCAGCGGCGATGAACCCAACCAGGTAGCCGGCCGTGGCACCAGTTGCGGCCTCCCATCCTCCGGATGCATTCGCATAGAAGGGCAGGCCGATCGCACCGAGAAGCCAGTAGATGGCCTGACTTCCTGCGCCCAGCCGGGAGCCAAGCGTCGCACCGGCAAGGAGGACAGCAAATGTCTGCCCGGTGATGGGCACCGGTGTTCCTGGAATGGGTATCCGGATCTGGGCCGCCAAAGCAGTGAGCAGGGCAAACCCGAGCATCAGCGCGATCGTGTTGACCGTCGATCGAGGCACGACTGTGAAGGCAATCGTCCGGGTTGGGTAGGTTGTCTGCATGGGCGCCTCCGCATCGGCAGCGATGTTCGTAGTTTTTAGTGAAGGTCGACATCAACGATGCCGATTCATCTTGTGATGAGACTGCTGCGCAACTCTATCCGTTTCACGGTCACCGTTCTTGTGGTGCTGTTTCTCGCCGCACCTGTCACGGCGAGCACGCAGCCTGAGGGGCTCACGCCTGGACCATCGAGACAACCATCGAATCACTCCCTCCAGTCCGCTGCATGGTCGATGGGCGACCTTCGGATCCCGAGCATCAACTTGTTCGAGTCGGTACGTGCGGGCGTTGCACGCTCGGTGCTCGATCAGGGCGTGGGGCAATGGGCGGGCACGTCTGAACCCGGAACCGATGGCAACGTTGTGCTTGCAGGTCATCGGACTACCTGGAGCAGACCCTTCTATGACCTCGATGATCTCAGAAAGGGCGACGTCATCTACATGACTGACAGTGACGGGATCGAGATTCTTTATCGGGTCTCCAGAACCTTCATCGTCGATCCACAGGACATGTGGATCACGTTCGACGGCGAGGAGTCAACGTTGACGATGTTCGCATGTCATCCGAAGGGCTCACTTGCCCAACGGATCGTCGTAGTAGCTGACCTCGTCTCGAAACAGAGAATGCTGTAACCGGCGAGGTAAAGCGTTCCGACGGTAATCTCGTTCCATGGACCAGAACACTGAGGTAGCCGAACCTCGCGACGCATACTCTGCAGTGCCAGACTCGATGAAGCCGCCGTCGTCGTATCCCAAGTGGCCGTTCTACCTTGCGGGCACCCTCGTAGCGATCGGCATCGCGATAGCGCTTCTCTGGCCCGTGTCGATTCCGTACTACACCCTGAGTCCGGGTCCCGTGTACGACTCATCCGACTTCATCTCCGTCGACGGTGGAACGGTGAGCGACGATGGCGAACTGTTCTTCCTCACCGTCTCTCTCAAGGAGGCGAACGTGTTCGAGTGGGTCGCTGCCCAGCTCGACCCGCGTGTTGACATTCGCGAACGAGAGGTCATCCGCCCGGTCGACGTGACTCCTGAGCAGTTGCGGCGTGAGGGCCTGGCGATGATGGAGGAGTCGAAGCGTGATGCGACGTACGTTGCATTGACGAAACTCGGCTACGAGGTCGTGCTCATCGGCACCGGTGCGCTCGTGATCGAGACAGTGCCTGATTCTGCCTCGGACGGCGTGCTCCTTCCTGACGACATCATCATCGAGATGGACGGCGAGATCATCGGATTCCGAAGTGACATCATCGACCTGCTCGGCCCCCTCGAGATCGGTGATCAGGTAATGCTTTCCGTTCAGCGCCCAGACTCGGACGATCCGGCGATACTCGACCCGCTGGAGGTCGAGTTGGTACTCGGTCCCCACACGGATGACCCCGCGCGGCCGATGATCGGCATCCTGCTCGGCAACAACGAGCCCATCGTCGAATTCCCAGTGGATGTGCACATCGATTCGCAGAACATCGGCGGCCCATCCGCGGGACTCATGTTCGCGCTGCAGATCATGGATCAGCTGACCCCAGACTCTGAGATAACAAGCGGGTTCCGCATTGCGGGTACCGGCACGATCTCCGTGGACGAGACGGTCGGGCCCATCGGCGGCATCACCCAGAAGATCCATGGGGCGATCGATGTTGGAGCAAGAGCGGTGCTCGTTCCTGCCGCGAACTACGAGGATGCGCTCCTTGCGGCCGGAGACCGCATCGAGGTCGTTCGTGTGGTGACGATCGACGATGCCTTGGACTTCCTCGCAACGCTCTGACAATCCGCGGACACGCGGGTGCCTGCCGGTACGCTTTCCGCCATGGTCGATGATGTGACTCCGGACCAGGTACGGGCGCGCCGTTTCGACATGATCCGGCGCGGATACGACCGCGCCGAGGTCGATGCGTTTCTTGATGGTGTTGCGTCCCAACTTGAGGATCTCTCCGCCCGCGTCGTTGAGGCGAAAGCTTCCGCGCTAGCGATAGGGATCGACGATCCAGAAGCGCTGGCGAACGAACTCAAGAACGTCGGTGGCGAGGTCGGAGCGGTGCTTGAGGCAGCCCGTGCGGCGGCTGAAGGCCTCCGGACCAGGGCGGCAAAGGATGCCGAGGTGTGGCGAGCCGATGCAGAGCGCGAGTCCACGGTGGCCGTGGAAGTTGCGACCGAGCAATCCCAATCGATGCGTGCGGCAGCATGGAACGAAGGAACGTCCATGCTGACATCGGCAGAGGCCGAGTCGCACTCCGTTCTTGAGACAGCACAAGAGGAGTCGCTGTTCATGCGTGCCGAGGCTGAGCGCGACGCGCTGCGGCTCACATCTGATGCCAAGCGTGACAAAGAAGAGCTTCTGCGTGTTGCACGGCTCGATGCGGACACGATCATCGAGGAAGCTCGGACTGAGAGTGATGGTGTCCTCGCCGCGGCCGACAAGCAGGCTGAGGCAGCGCAGGAGCGTGCTCGTGCGCTTGAAGACAGACGGTCGGAGCTGTTGTCAGAACTTGAAGCAACGCGGACGTCGATCAGTCAACTCGAGGAAGAGATCGACTCCAGGCGGCAAGCGCTCGAGACACCGGATCCCGTCCCTGAGCCGGAGCCTGATGCCCGCACCCATCATTCGGTCGACAGCGGATCGGTGAAGATCGTTGCTCCGTCGAAGGTGGTCGTGCTCAAGCCGGTCGACACGGACGAGCTTGTCGCAGATGTCGAGGCGATCCGCTCGGCGAATATGTCGAAAGCGAAGGAAGCTGCAGCGGAGGAGGTCGCAACGGAGGAAGAGGTCGCGACGGTTGCTGTGATCGCCCCGCCACCACTACGCGAAGTCATCGCCGTCGAGCCCGTGAAGGAGCCAGAACCGGTCGCTCCAGAGGTCGTGACACAGCCCGTGAACGACAGCGCAGATGGCTCCGCGGATGAGATCAGCTCTCTCTTTGCGAAGCTTCGCGATGACACCACCGAACAACCTACTGTCGTGGCAGAGGTCGCTGAGGTGGACGAGGAGCCCGTCGCAGAACCGGAGCCGCAATCCGAGCCCATCGTACCGAGCAAGCCGAATCCGAATCCGAAGCCAAAGCCAAAGCCAACGAACGCTTCCGCCCCTGAGGCGGATGATGCTGGTTCTCCGCAATTAGCGGACGTGGTACCGACCACGTCCGATCAGGATGCCGCAGCCAAGCCGTCGGGTCCGCTTGCTGCACAGAACGCTGCTCTCAAAGCAGTGAAACGGTCGCTTGTAGATCTCCAGAACGAAACTCTGGAGGCCCTGCGAACGGATGAGACGTGGATACCCGAAGAAGGGTTCACAGATCGCTTCGGCGAGTCGTTTGAGGCGTATGGCGCTTCGCTCGGCGTCGATACTGCAGCCGATTCAGGCAGTGCGTTCGCCTCGGATCTACAGGACGCGGTGACGTCTGCGATCGATGATGAGCGAGGACTTGGCTCGGGATCGAGGGCCGTTGCCTCAGCAGCGAGCAAGGTGTTCCGAACCTGGCGAAGCGACGAGGCGGAGCGACGTCTTGTCGCGTTGACCCCGTAGCGACGGCTGCGCAACGCCGCGGTTCCCATAGAATCACCCCGTGATCAACAGAGAACCCATTTCACCTCGCAGGTCGTCTGGCTTCAGGCGCGTCATCACGATCGCGATCTCGAGTGCCTTCTTGGTCTTGCTCGCCGCCAGATGGGGATCAACGCTCTGGACGGACTACCTCTGGTACTCAGAGATGGATGCGTCGGAGATCTGGACGACGCTGACGTTCACCAAGGTGTGGTTGGTTCTCGGTGCGACGATGGTGTCTGTGCTCGTCTTCTGGATCAACCTGTGGGTCGTTGATCGGATCTCGCCGAGGCTCAGCCTTGTGCCAGCCGGACCGGATGAGGAACTGCTCGAGAGGTTCCAGGATTGGGTTGAGCCGAGAGCGTTCGCTGTTCGGACGTCCTTCTCGCTGTTCTTCGGGCTGCTCATCGGTCTTGGCGCTGCTGCCTGGTGGAAGGATTGGCTCTTCTGGAGGAACGGGGTTCCTTGGGGCGTAGCGGATCCGATCTTCCAGAGCGACATTTCTCGGTACGTATTCGGCTTGCCGTTGTATCGCGACATTTTCGGGTGGCTCTTCCAACTGTTGCTGGTGGCGACGCTTGTGGTAGTCGCAGCGCACTACCTGAACGGCGGAATCAAGATCGTTACGCCAGGCGAACGAACGTCTCCGGGTGTCAAAGCCCACATCTCGATCTTGCTGGCAATGGTGGCCCTGCTCAAGGCCATCGGCTACGTGTTCGACAAGTGGGAACTTCTGTATTCGCCCAGGGGCCAGGTGTTCGGCGCGTCGTACACGGATGTCAATGCCCAGATCCCTGCGCTGAACCTGCTGATCTTCATTTCTGTCGTGTCGGCGATCATCCTGCTTGTCAACGTTTGGTTCAAGGGATGGTCCCTGCCGCTCGTCGCTGTTGGCATCTGGCTTGTCACTTCGATCGGTGTTGGAGGGATCTACCCTGCGGTCGTCCAGCGGTTCTCGGTCGAGCCGAACGAGATCGAACGTGAGACCGAGTTCGTTCAGCACAATCTTGACTTCACTCGGCTTGCGTTCGGGCTCAGTGACGTTGAGTCGATCAACTTTGCAGCGTCTACGAATCTGACAGCCGCGGTCATCGATGCGAATCGGCCGACCATCGACAACATCCGACTTTGGGACCCAGGGGTGCTTTCGCAGACGTATCCGGAGTTGCAGAACATCAAGACGTACTACGACTTTGCGGATGTGGATGTCGACAGGTACGTGATCAATGGCGAACTCACACAGGTCATGATGTCGACCAGAGGATTGGATGAGAATCGGATCCCCGGTAGCGGTTGGGTGAACGAGCGACTCGTGTACACGCACGGTCTGGGTGCGGTGCTGAGCCCGGCGAACGGGGTCACCTCCGATGGTCTGCCTGACTTCCTGCTTCAGGACATACCGCCCGTGAACAATTCCGGTGATTCGGGTCTCGACGTGGAACAACCACGTGTCTATTTCTCGGACGATTCGCATGAGGACTTCCTCATCGCAGGATCGAAGGAAGGGGAGATCGACATTCCCACTGGGTCAGGTGACGCGGCCGGCACACAGACGAACTCGTACGACGGCATCGGCGGTGTCGCTCTCGGTGGATTTGCCCAACGAACCGCATGGGCGCTTCGATTCGGCGACCTCAACACGCTAATCTCTGGCCAGGTCGACGCTGACAGCCGGGTGATGATCGCACGGAACATCAAGACTCGCATCAAGAAGATGGCTCCGTTCCTGAACATCGACAACGACCCATACCTCGTTGTGGCAGACGGCAGGCTGGTGTGGATGATGGACCTCTACACGGTCACCGACCGGTACCCGTATTCAGAGGTCGCACTCACAACGCGCCTCAACGTTGGTGCCGACCTCCCACGGCGGCTCAACTACATCCGCAACTCCGTCAAGGCTGTGATCGACGCGTACGACGGCACTGTTGACATGTACGTCATCGACCCAACGGATCCGATCATCCAGACGAACATGGCCATCTTCCCCGGCCTGTTCAAGGCGAGAGACCAGTTCCCTGAGGAACTCGTCGACCACGTGCGGTATCCCGAGGACCTGTTCCGCATCCAGACCGACGTGTACACGTTGTATCACATGACGGATCCTGTTGAACTCTTCAAGGTCGAGGATCCATGGCAGATCGCCCGTGACCCTTCGACGAGCCCGTATCCGCAGCTCCGGGGCGTGTTTCAGACCGACCCGATGCTCCCGTACTACCTCTTGATGGAGCTGCCTGACGAGGAGAGTCTGTCCTTCCTGCTCATGCAGCCCTTCACCCCTGCGGGCCGGCCGAACATGTCCGCGTTCATGGTGGCCAAGAGCGGCCTCGTCGAGGACTACGGCAAGATCATCGAGTACACGATGCCTGAGGATCGACAGATCGATGGCCCGGGTCAGGTCGGAGACTTCATCGAGCAGGACCCTCGCGTTTCGTCCGAGTTCACGCTGCTCGGACAGGTGGGCTCAGATGTCGTCAAGGGCAATCTGCTTGTCGTTCCGATCGAAGACTCGCTCCTGTATGTGCAACCGATATACCTGGCGGCCGATACCGCATCGGGTGGTATCCCTCAGTTCAAACGGGTCGTCGCCTCGTACAACTCGCGTATCGAGATCGCAGACTCTCTTGACGCGGTGCTCTTCCAGCTGTTCGGCTCTGACGTGGGCGGCGGCGACACGGGCGGCGGCGATGTGACACCACCCGATGGCACGATCGAGGAACAGGTTGCGGTGCTCCTGGCCAGGGCGGAAGTGGCGCTGGAGCAAGCGGATCTCGCGCTTCGGTCCGGGGACCTTGCCGGATACCAAGCCAAGGTCGACGAGGCGAGAGGTTACATCGAAGCGGCCAACCAGATCATCGCAGATGCTGCCGAGGAGATCACGGGCGAAACCGCCAGCTTCACCGGATAGGTCTATTCCTCGACCTCTCCGTGTCTGAGGTCTTCCTCTGTCTCGTCGGCCTTGTCTTCGAGATCTTGTTCCTTCGGGTCTGCCTCGTCTTGTAGTTCTTGCTCGGTGTCATCAACGTCGTCACCGAAGTCACACGCGGTTGCATTGGAAGTCAACGTCACCGCCAGCAAGACCGGAGCGAACTTTCGTGCGAAGACTGAGTCTGAAATCTTCATGATGCTTGCCACCCTTCTCTCGTTGAATTGTCGAGCTTCAGCTGAGAGAATTTACGAAGCGAGAGCGCTACTGCGACGCCAGTGGCGGAAATGGTTGGCATGCGTAGCCATGTCCCCGAGGAACGCCAGCCTGATCCAGATCAGGTCGTATCTAGAGACGTTGCCGGTTGCTGCCACCATCACATAGACAAGAGTTGTCGCCGGCAGGAAGAAGAAGCCGAGCACGGGAATCCACGCACTCTCGAATGCTGATCGCCATCGATCGGCGTCGACGAGCCACCACAAGACGATGGCGCCACGTGTGCTTGCGAAGAGCAGGATGACAAATATGCAGCCCATGTGGCGATTGTGTCACGTCTGCGGCCAACCAGATTGGGCACGAAGTCACTTCCGATCTGACCGATGGGTCAGCGTCAGACGTAGTTCCGTATAGGCAGCAGGCCAAAGATCCAGTCGGCAACTCGTTGACCGACGCGTCTAGCTGGCTGTCTGCGAAGATCCCCCTGATCGCTCGACCATCGAAGCCGGCCGTCCGCGCCGATCCGGACCGTCCAGGCGTTTTCGGGAACCATCAGGCTGAGTGCTCGGTCTGCGCACTCCTCGGCGAGTGTGGAGTCTCGGATATGCACACCCATCTCGGTGTTGACGTACTTCGACCGCGGATCGAGATTGACCGAACCCAAGAAGATGGTCTCACGGTCGATGATGAACATCTTTGCGTGAAGGCCGAGGTAACGGCCAACACAGGGTGGTGTTTCCCACATCGGCTTGACTGCAGCGTCGGGTCTGAGCTCGTGGAGTTCAACGCCCGCACGAACGATCGCCAGCCGGTGTCTCTTGAATCCACTGTTGGAGATCGTCCCTGGATTCGACGCTAGCGAGTTGGTGAGGAGACGCACACGCACGCCTTGGGCAACGATCTCCTCGTATGCCTGGATGTCAGCGTCGCTCGGAACGAAGAACGGTGTGACGATGACGAGATCCTTCGTCGCGCTTCCGGCCAACCGTCGCAGTACGGAGATGACCTGGGTCCTCTCCGCCGTGCCCGAGACACTGGGTGTATCGGCGATCACGTGAACGGCACCGTCCGCCAGCCCCCTGATATTCGTCGCCATGGTCTTATTCCACCGGGCCTCTTCCTCACGAAAGGCTGCGAGGTCAGGTTCCCCTACGCGCAGCTCCTCAGCGACCATGACACGAACAGCGTCCAGGTCACTCTCCGAGACAGTGCTATCGAGTGTCGACCCCGGGACTGCACTTGAGCTGTTCCAGTAGTCGTCGAACACAGCCGAAAGATCGACGACCGATGCACCGCTGAGCAGCACGTCGAAGTCCACGACGTTGAAATCGTCGTTGAGCCCAAAGTGCTCCGCCCCTATGTTCCTGCCGCCGAAGATGGCCTGCTCTCCATCCGTCACGAGCAACTTGTTGTGCATTCGGTGATCGAGTTTCCTGAAGCGGCGGACGAACTCGAGCGCCTGCATGGCTGGACCGGACCGACTTGTCCACGGATTGAACACGCGGATATCCAGATTCGGATGTAGGCACTGGCTGGCGATTCTCTTTGAACGACTGCGGAGCTTCATGTCGTCGACGAGAAGTCTGACAGAGACTCCTCGATCAGCCGCCGCGATCAAGCTGCTGAGGAACGCATACCCGACTGCGTCAGAGTTCCATTGGTAATACTGGGCGTCTATCGAATCTTTGGCGTCGTTGATGAGCGCCAGCCGTGCAACCAACGCATCGACGGGGCGGTCTAGCGGCATGATGCGGTCTTGGGTCAATCGATCGTCTCCGCCGTCGGTTCGCAATTCTCGATTCGCGATTCCAATCGAGCCTACAGAGAGCACCTCGATGGTGTGGCGTTCTCCCGTCCAGCCTGCGAGCAAGATGTACGTCGTACTACGTGTTGCATTGCCCGGTGCCGCTTATTGTGCATGTGGTGGATGACCTTCTGAGCGCAATTCAGTCTGTGACGCTTTCGACGTACATTCTGATGACGATGCTGGCCATGGGCATGAAGCTGTCGGCATCCGAGATCGTGCAGAGTTTCAGACGCACTCGGGTGATCCTGTTGTCTGTCGTGGCGAACATCATCATCGTGCCCGCTGCCGCCTGGGTGGCCCTACGTATCTTCGATGACCTGCCGACGGCTGCCGTGATAGCTATCGTGTTGCTGGCGAGCGCTCCCGGCTACGCCCCGATAATGGCTGCGCGAGCTCATGGGGACCTCGCGTTCTCAACGACCTTGATCTTCCTTCTGTCCGCGGTGTCGGTCGTGTCGATTCCGATCGTCACGACATTGATGTTCTCCTCTGAGGCCGCCGTCGATGTCGATGGCTGGGCGATACTGCGGACACTTCTGATATTCCAACTCGCACCGCTCGTTCTTGGCATGTCGTTTCGGAGACCACGAAAGGCCGTCGCAGAACGAGTGGCACCCAAGATCGCAAACGTTGCGCTCGCGCTCGTGGCGATCGCCGTCCTTGCCTATGCCGTCGACGTGGCCAGAGCTGACGGGACACCACTTGTCGATCTGGGCTGGCTTACCTTCGTCGTATGGATCGGTATCACCGCCGTTGCGCTTGTTTCGGGCTATGTGGCGGGAGGGTCTGACGAGCCGTCGCGGCGCACTCTCTCTCTGCACACGGGTATCCGAAACGGTGGCTTGACGCTCCTCATCGCCGCCACGAGCTTTCCTGACACGGGTGCGGAGATCGGGATCATCGCCCTCGTTGTTGTGATGTATCCGATGGCAATGGCGCTGACCCTGAAGTGGACCGGACAGCCTGTCGTGGCCAACGAGACCGCCGATTAGCGCCTCGTACTGACTCTGTGCTTTCCGTCATGGTGCGGCGCCATGACGACGTGCGTACCATCGAGTCGTGGCATTCGATGAACATCTCGCTCAACGCATCAGGGAAGGGCTGTCGGACCAGCCAGGCACGTCCGAGAAGAAGATGTTCGGCGGGATCGCGTTCATGATCCACGGCAACATGGCCGTCGGAGTGTCCGACTCAGAACTGATGGTCAGGGCCGGTGACGAAGCTGAGGTGCTGCTCGCCGAACCAGGGGTGCGACCCTTCGAGATGTCTGGCAAGACGATGCGAGGCTGGTTATTGGTCGAGGCCGCGGCGATAGCCGAGGATGACGACCTTCTGCGGTGGGTGGGCACGGGCGTTGGCATCGCTGAATCCTTGCCTTCGAAGTAGCGGTCGCTACTCAACGTCGACTCGTATACTCCCATTTCCACAACGACGCGGGGTGGAGCAGTCTGGTAGCTCGTCGGGCTCATAACCCGAAGGTCGCAGGTTCAAATCCTGCCCCCGCTACGAAGAAGACCCTTGGTGTTACTACAGATACCAAGGGTTTTCTCGCGTCCAGTTCGCTGGAGATGCTTGTGTCAAACCTTCGTCTTAGTTGTCGTTGTCCGAAGCGGGATCTGCTGACATCACTTTGTCGGGTGCACGGGCTTTCGCAAGTGAGTAGTGTCCTTTCCCTTACCGGGAGCTTGCAAGACGCCAACAATTGAAGATTCGCCGCCTCGCGCGCACCTCGTCCACATGGTGGCGGCGTTTGTTACCTTCGTCTCTCTCGTCTCCATGCCGGGTGTGGCACCCGCGACCGCCAATGCGCCAGGCTTCGACCTCGTGACTGCAACCACGGCCCCTCCCGAGGACGCCGCTCCCGTAGCGGTGACATCGGAGCAAGTCGCGGGGGCTGTCGCTGTGGCTGTCTCTGACTGGCTCGTTGTGGTACCCGGTGCGGACCTGTCCGCCGTGACGGTGACGGTGGCCGCTCTGGACGGCCTCGAACTTGCCAGCACCTCGGGAGCTGCTATCTCCGTTGACGAGGATGCCGCAGGCTGGGGATGGTCGGTGAGTGATCCGGCTGGCGGGACTCCTCTTATGGATCTCGTCACCGTGCTCCGCCATGAGATCGGCCACGTCCTCGGTCTGGACCACACATCCGCCGGACTCATGCACCCGGTGCTCGGCGCCGGCG
>CAXMSN010000113.1:0-22701 GCA_964196275.1 uncultured Kiloniellales bacterium | reverse complement strand
GCGATCGATCTGGGGTATCTCTACATCGAAACGGACATACAGGTGACCTCGGACGGTGTCGTCGTCGTGTTCCATGACGAGACGCTGGAACGAACGACAAACGGTGTCGGCAAGGTCAGTGACTGGACCTGGGAGGCGCTCTCGGCGCTCGATGCTGCATACAACTTCTCCCCTGATGGGGAGTCGTTCCCCTTGCGAGGGACCGGGATCGGCATCCCCCGCCTTGACGACACCCTCGCCGAGTACCAGGACCTCAACTTCAACATCGACCTCAAGGCGAAGAACTCGGAGTGGCTTGTCGCTGAGGTCATCGTCCGGATGAAGAGGCACGATTCCGTCCTGATCGGCGGTTTCGTCGACGGCAGAGTCGCCCGGTTCAGGCGGATCACGAAGGGGACGGTCGCCACATCCGCTGGGCCATCAGCAGCGATGGCCATGTACACCGCATCGAGAATCGGTCGATCGGTCCAGCGGCCCGTGGACGCATACCAACTGCCGTACTCCATGCGTGGCGTGACCGTCGACAGCAAGCTTGTCGATGCCGTGCACGAGGCCGGTTCCCACATCCATCTATGGACGGTCAACGACCCGGACGACATGCAGCGGTTCCTCGACCTCGGGGTTGACGGTATCGTCACCGATCGACCGGACCTGCTCAACGACGTGCTGGAAGAGATCAAGAATGACCGAGCCAACCATGAACACGGGTGAGCTGATAGGCAAGATCGTCAGGCTCCAGGTCCAGAAGGTGCCGATCAAGATCAAGGGTGAGGCGTACCTGCCCCACGAGATCCTGTCTGTGGACCGAGCGTCGGTCGATGCGTGGGGGATGCTCGGGTTTCACGACGGAAAATGGGTGGTCGACGCCCACCATCGATCTCACCCTGCCGCCCGCGGTGGTGGCCGCAGGCCGCTATCGGTCGGCTTCACCGGCCATTACGACAAGATGGCAGAGAGGTTCGGATCTGCCCCGATCGGTATCGCAGGGGAGAACATCATCGTCGATGGGCCGGCGTTTGCACTGGCCGACCTAGGTGAGGGTCTGATCGTCAAGACCGCATCTGGTTCAACGATGTCACTTGAGCGGCCGAGGGTGGCTGCTCCATGCATCGAGTTCACGAGCTTCATGTTGGGTTTGGAAAGCGTCGCACCGCGCGACGAGATCGATGGGCCTCTGGCCGATCTCCACGATGGGCGACGCGGCTTTATCGTTGCAGCGGATCGGCACCCGATGGCTGAGGTGCTAACGGTTGGCGACGAGGTCCTCCTCGCCCCATAACCGAGATGCAGGGAGTGCCGTGAGGCAGTCTTCCTCACCCGATCCTGAACGGTATGCCGTTCATCATCACGAGGCAGTCGATCGCGGCGTCACGCGCACCATCGAAGTCGAGATCGGCGAACACCTCGTACGGCACGCCGTCGTGCTGCTGGTACACCGTGTAGGAGCCATTCCTGAAGAGAACGTAGAGACCGTTCTTCGGACCCGCATGTGTTCGTCCGAGTCCCATGAGTTCCTCATGATCTCGGATCTCGGCCACCAAGTCGATTCGCTCGACAGTCAGGGCCTCAGAGAAGTCTGACCCTGTGGTCGCCCGGCGACCGAGCATCTCGGACGCCATCTCCCGAGCCTTGCCGGCGATGATCGCCTTGGCCTGTTCCTGCCGCGTGTGCGTCTGTTTCGCCATCGATGGAACCATCGTACGGCTGATCCCGATGCTCAGGTGTTGTCTCGGTGTCTCACACGGATGCGATGACAGCCTGTCCCACGCCGATGATGACGACGGCCATGTAGATCGCGACCGCTACTTGGAGGGCCGTCAGTGCCCGGAGCGACCTCACGCCCGTCGCCAGGATGACTATCACGATGGGGATGCCGACCTTCAGGGCGACGGCCCATGGTGTGTCCAGCAACGGGGCGAAGAGGGCGTTCATTTCGGTGGCTCCGAATCGCATGATGTTGAAATCCGTGATGAAGATGTCGATCACGTTCAAGGTGAAGAGCGTAATCGCCAAGGCCACAGCACCCGAACGGAGTTCCTCGAGATCCCTGCCGCTGACACGACCTCCCCAAGCCAGTCGGGTCGAATCCATGTGATGCCCTCTCGTCGAAGTCGCTGCCCAGCGTTCATTTCAACCATACGCGGCGCTCGTTCATGCCAAGGGGCGGTTGCGGAACGGTCGCAGTAGCTAGTTACCTCGTGTGCAGTCTCGAGGCAGGAGGGAACGGACGATCAGTTCGTGGTCACTGTGGGGTTGTAGCTTGGCCGCACGGATTCGAACGCATCGATCTCGTCGGCGTGGGCGAGGGACAAAGCGATGTGATCGAGGCCGTTGAGCAAACAATGCTTCACGAACGGATCGATGTCGAAGGAGGCGCTGAAGCCGTCGGCGGTGACCGTCTGGAACTCAAGGTCGACGGTGACTTCATTGCCCGGCATGTCGGCGATGGCTATCAACTGATCGACTTCCGTCTCGGTGAGGACCACGGTGAGTAGGCCGATCTTCGAGCAATTGCCCTTGAAAATGTCCGCAAACGATGGAGCAACGATCGCTCTGAATCCCCAATCGTCAAGAGCCCAAGGTGCGTGTTCCCTCGATGACCCCGACCCGAAGTTCGGGCCGGACACCAGTACCACGCTGTTCGCGTACTCGGGCTTGTTCAGCACGAACGCTGGGTCTGGCTCTCCCTCATGATCGGCTCGCCAGTCGTAGAACAGGAACTCGCCGAATCCCGACCGCTCGATCCGCTTGAGGAACTGCTTCGGGATGATCTGATCGGTGTCGACATGGGCCCTCGGCAGAGGTGCAGCAACGCCCCGAATCGTGGTGACAGGCTCCATCAGGACATCTCCCTTACGTCGACAAAGTGACCGTTGATTGCCGCGGCGGCGGCCATCGCTGGTGACACAAGGTGGGTTCGGGAGCCGCGTCCTTGGCGCCCCTCGAAGTTTCGGTTCGAAGTCGAGGCGCACCGCTCGCCCGGAGCCAGCACGTCTGAGTTCATCGCAAGGCACATCGAGCATCCGGGCTCGCGCCATTCGAGGCCTGCAGCGACGAACACTTCGTGGAGTCCCTCGGCCTCAGCCTGTTCCTTCACGAGGCCTGAGCCGGGCACCACAAGGCCGGTGACGTGATCGGAGATCGTGTGGCCGGCGAACACGGCCGCCGCCTCCCTGAGGTCCTCGATCCTGCCGTTCGTGCATGAGCCGATGAAGACGCGATCGATCTCTATGTCGGTGATAGACGTTCCCGCCTCAAGGTCCATGTAGACGAGGGCTCGCTCGGTCGAATCCCGGTCGATGGCGTTCTCGAAATCGTCAGGCGAAGGGACCACGCCTGAGACAGGAAGGGTCTGACCTGGGTTGGTACCCCACGACACGTGCGGCTCGAGCGTTGACGCATCGACGACGATCTCGATATCGAATACCGCTCCCTCGTCTGTGTGGAGGTCACGCCATGCGGTGAGGGCCTCGTCCCATTCGGCACCCTGTGGAGCCATTGGACGGTCCTTCAGGTACGCGAACGTCGTCTCGTCCGGGGCGATCATGCCTGCGCGAGCACCGGCTTCGATCGTCATGTTGCAGACGGTCATCCGGCCTTCCATCGAGAGGGCTTCGATCGCAGACCCCCGATACTCGATGACGTGGCCCGTTCCCCCTGCGGTGCCGATCTTGGCGATCACCGAGAGGATGATGTCCTTGGCGGTCACTCCGAACGGCAGCTCACCATTGACGGTCACGGCCATCGACTTCGCTTTGCGCTGTTGGAGTGTCTGGGTGGCGAGGACGTGTTCAACCTCGGACGTCCCGATCCCGAATGCGAGCGCTCCGAAGGCGCCATGTGTCGCGGTGTGGGAGTCACCGCACACGATCGTCATGCCGGGCTGTGTGACCCCCTGCTCGGGTCCGATGACATGGACGATGCCCTGCCTCTTGTCGCTGATGTCGAACAAGGGAATCCCCGTCTCCCGGGTGTTCCTCTGGAGCGCCTCGATCTGTCTGGCGGAGATCGGGTCGTCGATTCCGTGCTCACGCGACGTGGTCTGCACGGCGTGGTCGATCGTCGCCAAGGTGAGGTCCGGCCTTCGAACAGTCCGGTTGCTGATTCCGATGGCTTCGAACGCCTGAGGAGACGTCACCTCGTGGACGAGGTGGAGGTCGATATAGATGAGGGCAGGATCGCCTTCGTCCTGGTGGACGACGTGGCTGTCCCAGACCTTGTCGAACAGCGTTCTCGGTTCGGGCATGCTCCTCCTCGACTGAGCCAGCCGAGGGTAGTGATGCCGGCGACCCACGTGGAACCCCCGTTTCGTTCGGTCGCCCCTACGATGCTGGCGTGCCGACACTCCTTGCCATCCTCACCGTTGTTGTGCTCACGTCGCCGTTCGGCACCGCGGCAGCCACCGCGATCGACGACACCAAGGGCCTCACCGTTGAAGTGACGGTCGAGTACTCGCGGTCGGCGGTGGCGGTTATCGCGCGTCCGTTCTCAGATTACGAAGAGCTACCTCCCACGGCACTTGTGGAAGGTACGGACGGAGCCTGGATCGGATGGGTGGAGTTGCCGACGGCTCAGAACTGGCAGATAGCGTTCGAGGCGTTCGAATCGGACGGGACAGCCACGCTGTCTGACGGGTCGACATTGATCGAGCTCGGCGTCGATGAGATCGTGATCGCATCTGAGGTTGAAGGGCCGCTACCGAGCGAGCCGTGGCTTCCTGCGGGATCCATCTGGCTGATCGTGGGCATCGTCTCGATGGTCGCCGCACTCGTGTTGTTGTCATTCTGGACGTTCGGATCGTGGGGCGACGCCGAAGACGACGAAGACGGCAGGAACGAGGAGGATCCTGATGCCAGAACCGCCGACGCCGATGCCCAGGATGAAGCCACTTCGGACGATGCTGAGGAATCACAGGACTTGACAAATGGTCGGGAATAGTCGTACATTCGTGTAATCCCGACAATTCGGAGTGCTGTGACAGCGCCAGATCAAGCATCGCGAGCCGGAGAGGCGCACGCCCTCGACTACGAAATCGAGGACGCGGTCGTCCTGTCGTCTTCCGCCCAGTTGAAGGCGATAGCGAATAGCACTCGATCCGATGTCCTGAATCTTCTGTCTGAGCGTGCGGCCACCGTGAGCCAGCTCGCGGAGACACTTGGCAAGCCGAAGGGCACGGTTGGATATCACACGAAGGTTCTCGAGGACGCCGGGCTCATCAGGGTTGTTCGGACGAACCAGGTCCGGGCCATGACCGAGAAGTACTACGGGCGTACCGGTCGCACGATCGTGTTCGGTGAGGCACCCAAGGCCGACGATCCACTGTGGTTCGTGAACGACTCCCTCAAGCACATGGCCTTCGATTCCGACTCGGCGTTCCCGATGTTCACGTCACGAGTCGCCAGGATTCCAGAGGAACATGTCGCGGAGTTCGCTGAGCGGATCAAGGCGCTTGCTGAGGAGTTCCTTGAGATTCCGCGGGATGGCGACACGGTCTATGGATTTCTCGCTGGCGTGTTCCCGACGGATCACCCTGCGTTCACCGACGGTGGCACTGAGTGACAGACGTCACAACGGACCCTGAGGCCACCAAGGCACAGAAGGTGAGGCTCGGGCGCAACTACTGGACACTCTGGTCCGCAAGCGTGGTGTCGAATATCGGCGACGGGGTGGCCGCGATCGCGTATCCGTGGCTTGCGTCTGCGATCACGAGGGATCCGGTCCTCATCGCTCTGATCGCGGTGGCTCAGAGGCTTCCCTGGCTCGTCTTCTCGCTGCCCGCGGGTGTCATCACCGACCGACTCGACCGCAAGAAGATCATGTCGTGGACTTCTGTGTTTCGAACGGTGCTTACCGGATTCGTGGCGTTGGCCGTCCTTGCATCGAGCGACTCCCTCCCGAGCGCGTCCGATATAGCGGATGGTGTGTCAGGCGACTCGAACATGGCGTTGTACGTCGTGCTTGTCGTGGCGTCGCTTCTGTTCGGTATGGCCGAGGTTCTGTTCGACAACTCAGCTCAGACGATCCTCCCCTCGATCGTCGAGCCGGAAGGCCTTGAGAAGGCGAATGGCCGTCTCTGGGGTGCAGAGATGGTGGCAAACTCGTTCATCGGTCCTCCACTGGGCAGTTTGCTCATCGGAGTAGCGTTCGTGCTTCCCTTCCTGTTCGACATGGGCACGTTCGCCATCGCCGCCATGCTGATCTTCTCCCTCTCTGGTGTCTTCACCGCGTCAGGGGTGGAGCCAGGCTCTTCGCCGGTCGAACGTAAGGGATTCTGGGCAGAGATCAAAGAGGGTGTCTTGTGGCTGTGGGCACACCCGTTGCTGCGGCCCATGGCGATCATCCTCGGCCTCATGAACGGTCTCGGTTCGGTGACGTTCGCTACGTTCATCCTGTTCTCTCAAGAGGTGCTCGGCGTCGATGCCTTCACGTTCGCCCTCCTTGGCATGGCCGGCGCAATCGGTGGAGTGATCGGAGCGGTTGCCGCCCCCAAGATCAGCTCAGCTCTTGGCAGCGGCCCGTCGTTGTACATCACCCTCTTGGGTGGAGCCGCGATGATGTTCGTGATTGGCCTCGCGACGCATTGGGTACTGGTCGCCGTGACCTTTGGCGTGTTCACGATCACTGCCGTGCTGTGGAACGTCATCACCGTGTCGCTGCGACAGACGATCATCCCGGACCACCTTCTCGGCCGGGTCAATAGCGTCTACCGCTTCTTTGCCTGGGGCATGATGCCAATCGGCCTGATGCTCGGTGGTCTGATGGTCTCAGGCGCAGAGGCCGCTGGCATGGATCGGATCATGGCCTTGCGCCTCCCTTGGTTCTTTACTGGAATCTCTCTTCTCCTCCTGTTCTTCTGGGCAGCTCCGAAGCTGACGACAGAGAAGATTGAGACGGCCCGCGCCGAGGGGGTTGCGGCCAAAGAGGCTGTCAAGGCTGATGCCGCTGCAGACGAGGACGGAAGCCGGAAGTCAGACGACGGATCCCTGGCCTGAGGTCCGAAGTCCGGAATCCGAAGTCCGGAACCTGTTCAGAAAGCCAAAGCCGCGTTCCTTGAGCCACAGACCCAGATCGGCTCCCTTCATTCGTCCTCCCTGCGAGGGGGGACGAATGAGCGGAGCGAATTAGGAGGGTGTTGGAGGGCAATGCCCTGGAGCGATCGACTGGCGATTGACCTGCATCATCCCCCTGAAGCCTCGCTGCGCTCGGCTTCCGTCCCCCTTGAAAGTGGGACGGATGTGGGCCGAAGTCCGATCCGCTCGCTGACGCTCGCTCTCCGATATCCGAAGTCCGATCAGAATCAGGTGAAGCCGCGCTTCGTGAACCGCTGACCCAGGTTGGCTCCCTTCGCCTGTCCTCCCTGCGAGGGAGGACGAATGAGCGGAGCGAATTAGGAGGGTGTTGGAGGGCAATGCCCTGGAGCGATCGACTGGCGATTGACCTGCATCATCCCCCTGAAGCCTCGCTGCGCTCGGCTTCCGTCCCCCTTGAAAGTGGGACAGATAGTGGTCCGTCGTCCGCGGACTCAGCCGCGGCGACGGCGCGTCAGCACGAACACCGTGATCGCTGCGGCTGCTCCTGCAGCCACTGCTATCCACGCCTGTGGCGGTGGTGCGGGCACGCGGGATCCGAGGCTCACCGGACGTTGGAACTCAAGGATCGGCCATTCGTTCTCTGTGGCAACATCGCGCAGTTCCTTCTCTGGGTTCACCACGACGGGGTTGCCGACCAGTTCAAGCATCGGCATGTCCGTGAAGCTGTCGGTATACGCAAACGATGCGGAGAGGTCGACACCGTCGCGTTCCGCAACGGCCTTCATCGCATCTGATTTGCCGGCCCCCATGACGTACTGATCGAGTTCGGGAACGAACCGCCCTAGGGCGTCGGTTCGGATCTTGGTCGCGATCACGTTGTCTATGCCGACCATTTTTGCGATTGGGGTCACGAACTCCTCGGGACTCGCCGAAACAACGTAGACCGTGCGACCTGCTCTCGTGTGCTCGTCGATCAGGAAGAGCGCCTCGGCGAAGACCAGTGGCTCGATGATTTCGTCGAGCGTCTTGGCGACGATTGCATCGATCTCTGCCTTGTGCCACCCGGATACGAGATCAAGCATCTCGTTGCGCGCCCGCTCGAGGTTGTTCTCGTCTGCACCGAAGAGCATGTAGGAGATCTGCGCGATACCGAGCCGTACCAGCGTGCCCTTTCGAAGGAATCCTGCCTTGTACAGCGGGCGACTGAAGGCCAGCGCTGACGATCCAGCGATGATCGTCTTGTCGAGGTCGAAGAATGCTGCTGCGGTCATCATCGCGATTGTATCGGTGCCAGTGTGGTGCGACGTTACCCAATTCGTCCAACGAGGGTCTTGTTTGAAGCCTCCCCGTTCGGTACGTTCGAATCGCTTCCCTCCAGAGCCCGTGGAGGTGCTGTGCCCGTCGTCGCACTTTGGTCACCACATGACCATCTATTGAGCGTGATCGCTCCCATAGGGCTCGCTGTGACGAGGCGGTCGGCGCTCGTCATCGACCTTGACCCTGGCGGCCCAGCGTTCCCTGGTTCGTTCACCCTCGCCGATCTTGTGCGGGATGGCCCAACCGATGAGCAACTTTCGCCTTCCGATAGATCGATCGCGGTCCTTGCGAATGGAGGGGTGTCCGTCGCTGATGCCGCGGAGGTCGTTGAAGCGCTCGTTGCCCGCTGGCCCAACGTTGTGCTGCGATGCAGCCCGGCACTGCCTGCGCCGACCGCGGCCGTGTCACTGGTTCCCTTGCTACCAGCACCATTCGGAAGTCAACCGACGCCGCGTACCGTGTATCAACGCACGGGGTTCCATACCGAGGCCCCGAAGGAATCGCTCGTCTTGCCTCGGCCTCGCAGGTCGACGATCGAGGCGCTGATGGGGCTTCGGCGGATGCCAAGGCACTCGGCATGGCTGAAACAGCTCGGTCGCGTGTGGAGCTCGGCATGAACGAGATCGATCGCATCGTCGACTCCATCGTTCGCTCGGATGTTCCCCTCGAGCGTGGCGCTGTTGCTGTGGCCGCCGAGCACATCAGTCGGGTCGAAGCTCCGCTGGCTCCCCGCGATGTCGTCGATCGTGCCGTGGACGCGGTGATCGGGCTCGGCCCCATCGAGCCTCTTCTGAGAGACCCGAGAGTTTCCGACGTGCTTGTCAATGGCCCTGATGACATCTGGATGGAGGTCGACGGAAAGTTGACAAGGACCGACGTTCGGTACGAGACGCCGGAGGCGGTCATCGCCGCGGTCCGCAGGGTGATATCGCCACTTGGTCTCCGACTCGACCGAGCCACTCCGGCCGTCGATGCACGACTGCCTGACGGCTCGCGTCTGCACGCCATCATTCCTCCTGCCTCCGTCGATGGCCCTGTCGTTGCTATCAGGCGCTTCACCCAGGCTGTTCAGAGTTTGGACGACCTTGTCGCTGCTGGTGGGTTGGTGCCGGCCGGAGCAGCAGTCATGGCTGAAGCGGTCGATTCACGATCCAACATCCTCGTTTCGGGCGCAACGGGATCAGGGAAGACGACCCTCCTCAACATCCTCGCCTCTGCTATCGAATCTGGCGACAGGATCGTGACGATCGAGGACGCTGCCGAACTCAGCGTCTCCGGGCATGTCGTGCGGCTCGAGGCACATCCGCCGAACGTTGAGGGAGTAGGTGAGATCACGATCCGCTCCCTTCTCACCTATGCCCTGCGGCTGCGGCCGGACCGGATCATCGTCGGAGAGGTTCGAGGCATCGAAGCCGCGGACATGATCCAGGCTCTCAACACAGGACATGCCGGTTCGATGTCGACCGTGCATGCGAACGGCCCGATGGAGGCACTTGATCGCTTGGAAGTGCTTGCGTCCGGTCTCGGCCTCGGTGGATCTCCCGAGACGATCCGAAGTCAAGTCATGTCGGCGTTCGATCTGCTGATCCACGTCTCGCGGCGCAGTGGACTTCGATTCGTCGAGTCCATCCACGGTGTTCTGCCAGACGGTCTCGAGGAGGTCTACCGATGCTGATATGGGTTGTCGTCGCCATCTCGCTTGGAGCCGGTGTGCCGCTTCCGATCGTTGCTGCCATCGCTGTTGTTGGCGTCTCACCCGTTCTGGGAACCGGACTTCTCGTCGCGGTGGTGGCGGGCTATGGCTGGTGGCGCAGGATCCAGCGAAAAGGAGGGCGCTCTGAGGCCGCGCTGTTCCGCGAGATCGCAGGAGATGTCGCTGCGGGCAGTTCGCTTCGGGAAGCCATCCTGCGGTGCGAGAGCACGGAAGTCTCTGCCACGGTCAGGCGCCTCTGTGCATCTGGGGCGCCTTTGGCTGCAATCGGTGCCGAGATGGTCGATTCGTTGCCGGTGAACGGTAGGCGATTCGCCGCACTGTGTTCGATGACCGAGCACTCGGGTGCCGGTGTCGTCGATGCGATGGAGACGTTCGCAACAAGCGCGACAGCGGAAGAGGAACTCAACCACAAGCGAAGGTCGTCGCTCGCACAAGCGAGGATGTCGGCCTGGGTCGTAGGTGTGGCACCACTCGCGCTCACTGGCCTGTTGATCATCATGAAAGGCATCCCCGAGCCCGGAGGGGCGTCCGTTGTGATCCCGATGGTGGTCGGTGGAAGCCTCCAGGTTGTCGGAACGGCCATCGTCTTCGTGGTGTCGGGGAGAGCTGTCGGATGATCGTGTTGGGGTGCGTCGCGGCTGCCGCCTACATCGCGCTGCGCGGTCCCCACGGTGTTGTCGTCTCCCCGTCGCTGGTGATGGGTGGGATCAATCCGCTGCTCGGACTCGCCACGGCAGCAGCGATTCTCGCTGCGGTCAGGGTCCGGCGCATCACCCGTGCGCGAGCTGAACAGTCGGCGCTCCACTCCGAGGAGATACTCGCAGCGGATCTCGTGGCATCCGGCGTCGAAGCGGGTGTGAGCTTCGACGAGGCGGTTTCTGTCGCTGCGAGCTTCGTGTCAGCGCCTGTGGCATCCGAGATGAGAGACATGGCCCGCATTGCACATCGCACGGCGGTTGTCGATGGTGATGACTCCCTCGTCGATGAGATGTTCCGCTTGTCTCGTAGGTCATCGGCAACGGGAGCACCACTCGCACAGGGTCTTCGGTCGCTCTCGGAGGCCGAGAGAGCCAAGGATGTCGCTGACCGGCTTGAACGTCTGGAGCGATTGCCGGTGAAGCTGCTGTTCCCGCTCGCCTTCCTGATCCTTCCGGGGTTCCTTCTCGTGGCCGTGGCTCCCGCTCTCGTGAGCGGCATCTCGAAGCTCTCTCTGTGACCACACGAGACTTTGCTCAACCCATCAACCAACAAGGAGACCAACATGCGCTCAGAATCCGGTCAAGCAACCGCCGAGTACGCGCTCGTACTTGTCGCGGCTGCGATCGTAGCCCTCGCCCTCATCTCTTGGGCATCCACCACCGACACCCTCCCCGGCTTCTTCAACACGGTCATCCAGAAGGTCATATCGGTGGCGAACGGTGTCTGATGAGAGCTGACGGGGGGACGGCCGTCGTCGAGTTCGCGCTGGTACTTCCGCTGGTGCTGGTGCTATTGCTCGGGATCGTTGAGGTAGCGGTGATCGCCCGAACCGAACTCCAACTGGTGTACGCAACACGGGAAGGCGCAAGAGAAGCAGCTGCTTCGCCTGATTCGAGTAGGGCGGCCTCGGCGGTTCGTGTCGCGCTGGGAGGCCAAGCCGAGCATGCGAGGATCTCCGTCAGTCGGCCGGGAACGGTTGGCGAACCTGCGACCGTCTCCGTGTCACTCCCGTACCGGGTCGCCGCCCCGATCTTCGGAGGATTCACTGTGACGCTGACGTCGAAAGCGACGATGCGTGTTGAGCAATGAGATCCCACGCGAGCAGGGATCCGTCGCGATCGGCGTGGGCCTCGTCGGAGTCGTGCTCATGTTCATCCTCGGTGTGGGCCTTGTGGGAGCGGCGGCGTCGACCTATGCAGCTGCGGCGAGTGCGGCCGATGCCGCCGCTCTCGCCAGCGCTCCCGTGACGTTTCGACCGTTCGGTGCCCGCGGCTCGCCGCGAGATGAAGCAGCCCGCTTCGCAAGGGCGAACGGTGCGCGGTTGGTGCGGTGCGACTGTTCGGTAGACCGGTCTTGGGCTACCAGAACGGTCAGTGTCACCGTGTCGCGGAGGATCTCGCTTCCCGTTGTGGGCGTTGTCGTGATCAACGCAACCAGTAGGGCGGTATTCGAACCATCGGCCTTGCTTGTTCCGTAGTCTGAAAACGGGGAACCCCAATGCGGGTCGCGTGCGTCCAATACGAAGGAGAAGAAGATTTGCGTGGGACAGGAGAGAATCATGCGGTCGATGAGTGTGAAGTTTCTGATGGTGGGTCTGGTGGCGATCATCGCTACCAGTTGCGCCGTCACTGAAGAGCGAAGTGGGCCCGGAGCCGATGGGGTCCCAGTGATATCGGCTGTCTGCGCACCGGACCATCCCGATTGCGAAGACACGATCATCGTTACGGGAGACGAAACAGGTGGGCCGACCCCCACTGCACCCGACGCGCCAGCTTCGAGCGGCTTCGTGGTCGGAACCGGTCTCACGATCACGGAAGCACTTGCGTATGAAGGAACAGAACCGATCGCCATCGGTGGCTTCGTAGTGACTACGGCGGACGGAACCCTCCTCTGCGAACTGCTCGCCGAGTCGTTCCCTCCCCTGTGCGGAGGCGAGAGTGTGGCCGTGCTCAATCCGGAGACCCTGACGAACTTCGTGCTTGTCGAAGAGGGCGGGACCCAGTGGTCTCCTGATCCGGTGGTCGTGTTCGGCCACATCTCTGGCACCGATCTCACGATCGCAACGAACGTAACCGGCTAGCGCAGCACCCGGTCCCCAGCCACCCAGCCGATGGTTGATGGTTCGGAGGCATCCACGGGTTAGCCTTGACGCCCATGCGTATCGTCATCGTGGGTGCCGGAGCGATTGGTTCGTTCCTGGCCGAAAAACTGTCCGCTGAGGGCCAAGACGTCGTGATGGTCGAGTCCGACCCAGAAACCGCCGCCATCGCCCAGAGTGAGATCGATTGTCTCGTTATCAACGGGAACGGAGCCTCTGTCGAGACCCTCAAGAAGGCCGGTCTCGAAGAAGCGGATCTCCTGATAGCGGTGAGCTCGTCTGACGCTGTCAACGTTCTGGCTTGCTCAGCCGGGGCAAAGCTCGGCATTGAGAGCACGGTGGCGCGTGTTGAAGATCCCCAGCTCAAGGCAGAGGTAGAAGCGCTTGGCGTCGATCTCGTCATCGATCCCGGTGAGGCCGCTGCTCGTGAACTGTTCGCCCTTGCAACCGGAGGCGAGATCTCGGAGAGGATTGAATTCGCTGATGGAAGGCTCGTCCTCCTGGGTGCCCACGTGGCTCCTGGAGCCTCATTCGTAGGCCGCACGCTCGCTGATCTCCGTGAGAGCGTGATCGGTTGGGATTGGCTGGTCGTGGCAGTGATCCGAAACGGTGAGACCCTCATCGCACGAGGCGCAACCACCCTTGAAGCCGGCGATCACGTTCTCATGATGGCCAAGAGAGAGGCGACCGAGCAGGCCTATGAATGGCTCGGCCTTTCGAGTCGGCCGGCGGAGAAGGTCATCGTGCTCGGCGGAACACGTGTTGCGCGCCTGGCAGCCAGGCTGCTCGCCGACCGTGGCATAAGCACGACGATCATCGACTCGGACATGGGCCGCTGCCGGGTCATCGCTGAATCACTTCCTGGAGTCTTGATCGTCTGCGGTGATCCGACTGACCCAAAGGTGCTGCTGTCCGAGGGTGTCGATTCCGCCGACACCGTGATGGCGCTTACCGGCTGGGATGGAGAGAACGTCCTCGGCGCCCTCGCTGCGAAGTCGCTCGGGGCGAGAGAGGTGATCGCTCGGTTCAAGAACACCAACCTGATGGGGATCGGTGCAGGCCTCGGGATCGACGCCACCGTCAGTTCCCGACTGTCGGCCGCAAACGAGATCCTCAGGTCCGTGCGGCGCGGTGTCATCTTCTCCGTTGCCACGTTCTCAGATTCGGACGCGGAGGCGATTGAACTCGAAGTGGGGCCCGACAGCAAGGCAATCGGCAAGACGCTGGCCGACCTCAGACTTCCTCGGTCCATGATCGTAGGTGGCGTCCAGCGAGGGGACGAAGCCTTCGTCCCCCGAGGGAACACGGTCATCGAGGTCGGCGACCATCTGATCGTCATTGCGCTCCCAGAGGCCATCTCCACCGCAGAGAAGCTTTCGGGCTGAAACCATGTCGTGGCGCCACCTTCTCCACGTCGTCGGCGCGGTGCTCGGAGCGATCGGGCTGTCGATGTTCGTGCCTCCCGTTGTTAGCGCGATATACGGAGAATGGTCTGACATCCCCGGACTTGTCGGGGCTGCAGTCGTAACGTCAGTGATCGGTTTCGCCTTGTGGAAGTACTTCGACAAGCCAGGGGAACTGAGCACCCGTGAAGGTTTCGCCGCCGTTGGCATGGCATGGATCGCCATCGCACTCATGGGATCCCTTCCGTATCTCTTCACCGGATCGATCAGCGGGATCACCGACGCCGTCTTCGAATCAGCTGCCGGGATTACCACGACGGGGTCATCTGTTGTGCCCGATCCGGGTTTGCTGCCACACGGAATCCTGGTCTGGAGGTCGCTCACTCAGTGGATCGGCGGGATGGGGATCATCGTCCTCTCGGTGGCGATCCTCCCTCTGCTCGGCATGGGTGCGGTTCAGCTTGCACGGGCTGAGTCCCCCGGCCCGATGCCAGACCGCCTGACGCCGCGGTTCCGTGAGACGGCCAAGCGACTCTGGTACGTGTACCTGATCCTCACCGGGGTTGAGGTCCTGTTCCTCTTCGTCGGCGATATGTCGTTCTTCGACGCTGTCAATCACTCCCTTACAACCATGTCGACGGGCGGGTTCAGTACGAACGCTGGCTCGCTTGGTGCGTTCTCGCCGTATTCGCAGTGGGTGGTGATCGTGTTCATGGCACTCGCGGGGACATCCTTTGCGCTGCACTACAAGGTCGGCACGGGCGACTTCAAGGCGTACTTCCGCTCGGTCGGCATGCGGGTGTACGTCGGCATCGTCGTGTTCGCCGCGGTTCTGATCCTGATCGGGACGCGGGGCAGTGGCGTGGGGACCACGGTCCGAGATGCCATCTTCACCGCCCTTACGATCGTGACCACGACGGGCTACGGGACGGTTGACTTCGCCGTGTGGATCCCGGCGCTCGGTGTGCTGATTGTCGGTTTGATGTTCGTCGGCGGGATGGCCGGTTCAACGTCCGGTTCGATCAAGACGGATCGGCTCCAGATCCTGTCCTCAGCCTCGCGAACCGATGTTCGACGGCTGATCCATCCGAGAGGCGTCTTCGTCACGAGGGTCGGGAAGGATGCGGTCCCCGACCTACTCGTGGAAACCGTCCAGACGTTCTTCCTTCTCTACATGTTCGCTTTCATGACCGGCACGTTCCTCATCGCCATCATCGGATTCCTCGCCGGGTCGGACGTGGACATCATCACGATGGTGACTGCCGTTGCGTCCTCCCTCGGCAACGTCGGCCCTGGCCTCGGTGACATCGGCCCGACCGGCAACTACCTCGGCCTCCCCGCTGCAAGCAAGTGGCTGCTCTCCTCACTCATGATCATCGGCCGCCTAGAGATCCTCCCCATCCTCATCCTCTTCAATCCAGAGGTGTGGCGCAAGTGATGGTCGCACCGACCAGTAGTACGTAATACGTGCCGCGTATTGCGTGGTCTGTTGTCCGTTTTCTGTCGTCTTCTCCCTATAATGCCGCCGTTCTCCCGCCCCCTCTTTCAGGAGTGATTTTCTGTGGCAAGTCCAGATATTTGGCTGTATGTAGCCATGGCCATGGGTGTAGCGGCCCTTCTCCTCGCGGCCTTGTACGGTCGCCAGGTTGTCGCCCTGTCGCCAGGAAACGACCGCATGGTCGAACTCATGGGGGCCATCCGCGATGGCTCCATGACGTTCATGAAGCGCGAGTACACGGCCATCGCCGGGTTCGTCGTGATCATGGCGATCCTGATCTATGCCCTCCTCGACTGGGGGAGGCCATGGGGTGCCGTCGCATATGTCTTCGGCGCTGCTCTCTCTGCACTTGCTGGGTTCATCGGAATGCGTATCGCCACTGCTGCGAACGCACGTACGGCCGAGGCTGCGCGGACCGGCGGAACGGCCGGTGCTCTTCCTGTAGCGTTCCGTGGTGGGGCGGTCATGGGTTTCACCGTCGCTGGCTTGGGCCTTCTCGGCTTCGCTTTCGGCATCTGGATCTTCAAGGATGTTCTCGGCCTTGAGGACGATTGGACGAACATCGTCACCGCCATCGGACTCGGTGCGTCATCGATCGCACTCTTCGCCCGTGTCGGTGGCGGCATATTTACGAAGGCCGCTGACGTTGGCGCAGACCTCGTCGGGAAGGTCGAGGCCGGCATCCCGGAGGACGACCCTCGCAACCCAGCGACGATCGCTGACAACGTCGGCGACAACGTCGGCGATGTCGCCGGGATGGGTGCGGACCTCTTCGAGTCGTACGTTGGCTCGCTCATGGCTCCGATCGCTTTCGCTGCGATCGTCTTCGCTGGCCAGGCATATGTCGAGCACACCTTCTTCTACCCGCTGATGATCGCCGCGATCGGCATGGGCGCATCGATCATCGGGTCCTTCCTCGTCAAGCCGAAGGGCGACAACCTCGCCAAGGCGCTCCACACGGGCACCTGGGCCGCTGCAGGGATCACCGTCGTTGGCGTCGCAGTGCTCACCCCGCTGATGTTCAATGGTGTGGAGGGTGTCGACAACGCATGGGGATTCTTCGGTTCCGTTGTGGTCGGTCTTGTGGTCGGTATCGTCGTCGGCAAGATCTCCGAGTGGTACACCTCTGATCACTACAAGACGGTCAAAGAGATCGCCCGACAGTCTGAGACTGGCCCGGCGACCGTGATCCTTGCGGGAATCGCTGAAGGCAAGAAGTCGGCCGCATACTCTGTGATTGTTGTCGCCCTAGGGATGGGTGGCGCCTACTACTTCGGCGACCTCGCTGTCCAAGATGGTGGCATCTACGGTGTGGCGATCGCTGCGATCGGTGTGCTCGCAACCCTCGGCATTACGGTGTCGGTTGACGCCTATGGGCCGATCGCAGACAACGCTGGCGGAATCGCCGAGATGGCGAACCTCGATCCAGACGTCCGCGAAGCGACTGATGAACTCGACGCCCTGGGTAACACCACTGCCGCCGTTGCAAAGGGATTCGCCATCGCATCGGCTGCCGTGACTGCGCTTGCCCTGTTCTTCACATTCTCGAAGGCTGTCGGTGTCGAGGAGTTCAACATTCTCGACATCTGGGTCGTGGTTGGACTGTTCATCGGAGGCATGTTCCCCTACCTGTTCGCCGCTCTGACGATCCAGGCCGTCGGTCGTGCGGCATTCCAGATGATCGAGGAAGTGCGCAGGCAATTCCGTGACATCCCAGGCCTCAGAGACGGCAAAGAGGGCGTCGTTCCCGACTACGAGAAGTGCATCGACATCTCAACGAAGGCATCGCTGAGAGAGATGATCATCCCTGGAGCCATGGCCGTTGCGCTACCCCTTGTCGTCGGGTTCATCTCCGTCGAGATGCTCGGTGGCGTTCTCGCTGGTGCACTGGTCTCCGGCTTCCTACTCGCCATCTACATGTCGAACGCAGGTGGAGCGTGGGACAACGCAAAGAAGTTCATCGAGGCAGGTGCCTTCGGTGGAAAAGGCTCAGATGCCCACAAGGCGGCGGTCGTTGGCGACACCGTCGGTGACCCGTTCAAGGACACGTCTGGCCCATCCATGAACATCGTCATCAAGGTCATGACCATCGTCTCGTTGATCTTCGCCTCCGCGTTCATCTAGAGAACGAAGTCGATTCCGATAGTCGAAGCGGCCGCTCCAGGTGAGCGGTCGTCTCGCGTCTGGGACCTACTGCTCCCACTTGGCGAAGTCGCCGTAGTTTGCCTCTTCGCCGTCGGCATCTATGACGCGGACGCCGAGGATGACCTTGACGACCGCTGGCAGTTCGTCCGAGCCGAAATTGTCTGCAGTGATCACCATGGTGCTTGGTGAAATCCATTCGCCGGTGACCTCGGCGTCAACGATCAGCTTCTGCGTGACGCCTGCGAACGCCCTGCCCCTGAACGGCCGCCCCTGTGCCCAGGTTCCATCGATTGCGAAGGCGCCATCGGCTGTGTCGAACTCGAACACGGGCTGATACCACTGCGTGTCTGGTGACTCAGCAAGAGCCTGACCGTCACCCTCGACGGTGATCGTGAACACCAGCGATCCTTGCGTAACGTCGAACGAGGTGATGAGTGCTGCAGCGACGCCTGGATCGAACTCTGCAGCCGGTGGCGGCTCGGGCTCGTCCACTTCGGTTTCTTCAGCCTCCGCGGCTGGCTCCTCCGCTGCAGGTGCATCCTCTTTGGGCACCGGGTCTGCGACGGTGGTGGAGGATGACGTTTCTGCCGTCAACGATGGCGCTTCGGCTGCATCGGGAGCGGTGTCACCACAGGCCGACAAGATCAGCGCTCCTGCGACAACGAGCCCGACAAGCAAGGCCTTTCCGTTGGCTCTCCTGACCAGTGACGGCCGAGATGTGCCAGTAGCAGCGGCATTGGCGGTTGATCGGACAGATTGACTGGACGGGATGAGCTCGAGTCCTGGCCCGTCGTTGAGTGTTTCGGTTGACAAAGTATCGGCTCCCTACAGCGCGTCCGGCGAGCCTAGACGCAGAGCACCGATATGTACGTCGGGTGGACGAACGCTCTGGTCGACGTCGTTGGCCCGCTCGACGCCCCCTCCCTTTTCCGGCTCATGCTTGGGTCGGCTTGAGGCGGTAGAGCTGCCAACTGTCCTCGAAGCCCTTGAGGGCGTGCTGACCTGCGTCCGAGAAATCGAACCGGTTTCCAAGCAGGCCGTCGCGGATCGCTGCAGTTGTCAGGATCTCTCCCTCGCCTGCGGTGTCCATCACCCTTGCTGCGAGGTTCACGATGGTTCCGCTGACATCGTCTTCCCTCAGTTCGATCTCGCCCGAGTGAAGACCGGCGCGAATGGGGATTCCGAGATCACCGAGTCGATCGACAAGAGCGGTTGCAGAGTCGAGGGACGAGGACAGCGAGTCGAATGTGGCGAGGATCCCATCGCCTGTCGATTTCACGATCGTCCCCGAGTGTTCCGAGACGATCTGGCCAACCGCTGTGTCGTGGGTGTCGAGTCGCTCCTTCCAGCTGCCATCTCCCTCTGCAAGTGGCGACTTCGTGGATTCGACGACATCGGTGAACAGAACGACGGCGAATGTCCTGTGCCCCGGAGCCTGTACATCCGTGTCGGTGATGAAGCTGATCTGTGCGTTCGGCGAGGACGAAATGAAGTTCTGGCGACTTCATCGGGCATGGTTGCATGAAGCCGCCGCTCAGGCCAGGAGGGTCTCTGCCCGTGTTCCCTTGCGGGATCTGCTCTACTGTTTAGTCGACGGAAAGGATAGGCGATGACGAGGTCTGCGGACTTCGGATTTCGCGCTTCGGTACAATGTGGTGGTCGCCGACGTTGGCTGAGGCCTCATGCATCCGTTCACCTTCCTGGCCTGTACATACAACCTGTGGGGTACGCATCGATGGGATGAGCGTCTCAGGCCATTGGAACGGTTCCTGACTGCCAATCAACCAGACGTGCTCTGTATCCAGGAGCTCACTCCGGACTCCCGAGCGCTCATAGAGGCGACACTTCCATCGATACGTAGTGTCGACGATCCGCTCCCCGGATGGACACACGAGGGGAACATCTTCTGGAACTCCAACCTGTTCGACCTCGTCGAGTACGGCGCGGAGGACATCGCCATGATCGAGGAGCTGCGGCGTCTGTGGTGGGTGCGTCTGACCAACGAGGCCGGGAAGACGATTGTGATCGCAAACGCGCACTTCAGTTGGACAGGCAACGTCCGCGAACTCGCCGACCGAGTCAACGTGCGCACCGGCCAGGCTGAGGCGGCAGCTGCCGCTCTTGATCGACTGGTGGGCGACGATGAGCCACTCCTGCTCATGGGTGACTTCAACGATTACATCCATCCTCTGCGCGTACTCCGGATGGCCGGCTTCGAGGATTCCTTCATGGCGCTTGGTCGTGAGGCCGTGGCGACGTACCCGGCGATGCCATTCGCCCAAGCACCACCGGAAGTGCTCGACTGGATGATGCATCGCGGTCCAGTCCGCCCGACGCTCTCGAGTGTCGTGGACTTCCACGTCGCGGAGAAGGCGCCGTCAGACCACAAACCGATCCTGACCACGTACGTGCTGCTCGACGGCTGACGACAAAGGGTCTTATGGCTCTTGTCGGTCCCTCCCGCTCACGGGAAGATGTGAGCAGGGAGAGGAGCAACGATGACTGATTTCAGCGGTCTCATTCTGGACGTGACGCCCACCGAAGCGGTTCTGGACAAAGAATTCCTCGAGCGTCTGGGGCATCCCGTTCTGGTCTGTCATGGCCCTGCATGGGGCCATGCATGTCCGATCATCAAGGGTGCCTGTCCGAAGGTGCAGTCTTCGCACGGCATGATCTTCCAGCTCGATCTTGACCGGCCCCAGCACCGTGTCATCTTGAAACGCTATCAAGAGGTCATTGACGACGACGTTCCGATCGTGGTGGTTGTGAAGCCTGGCCAGGAGGAGCGTTTCGCCGACCTGCTGAGTGGCGTGCAAATTTGGTCTGAAGAGCCAACGGTCGCCGAGTTGGACGGCTTCGCAGCGTTGGTCGAGGCCTCGGACGAATTGCGCGACACCGGCTGACGGCACAGGCGCGGTGCCTTCGGCTCCCTTGATTCCCCTGGTTCGCTTCGCTCACCCGTCTCCCTTGAAAGGGGGACGGAAGAACTATCCGTTGTCGTCTTCAGGATTCGCCATGTCTGGATCATTGAGGCGCCGCGCCTCGTCGCGTTGCTTGCGCTCCCAGTAGTCGCGGTAGGCCTTCTTGCGGGTGTTGCGGATCATCAACCAGAGCGCAACGATGCCACCGGCGAGCAGCAGCCAGGTGAAGACCTCGCCCCCGCCGCCTTCGGGCAGGTTCGTCGTCTGGGCGAACAGGAGAGCATTCTGCATGTTCCTACCCTACGCACCGTTCGACCGGAGAGCACGTGCCCAAGACCATCACCCTCATCAGACACGCCGAGACGAATGCGAACCGCGACCGTCGGTGGCAGGGAACGTCGGAGTCCGGACTCTCTTCCCACGGTGAGGAGCAACTGAGCAGGCTTGCCGCCCGCTTCACCGGGTTCACGCCCGACCAACTCATCGCATCGGATCTCCCGCGCACGATGAGGACCGCCGAAGCGTTCGGAACGCCGAGCCCCGACAAGGACTGGCGTGAGTTCTCGATCGGGAACTGGGAAGGCCTCACCACCGACGAGGTTGTCGATCGGTATCCCGGGCAGTTCGAGGCGTTCATCAGAGGCGACGATGTCGCGCCCGGTGGGGGCGAACTGATGTCTGTCTTCGGTCGACGGATCGCCGGTGCGTTCGAGCGCCTCGTCGAGTCCATGGACGCCGATGACCACGCGGTGGTGGTCGCCCACGGCGGCTCGATCTGGGCGCTGATGTCCTACATCCTTGGCATCGAAGGTGGAGCGGCGATGATCCCGTCCCACAACACGGCGCGCACCGAGATCATCGTGTTCGAGAACGGCGACCGGAAGGTCCGCATCTTCAACGATGCATCGCACCTGGACGCGACAGCCCGACAGTTCGGACCGGAGGGCCAGACCGTCACGTTCGTACGCCACGGCCAGTCGGAGGGCAACGTCGCCGGGACATGGGACGGCCGACTCAACAGCACACTGACCGATAGAGGTGTCGCACAGGCAACTGCGGCTGGGGCTGTAGCCCCGCGGGTGCCGACCATCTACACGTCGCCGTTGAAGCGTGCAGCGTCCACAGCCGCGCTTATCGGTGAGGCGCTCGATGTTGAACCGATACCCGACGACGGCCTGATGGAGATGTACTTCGGCGGGTGGGAGGGACTGACGACCGAGGAGATCTTGGAGCACTATCGAGAGGAATTCGAGGCCTATGCGGATGGGACCACTGACGACCCTGTTGGTTCCACGGGTGGAGAATCGCTGACCGCTGTTGGCGATCGGATGGCTGCCACGATGACATCGATGTGGGGCCGCAGCAACGGTGACCCGTTCGTTGCCGTCTCCCACGGTGCGGCCATCCGGGCGCTCGCTCTCAACGTGCTCGGTCTCAAGAACATCGGAAGGCTGAGGCTGATCGTTCCGAGGAACACGTCGATGACCTCCATGGTGCTCACCGAGACCCGCCCTGGCGTTGCGTCCTACAACGTCGCCCCTCACATGGACGAGTGACATGCGTCTGCTGATCATTACCAACGACTTCCCTCCGAAGCCGGGTGGTATCCAGATCTATCTTCAGAACCTTGTTGACGCATACCCGGATCCAGTACACGTGGTCGGCCCGTCCGATGCGAACGCAAGTCCGAACGAGACGGGTGTTACGAGAGGCGACCGTGGATACATGCTCCCCTCGTCCAAGACCCATGCACTCGTTCGCGAAGCGGTGAAGTCGTTCGAGCCCGATGCGATCCTCTTCGGAGCACCACACCCGCTTACGCCCCTCGGCCCCAAGCTGAGGGATGAGTTCGATGTGCCGTTCGGGATCCTGAGC
>CAXMSN010000112.1:0-21081 GCA_964196275.1 uncultured Kiloniellales bacterium | reverse complement strand
GATGGAAGTGCATGTGTGCAGCAACCTCGAACACAACGACCCCGCCCTCGACGTCACGAGGTGAAGCTTCCCGAAGCAGCGCCTGCCGTCGTGGCCCGAGGTCCTGCCGGATCTCCGCCATCATCGCCGGCCAAGCCTTCTCAAAGGCATCAATCGAAACGTCGCCACCGGCCGCATCACTTTCAACTTCCGCTTCAGCTTCTGTTCGGATTTCGGATTTCGGATTTCGGATTTCGTCTGCCGCTTCCGCTCCGTCATCCATCGTCCGACTTCCGTCGTCGCCCGCGTCGCTCGATCCCCCTGGCTCGCTTTGCTCGCCCGTCCCCCTTGAAAGGGGGACGGAAGATTGCTGGACCTCTGCCTCCGCCTCTGGTCTGTTGTCTGTTGTCTGTCGTCTGTCGTCTTCTGAAAAAGGCCGATCCGCCGCCCCGACGTCCGCAACAGGTGCCGAGTCTGAGGTCCGAGGTCTGAAGTCTGAGGTCTGAAGCGTTCTGACTTCCCTCTCCACCCGTTCGAACCTCGCCTGGACTCCCTCAAGAGACGGCACCGTCTCGGGATTCGTCAGCCTGATCACAGCGAGCTCGACGACGAGGCGCTCCTCTCTGCCATCGCGGAGTTGGAGCAGTGCGGACGAAAGCTCCTCGATCGATCTCAGGACCTCGCTACTGGGTAGCACGGTCGCTTGCTGTTTCCACTCGGCGATCGTCTCTGACGAGGCGTCGACGATCTCATCGACGTTGGATGCGTACTGGGCCAGGAACACGCCACGCATGTGGCTGATGGCGTCAGCGACGAACCTACGGAGATCGGCGCCTTGCGTCGCGAGTTCCGCCACAAGCACGAGACCACCAGCAGGGTCACCGTCGGCTATGAGCGTCACGAGTCGATCGAACACTTCCCGATCGGCGAGGCCCAGAGCTTTCGAGACACCGCTCGCTGTCACGCCGCCTGCTCCGAGTGCAGCTACCTGTTCGAGCAGACTCATGGCATCACGGACCGAGCCTTCGGCGTGAGTGGTGACCGCCTCGAGCGCCGATCGGTCAGCTGCAAAGCCCTCCTTCGTCGAGATCTCATCGAGATATGTGATGAGCGTCTCAGTTGCAACCGGGTGGAAGTCGAAGCGCTGGGCCCGTGACCGAATGGTGTCGAGGAGCTTGTACGGCTCAGTGGTCGCAAGGACGAAGATCACATGCTCTGGCGGTTCCTCGAGGATCTTGAGAAGCGCGTTCCCAGCGGCCCGCGTGAGCATGTGTGCCTCATCCAGGATGTAGACGCGCCTAGCGCCCTCCGCAGCAGCGACGGTTCCAGCCTTCACCCGTATCTCGCGGACATCCTCCACCTTGTTGTTCGATGCCGCATCCAACTCGATCACATCGAGTGACGTTCCTTCGGTGATCGCAATGCAGCTTGCGCACTCGTTGTCAGGCTCGGCATCCTCACCCCGGTTGGCGCAGTTCAGCGACTTCGCAAGCAGCCGTGCGGTGGTCGTCTTGCCCGTTCCCCTAGGACCAGCAAGCAGATATGCATGCGCTACTTTCTCCTCGATCACCTCTCGTGCGAGCGTTGATGTCACGTGGTCCTGACCAATGACTTCATCGAATCGCTGAGGGCGGTACTTGCGGTAGAGGGCCTGATAGTGCATTACCGGAACAGTAGACGGAGCGTGAGACGAGTACATCGGCAGTGGCCCACCGATCGCTTCGGTTGGGCGTGCCCAGTGCACGGATGGTGTGCCCGACGTCGCTACCCTCGACGCATGTCACGAATGCCAAAAGATATGCGCCAGCTCATGCAGCAGGCACAACAAATGCAGGAACAGATGGTCGCCTCGCAGGCGGCACTTGCCGATAAGACGTACGAGGGAACGTCCGGCGGAGGGGTCGTGAAGGCGACGATCAAGGGCTCGGGCGAGCTCATCTCTGTGGATTTCGACCCAGGGGTTCTCGATCCCGACGACGCAGAGATGGTCGGCGACCTCATTGTCGCTGCAGTCAATCAGGCCAGCATCGCAATGAACGCAGACGCACAGTCCTCGATGGGCGGAGTGGCCGGTGGCCTTGATCTCGGTGGCATGCTCGGCTGATGTTTGAGCCTCCCGTCCAACGTCTGATCGATGAGCTGTCGAGGCTCCCCGGTGTGGGCCGAAAGAGTGCTCAGCGGATTGCGTTTCACCTGCTGAATGTCGAGGAAGCCGATGCCCAGCGACTTGCCGATGCCATCAGCGAGATGCGCTCGACGGTCCGCCTGTGCCAGCGTTGCTACAACGTGACTGCAGAAGTGGAATGTTCCATCTGTACGAATCTCCGCAGGGACACATCAGTGATCTGTGTCGTTGAACGTGCCCAGGACATCCCCGTGCTTGAACGCACGCAGATCTTCAAGGGCCGCTACCACGTTCTCGGCGGTGCGGTTAATCCGATTGCCGGTATCCATGAGGACCAACTCCGAATCTCCCAGTTGGTTGACAGGGTTCGGGTCGAAGAGGTCAAAGAGGTGATCGCCGCTACGAATCCGACTCTCGAGGGCGACACAACGGCGATGGTGGTTGCGAGACGTCTGAAGCCTCTGGGCGTAATGGTCACACGCCTTGCGAGTGGTCTCCCCGTAGGCGGCGACCTCGACTACGCAGATGAGGTCACACTCGGTCGCGCCTTATCGGGGCGTAAGGAACTGTGATGAGGGTGCCTGAGGAATCGTGAAGATTCTGTTGGTGGAGCCGTATTACGGGGGTAGTCATAAGGCTTGGGCTGACGGATACGTAGCCCACTCCGACCACGATGTTCGCCTTGTGACACTGCCTGCCCGATTCTGGAAGTGGCGGATGCACGGCGGATTCCTGACACTCGCTGAGCAGGTTGGCGAAGTCGTCGAGGCTGGTTGGGCCCCCGATGTCGTGTTGGCATCGTCGATGATGGACGTGTCGGCATTTGCAGGTGCGGTTCGCAACGTAGTGCCGGGCGTGCCGATCGCGACCTACTTTCACGAGAGCCAGTTCACCTATCCGTTGTCTCCTGCCGACAAGGTGGATCTCACCTATCAGATGAAGAACTGGGCCTCGGCAGTTGTGTCGGACCTGGTCATCTTCAACTCTGAGTACCACAGGTCGGTCTTCGCCGATCAGGCAATGCGGTTCCTCAACGCCTTCCCCGAGTACAAGCACGTGCACCGGGTGGGTGACGTGCTCGATGCCTCGATCGTTCTTCCTGTCGGCGTGGAGCTCGCGGCGCTCTCAGCAGCCAGAGCCGGTCCGGCTGGCGTACCGCTGATCGTGTGGAACCAGCGGTGGGAGCACGACAAGGGTCCCGAGGAACTCAAGGCGATCGTCGACATCCTGATCGATAGGCGCGTGGACTTCAGGATGGCGATGTGTGGCGAAGTGTTCGTGTCAGTCCCGCCAACCTTTGCCGAGATCACTGAGCGGCTCGGGGTCAGGCTGATCCACCGCGGCTATGCCGAGCGAGACAGATACGAGTCCATCCTTCTGGAAGCTGCGGTCGTGCTCTCGACGGCCGACCAAGAGTTCTTCGGCATCGGCGTGGTTGAGGCAATCGCCGCTGGAGCCCAACCCGTGCTGCCCAACCGTTTGGTCTATCCAGAACGAATAGATGCGATCGGCGGGGAGCCGTCGAGTTCGCTGTTCAACGATCCCACCGAAGCAGCAACGCTCGTCGAGCAATCCTTGACCACCCAGATCGACCCGGCCGTGCGGAAAGCAGCCCTGCAATACGATTGGGTAGCCGTCGCCCCCCACTACGACGCAGCGCTAGCGCCCTTGGTCGCCGACCCCTGATCGCCGCTGCATTCCGTGGTCCGTGGTCCGTGGTCCGTGGTCTTCCGACTACTCGTGCTCGACGACCCGTGTTCCCTCAACCCACTCGACGCGGTGGTCCGCCTCGATGAAGCGAACCGTGCCCGAGCGTGAGCGCATGATTACTGAGTGGGTGGTGGTGTGGACACCCCCGAAGCGAACGCCTTTGAGCATCGAGCCGGTGGTGACTCCCGTTGCAGCGAAGAACGTGTCATCCGAGTCAACGAGGTCCCGGGTGCCGAGCACCTGGTCGAGGTCGTGCCCGTTGTCCGCGGCGTACCGCCTCTCTTCGTCGGTACGGGGCCAGAGCTTGCATTGGATCTCTCCTCGAAGAGCGGCCATGGCACATGCGGCTGTGACTGCTTCGGGAGATCCGCCTATCCCGATCAGGATGTCGAGTCCAGTTTCTGCGATCGCCGTTGTGATGGCTCCCTGTATGTCGCCATCTCCTATGAGTGAGATCCTCGCTCCCGCCTCACGGATGTCCTTGATGTAGCCCTCGTTTCGCGGCCGGTCGAGCACGACCGCGGTGATCTCTGACATCTCCTTACCTCTGGCCTTTGCGACCTGATTGAGGTTGTAAGACACTGGCGCGTTGATGTCGATCGATCCAGCCGCCTCTTCCCCGACCGCGATCTTGTCCATGTACACAAGGTCGCCCGGTGCGTACATCGACCCGCGTTCGGCGAGGGCGATAACTGCGAGGGCGCTTCCTCGTCCCTCTGCCGTGAGGCGTGTCCCGTCCACTGGGTCGACGGCGACGTCCACTTCCGGCGGAAGTCCATTGCCAACGACTTCTCCGTTGTAAAGCATCGGTGCTTCGTCCTTCTCGCCTTCGCCGATGACGATGACACCGTCGAGGCTGGTTCGTCCCAGGACCTGCCTCATAGCGTCGACAGCTGCTTGGTCGACGATCTCCTTGTTACCCCTGCCCTGTTGTCTTGCCGCTGAGATCGCCGCCGCTTCGGTCACGCGAACGAGTTCGAGCGCAAGGTTTCGGTCGGGTAGATAGCTGGCAACTCTCATGTCAGATCATCCTCACGATCAGGGCGTCCCCCTGCCCACCACCACCGCACAGTGCTGCTGCCCCGAGGGTTCCACCGGTTGTCTGGAGAGCTGAGATGAGGGTGACGATGAGTCTGGCTCCTGTCGCGCCAAGTGGGTGTCCGAGTGCGACGGCGCCTCCGTGGATGTTCACCTTGCTGTGGTTGACGCCAAGCATGTGTGCCGAATACATGGCAACGGATGCGAACGCCTCGTTTATCTCGAACAGATCGATGTCGTCAACCTCGAGGCCCGCACGTTTGAGGGCGACGTTGATGGCTTCGGCCGGCCGCTCATGCAATGTGGCATCCGGTCCGGCTACCTGACCGTATGCGACGATTTCGGCGAGAATCGGGAGTCCAGCCGCTTCGGCTGCGTCCCTATCGGCGACAACAACCGCTGCGGCGCCATCCGAGATCTGAGATGCGTTGCCAGCAGTGATGGTGCCGCCCGCGTTGAATGCAGGCCTGAGCTTGCCAAGGGTCTCCATCGTGGTTTCCCTGCGGATGCCTTCGTCCTGTGTCACGATCAGAGGTTCTCCCTTGCGCACTGGAACCGTGACCGTGACGATCTCTCGTTCGAAGAGGCCTGAGTCCGTTGCTTCGACCGCCCGTACATGGGACTCCTCTGACCACCGGTCCTGCTCATCGCGCCCGATGGAGAGGTCCCCGTTCTTGAGGTCAGATGTCTCGCCCATCATGCATGAATCAAACGAACAGAAGAGGCCGTCATGGGTCATCGCATCGACTGCTGTGGTGTCGCCGATGCGAAATCCCGTTCGGGCGTTCGGGAGGAGATACGGAGCATTCGTCATCGACTCCATGCCCCCGGCAACCACGAACGTTGATTCGCCCAGTCGGATGTGGTTCGCCGCCTCCTGGATGGCGGTCATTCCGGACAGGCACACCTTGTTGATCGTTGTTGAAGGCACGGTCATGGGAATGCCTGCCCTGACGGCGGCCTGACGTGATGTGATCTGGCCTTGGCCCGCCTGAATGACGTGTCCGAACAGGACCTCGTTGACTTGACCCGGTTCGAGGCCTGCCCTGTCGAGGGCGCCCCGAATGGCGACGGCGCCGAGGTCGACTGCAGAGAGCGGCGAGTACACACCGCTAAATCTTCCGATCGGGGTGCGGGCGATGGAACAGATGACGGGATTCATGGTGTCAAGACTACTTCGTGTGCAGAATCGAAGTCGAAGTCCGAAGTCCGTTGTCAGACGCCAGGCAAGTACTCGTCTTCTTCGTCCGAACTCCCTGGCATGCGGTCGTACTCAAGCGAGGTCATCGGTGCTCTCCGCTCGAGCGGCCTTGCGGCCTGTGCCCATTGGCTCCGCCGGACGGGTTTCGGTCGGGTCGCTGCGGCCTCTCGCTCCTGCTCCTCGATGGCGCTGACCACCGCTGCTATCGCGGCCGTCACTTCGGCTCCCGCTCCTCCCTGGATCTCGAGAGTCCTAGCCATTACCGATCTCCACCAGTTCGAACAGGGTGCCCGCAAGGTCCCTGGGGTGCACGAACGCGATCTTGTGGCCGCCGCCGCCGATGCGGGGGGACTCGTCGATCAGTTCGACACCAACGGTCTTGAGATGGTCCAACGCTTCCTCGATATCGACGACGGCGAAGGCGATGTGATGCATCCCTTCTCCGTTCCGACTCAGGAAACGTCCGACGGGTGACATGGCGTCGAGCGGCTGAAGCAACTGGATGTGTGAGCCACCACACGCGATCATCGCTTCTTCGACTCCCTGCTCCTCGATGCGCTCGCGCGAAAGCACCTCAAGTCGGTACTTCTCGGCGAACGATGCGATCGACGCGTCGAGATCGTTCACGGCGATGGCGACATGATGGATGTTGTACGGGAGCATGGGCGCACGGTACCGGCTGCCCGAGCGATGCGCGTCAGTGGGTTGTTGCTGCGTCGACCGATTCGGCCGTTTCCGCGTGCTGACTGCTGGCGAGTGTCACGATGAACTTGAAGTTCGAACCCATCGGGAACCTGTCCTCGTACCAGAGGTCGCCGCCCATGGCACGAGCGAGCTTCCTGGCGATCGGAAGGCCGAGTCCGACTCCCTGTTCCTGTCTGGCATCTCCTGTTGAGAGCTGCTCGAAGTGTTGGAAGATGCGCTCCTGGCTGTCCTCGCCGATCCCGGTCCCGTTGTCCGAAACCGAGACTGTGTACTGACCGGGGCCAGTGAGTTCTCCCTCGATGAGTACCTGATCTCCGCCGTACTTGTCAGCGTTCTCCAGAAGATTGCGAAGGATCTGCCTCAGGCGAGTCTTGTCCGCGTACACCATCACCCCTGAGGGAATCGACACGGAGAACTCGCCGGACTCAGAGCGGATCATCGCAACGACCGCACGGGTCTCGATCGCGATATCGATGATGGATGGGTCGAGTCGCAGATGGCCAGCCTCAAGACGTGGGATCACAAGGATGTCCTCGACAAGATTGGTGAGGTGGTCGGTCTCGCGCCTCATGATCGACAGGAACTCGTCCACCTCAGAGGTGGGAAGGCTCTCCCATGTGTCGCTCAGTGTGTCGGTGAAACCAGCGATCCCGGTGAGGGGTGTGCGGAGTTCGTGGCTCACCATCGAGACGAACTCGTTCTTGAGCTCTACGGCTCGCCTCTCTTGCGCGAGTGCCTCTGTTTGCTGATCCTGTGCGCGAAGAAGGGCGTTGATTGCCCCGAGCATGACGACCGCTACAGAGATGATCATCACGGAGACCATCACTCGGTCGAATCCGACACCAAAACCGGCGCGCTCGATCATCCCGAAGGGCCCGTCTGTTGCGGATGAACCAACGATGCTCAGGAGAATCCACAGGACGAATGAATAGGCAACGACGAACGCCGCCTGGGCCATCGGCAGAAGCAGGGCCGACGCCACCAGGAGATACATCATGACGACGGCACTCGTTGGCGTCGATGTGCCTCTTAGGGCGAGAGCAGCGAACAGGGCTGTGGCGTCGACCATCAGGCCGGGGAAGGCAGGTGCGTCCGTTCTGAGGCGAAATGTCGAGTCGCCGACCACGAAGAGAGCGGGGATCGTCAATACCAGAGCGGTGGCATCGCCTGTCTGGATGGATCCGACTGCTGCGGCACCAACGAATATGAGCGCTCCCGACATGCGGAGCAGGTTGAATGGGCGCCGCATGTCCTCATATGAGATAGGTGCGCGTTTTGGAAGTTGAAACATCAACACTCCTTCGTCCCCGTATATCGGTGCACGAAGCCGTGCCATGAAGCGTTATCGGTTGAGCTGATCCCGTAACTGGTCGACGGCACGGTCGGGAACCAGGAGGTCTCCGGTGCCCTTGCCGACCCTGAACTCGCGCACACCCGCACCGTGATAATCCGATCCACCCGTTGCCGCGATGTTGAGATCGGATGCGATCTCCTCGAATTTCGCCCTCAAAGGCAGGCTGTGCTTTGGGTGGTGTGCCTCGATGCCTCCGAGACCGTGGTCTGCGAGCGATCGGAACGTCGGGCCTGCTTCTGCGCTGCTCAACCCGATCGTTGTCGGATGTGCGATTACCGGAACAGCGTTGGACTCTCGGGCAAGACTGATCGCATCGAGGGCCGTGAGCCGATCTCGCTCGACGTAGGCGACACCTCCGTCGCTGAGAAGCCCATCGAAGGCATCGTTCCTTGTCGCGACCACGCCCTTCTCCACGAGCGCGTCCGCGATGTGGGGCCTCCCCACCGATCGCCCGTGCGCATGTTTGGCGACATCATCGGCGGTGATCTCGTACCCCAGCTGGTTCAGTTTCTCGATGATCGCCACATTGCGTCGATCCCTACCTTGTCGCAGCGCGGCGAGCCGATCCTGTAGCGGACCGCTTCGAGGCTCGAGGAAGTAGACGAGCATGTGCATCTTGGCCCCGTCGTTATCGACCGAGAGTTCGATGCCGGGGATGAAACCGATGCCCGCAGCCTCAGATGCCAGCCTGGCCTCGTCGATGCCATCGAGGTTGTCGTGGTCAGTGAGCGCGATGCACCTCATGTGCTCAGCGGCGGCGAGTTCCACGATCTGGGCTGGCGTGTCCGTTCCGTCAGAACAAGACGAATGCAGGTGAAGGTCGACCGCCATCTGTCAGCCCAAGAAGGCCTTCATCGCGATGATCGCCATTGCGAAGAGAACCGTATACCAGAGGTACTTCTTGATCACGCTGTACCGGTGAGACTTCTTGGCCGTCTTGGCCTCTTCAGCCCGCTTGAGGTCCTTGTTGACCCTCTGCCGATCTCGTTTGTCGGTCGCCATGACCCCAGTCTACCGCTCGACGGTGACCGACTCTATGTAGACCGTCTCGAGAGGCGTGGATGGAGGACCGCCGCCCGATGCGCTCATTCCGAGAGGAACCTGCTCGATCGCATCGAGAGCGTCGTATCCGTCGACAACCCTCCCGAAGACCGAGTAGCTCGCTGGCAGCCAGTCGGCGGTTCCGAACATGATGAAGAACTGGCTTCCACCTGTGTTCGGGCCCGCGTTCGCCATTGCCACGATGCCTCGTTCGTACATGAATCCATCTGAAGGGAGTTCGTCTGAAATGGAGTAACCGGGTCCACCGTACCCGGTTGCCGTCGGATCGCCCGCCTGCATCATGAAGCCTGGGAGAACACGGTGCGACACCGTTCCGTCGAAGTAGCCCTGTTCCGCAAGGAAGATGAACGAATTCACCGTTTCCTCAGCAGCGTCTGAGTCCACGACGATGGTGATCGGACCGCACGAGGTGTTCAGTGTGATCGTTGTCTGTCCGGCGACATCGGCATCTCCGGCTTCGGTGAACGTCATTTCGGCCGCCTCAGCTGGCGTGTCCGCTCCGCAGGTTGCAGCCTGCTGCCTGAACTCGGAGTACGACGTAGGTGGAAGTCCCGTGGGCTGTGCGACGGTCGTCGGTGTCGTTGCTTGTGCCGTCGTCGGTGCCGTCGTTTGTGCAACCGTTGTCGGGGCCGAAAGACTGGTGGTTGTGGCCGTTCCATCGTCAGAAGAACATCCGGCCGCGACGATCGAGATCGCTGCAATGACGGTGAAGATTGTTCTGGTTCGCATTGAGCGAGAGTATTGGTCCTTGCCAGCTACACCTACAATCGCGAGCCATGGCACTGGTAGTACAGAAGTACGGTGGAACCTCTGTCTCGAACGCCCACCGGATAAGAAGCGTCGCTCAGCGCATCGTGGACACGTACAGCGCTGGAAACAGCGTCGTGGCGGTGGTCAGTGCGATGGGCAGGGGGACGGACGAACTCCTCGAACTTGCGAGTGAGGTATCAGGCCGGTCCCACCCGAGGGAGTTGGACATGCTCCTCACAGCCGGGGAGCGGGTCACGATGTCGCTCGTGGCAATGGCCATTCAGGATCTCGGTGTGTCGGCGACAAGCCTGACAGGTTCACAGGCAGGAATCCTCACGACGGGCCGACACGGCCAAGCTGAGATCGTGGACATCCGCGCTGACAGGGTGCGCGAGGCGATCGAAGAGAAGAAGGTCGCGATCATTGCCGGTTTCCAGGGCGTCGATCCCAGTTCGAAGGATGTCACCACGCTGGGGAGGGGCGGATCCGATGCCACTGCGGTCGCTCTCGCCGCTGCTCTCTCAGCTGACAGGTGTGAGGTCTATACCGATGTGGATGGCGTGTACACGGCAGATCCCAGGATCGTCGATGGTGCCGAGAAACTCGCCGAGGTCACATATGAGGAGATGCTCGTGCTCTCCTCGGCGGGTGCGGGTGTGCTCATGCCGAGGTCGGTCGAGTTCGGGAGACGGTTCAACATTCCGATCCATGTGCGGTCGTCGTTTCATGATGGCGATGGGACATGGATCAAGGAGGAGACGATGGAACAAGCAGTTGTCCGTGGGATTGCCCACGATGCCTCGGAGGCGAAGCTCACCGTGTACCGCGTGCCGGACACGCCTGGTGTCGCAGCAAGCCTGTTCGAACCGCTCGCCGCCGAGGGTCTGAACATCGACATGATCGTCCAGAACGTCTCGCACGATGGCTCAACCGATATCAGCTTCACCGTCCCGATCGCGGTGCTCGACACGGCGTTAGCTGTTTCGCAGGCAGTGGCCGAAGCCGTTGGGGCAGGCGGCGTGACGGTGGATGAGGAGATAGCGAAGGTCACCGTTGTCGGCATCGGGATGAAGACCGAGTCTGGAGTTGCGGCACGCATGTTCAGGATCCTGGCGGATAACGGGATCAACATCGAGATGATCTCGACGTCTCCGATCCGGATCTCGTGCGTCGTGAGAGGCGACCAAGTTGGCGCAGCGGTGAGGGCTCTCCATACTGGGTTCGGACTCGATGGAGAAGCTGGCTGATGAAGACGTTCGATGCTCCCCGCGTGGCGATCGTTGGTGCCACGGGCGCCGTAGGGACCACGATGCTCTCGATTCTCGAGGAACGGGGATTCCCGGTGAATGGTCTCAGGATGATGGCGTCATCCCGGAGCGCGGGCACAGCGGTTCAGACGAAGTGGGGGGAGGTCGTCGTCGAGGATCTTGCGACTGCGGATCCTTCGGACATCGACATCGCTCTCTTCTCCGCGGGAGGAGCGCGATCCCTGGACTTCGCTCCGCAGTTCGTAGCGGCTGGCGCCACCGTCATCGACAATTCCTCTGCGTTCCGGATGCAGGAGGATGTCCCTCTCGTCGTCGCCAAGGTCAACGACTCGGCGATCAAGGAGCATTCAGGCATCGTCGCCAACCCGAATTGCACGACCATGGCACTGATGATGGCTGCGGGACCGCTCCACGACGCTGCAGGCCTTAGGACGATGTTCGCGTCCACCTACCAGAGCGTTTCCGGTTCCGGCCAGACGGGCATCGTGAGCCTTTCGGAAGAGATCGCGCACTTTGGCGCGGATCCAGGTGCGCTCATCTCTGGCTCGTGGGAGGAGCCTGCAGATGGGCTGTACGCCAGGCCCATCGGATACAACGTCGTACCTCTCGCCGGTTCCATCGTTGAGGGTGGCTACACCGATGAAGAATGGAAACTGGTGTACGAAACCAGGAAGATCCTTGACCGCGAGGAGATCGCCATCGAGCCCACATGCGTTCGAGTCCCTGTGATGGTCGGGCACGGGATCGCCGCGACCATGTGGTTCGACCGCCCGGTCGACCTTGACGAGGCTGTCGCGGTCCTCGGCGACGCTCCCGGTGCCCAACTCTGGGACGACCGAAGAGTACCGACACCCCTCGATTCGACCGGAATCGACGACGTTCTGATTGGCAGGTTGCGTGAAACCGTGGGCGATCGCGGAGGGATAAGCCTGTTTGCGATCGGCGACAACTTGCGCAAGGGGGCTGCGCTCAACGCCGTCGAGTTGGCGGAACTCTTGCTCGACTGACCCGCCGCTAGGGTCGAGGCGAAGGTCCTAGGAGGATGCATGGCAGATGAATCGATGATGGTTGTCACGAATACCGATGGCGTCGCGACGGTACGGCTGAACGACCCTACGTCCTTGAATGCCTTGTCAGTCGAGATGGCGAATCAGCTTCGGGACGCCCTTACCGACCTCTCTCAGGATTCCTCGGTTCGTGTGCTCGTGCTGACGGGAACGGGCCGTGGGTTCTGTGCCGGTGGCGATGTTCAGTCGTTCTACGACAACAGGGATGACCCAGCCGACGTGATGGCAGCGGTCATCGAAGGACTCCACGGTGCAGTCCAGGTTCTGCTCGATCTGCCGTTTCCGACCGTCGCGGCGATCAACGGTGTCGTCGCAGGCGCAGGGATGGGTGTCGCAATGGCAACCGACCTCGCTGTCGCAGTCGATGATGCGATCTTCACCATGGCGTACACCGGGATCGGCGTGTCACCAGACGGGTCGAGCACCTACTTCCTTCCGAGGCTGGTTGGCACGCGGGTTGCAATGGACATGATCCTGACCAACCGGCGGGTGACGGCGAGGGAGGCGGTCAGCCTTGGTTTGATCAACAAAGCGGTAGCTGCTGACGAGTTCGAGTCCGAGGTATCGGCAATCGCCCAGAAACTCGCCCGCGGACCGACGCGTGCTTATGTGCGGTCGCGCCATCTCCTCCGTTCATCTCTCAAGAACGATCCTGTTGCCCAGATGAAGGCAGAGGGCCAAGGCATCATGGCAGCGGGCGAGACCACGGACTTCTACGAAGGCGTCACCGCGTTCATAGAGAAGCGACGTCCAACGTTCACCGGTGAGTAGACCGATAGTTGACTTTGGCTCTTCCTAGGTTCATCTCACTGATCAACAAGCGGGTATTCACCCCCCCAGAACTCGATCGAGGTGTCCGACCAGTGCTGACGCACGTTGGTAGGTCGTCCGGCGAAACGTATCGGACGCCGCTTGGTGCTCACCGTGTCGCTGGCGGCTTCGTCTTTTTTCTCGTGTACGAATCCGAGTCGGATTGGGTGCCGAACGTGCTGGCCTCGGGAACCGCGACGGTGGCAGTCGATGGTGATCGGTTCGACCTTGAATCCCCGAAGCTCATCTCGAAACAAGAGGCGTGGCAACTGCTTCCACCCAAGACCAAGGACCCACCCAACTTCCTCAAGGTGACCGAATACCTGCAGATGGATGTCCGCGCATAGGTGCCGCGGTGGAATTCGACTGCGCCTCCCGAATAGCGAAAGCCCCTCCGCTGATGCGAAGGGGCTTTGTAGTCGGGACGGACGGATTTGAACCGTCGACCTCATCGTCCCGAACGATGCGCGCTACCAAGCTGCGCCACGTCCCGATGGGTGGAACTGTACCAATTAGCCCAGTCTCTCGACCCTCACCCTGTCGACCCGCTGTCGGTCCATCGTCAGCACTGTGTACTGGTAGCCATCAGCAGCGACCTGGTCCCCATCATCGGGGACGCGACCGAAGATGGACATGATGTAGCCGCCAACCGTCGAATAGGGACCTTGCTCCAAGTCGGCGTCCAGGGCTTCCTCCAGGTCATCGATGTCCAAGCGTCCGTCCGCGATCCAAATGCTCGGTCCGAGTTGTGTCACCGAGGGTGTTCCTGGGTCGTACTCATCCTGGAGTTCACCGACAAGCTCTGCCATGAGGTCTTTGACCGTCACGACGCCCTCGACGCCCCCGTGCTCGTCAACGACGATCGCCATCGCGTATCGCTTGGCCCGCATCTCGCCAAGTGTGTCGAGCACGGACATGGTCTCTGGGAGATAGACCGGCCTCCGCACGAGGTCGGAGAGATCAGGTGTGGTCTCGTACTCAGGATTCTGGAGGAGATCTTTGACGTGGACGATTCCGATGAGATCGTCGAGTTCCCCTGCGACCACCGGGAATCGGGAGTGGCCGGTCTCAGTTACAGCCTGTCGTATCGCCGCCGCAGTGATCGGTGTCGAAAGCGTGATCAAGTCGAGCCTTGGCGTCATGACCTCACGAACCGAACGGTCGGCCAAGTGAAACAGGGCATCGATGATCTCCCTCTCGGCTTCCTCGATGTGCCCGCCCCGCTCGCCGAGCGCGGCAAGCGCTCTGATGTCGTCTTCCGTGACACCGTCACCGGCGCCATCGGTGTCGATTCGGAGAAGCCTCAGCAGCATGCGGGTGATCGCGGTGAAGAAGCTTGCGATCGGGGCGAGAACGATCGAGAGGTTCCAGATCGTCGGGGCGACGCGGAGTGAGAACTTCTCAGGATGTCGTGCGGCGATGGTCTTCGGCGTGATCTCACCGAATACGAGGATCACAGCCGTCATCACACCGGTCGCGACCCAGGGCCCCCACGTCTCGCCGACGAGAGATATGAACAGGATGGTTGCAACCGAAGCGGACAGCACGTTGACTGTGTTGTTCGCAACAAGCAGGGTCGAAAGCATCCGGTCCGGCTCGGAAGTCAGCCGCTCGAGCTTCTTGCCAGCTGCATCTTCCTCTGCAAGAAGATGCACTCGCTCTCGCGAGATACCGATGAGCGCGGTCTCAGACCCAGAGAAGAAGCCGGATGCGGCCGTGCACACGGCGAGAATCGCCAGATAGATGAACGTTTCGGCTGTCATCGAAGACTGTTCGGCGGTAGGTAGCTACTGCCAGGGTCGGAATCGGATGACATTCGCTCAGCTACCAATACCGATCGCCTCGCGCAATTCGGTGCTGGTGTATCCCTTGCCAACCCAGTTGGCTGCACCCGATCGTCCCGCGAGGAATGCATCGGCGGGCCGGTCAAGGAGGATCGTCACGGGGATCGAGTCTGTGTCACCGCTCGCCGCTCGCATCGCCCGTGTCACAGCCATCGCACCCATCGCACCGACCTGCATCTCGACGACAACCGAGTCAACCTCAGAGGAATAGGCGGTTTCGGATGCCGTCTCAGGGTCCGTGTGGTCGACGATCACGACGTCTGCACCAGCCAGCGCCGTGTGGACGCGATCGGTGACCGACGCAGTATCGGAAACAAGGAGGATCGTGCGCATGGCCATAGGGTACCGCGTGCCTGGCCGTGGCCGGAACTACGAGAGGTCGACTCGATATCCTGCCGCCGTGCGGTACTTGCGCTTCCTCATCGGCCTGTCACTCGTCATTGCGTTCGCATTGGCCTCAGTGTCTGCGTTCGCACACGGTGATGATGACCCGACCGATGTTGTGGATGATCATCCGATCGTCGTCGTCGAGGTCTCCGATCCCATCGATCAGCGGATCATTGACTACGTCGTCGAGGCACTTCGAGCTGACGAAGTACATGCGTTCGTCCTCAAGATCGATAGCCCTGGGGCATCGTCAGGTGACATCGGAGCCATGTACGACGCGGTTCTCGCCGCGAACGCCCCTGTCATCTCATGGATCGGTCCCAATCCCGCGGTCGCATATGGTGGCGCAGCCTTCTTGGCGAACCACGCCGATTTGCGATCCGCTGCGCCCGGTACGAGCGTGGGATATCTCAGCCCTGCTGTGCAGCGCAGCGGCGAAGAGTCACCGTCGGTCCGCCCCGGGGATGACCCCGGCGGGGTCGCCGCGACCGTTGGCGTGCTTGCCGATGCGACGGTGACGGTTTCGGTCGATCAGCCGACCGTGGAAGGCTTCGTCGACAGGCTTGACCCTGCGCTCGGCCAGTTGATCGTGTCCCTTGACGGTGTGACACTCGAGAGGGGCGGGCAGTCGTTCACGCTCTCAACGGCGACGACCGAGACCATCGATGGGCAGGAGTTCGTTGTCGCCTCGAGAAACGTGACGTTCGTCAAAGCTGGTCTGATCGATCGATTCCTCCGGCTTGGGTCGCGACCCGAGACGGCGTTCCTCTTCCTGGTGTTTGCACTCGCGTTTGCGGTGTTCGAGTTCTACGCAGCTGGATCGGGGCTCATGGCGTTCGTCGCCGGGTTCTCGATGATTCTCGCCGGCTACGGTCTTGCGACCCTCCCGATGTGGTGGCCGGCTGTGGCGATGGTGCTTGCAGGCGTTGCGTTCTTGGTGTGGGGCTTCATCCAGAACCGCGTCGGATGGCGCGCGGTCGTCGGCACCCTTCTGGTTCTGGCGGGCGGTCTGACGTTCACCACGTCGCGTCCTGCATATCCGCCGGCCATATGGCTTGTCGTTGTAGCTACAGCGTCGATCGTCGTGTTCATCTGGTACTCGCTGACGACGGTCGTCCGCGGCCGGTTTGCGACGCCAACGTTTGGTAGAGAAGACATGCTCGGAACCCGGTGCGTAACGGTGTCGGACTTGGACCCTCTCGGTGTGGTTCTTGTCTCGGGTGCGAGGTGGAGGGCAACCGCCGATCGAGGTGTTGAGATCGCAGCCGGTGTTCCGGTCGAGATCGTCGGCGTCACTGGTCTTCTGCTCGAGGTCGATCCTGTGGTGACGACTTCGGCCACCGAGTAGGCAATGCCACGTCAAGAGTGGGAAAAATAGCCCTAGCGGATTCGGCATCTCGCGGCTAGGTTCGTCATCGCGTGTGTGAGTCGCTGCTCGCCACGCGGGCATAGACCTAATCAAGAAGGACGGTGGAACTCCTGTGATGTCGCGTGATCGATCTTGGCAACCTGTCGCACTGTGTAGCGGTAACCATTCTCACCTCTTTTTCCCTCCCAGTACCCAAGAACGAAAAGACGAACGCGAACGTCGCGAGATCAGGGCCAAGGCCGTCTGCCAGGTTTGCCCCGTGGCTCCAGAATGTCGCGAGTACGCGATCCAGATCAAGGAGCCGTACGGCATCTGGGGCGGTCTCACCGAGACCGAGCGCCGCCACGCGGTGCTCAGGTCGGCGTAGCTCCTAGATACTTCCCAATCGGTTACGTACGACGCGTCCGTCGCCCTGGCGCAGGGTCACGCCACGTTTGTCGAGCCACTCAAGAAGCGGAACTGCCTGACGTCGCGACATCCCGAAATGGTCCTTGAAGGCGCTGACGGTGAACCCGTCCGGAAGTTCGACGGTGCCGCTCAAGATCGACTCGATTTGCGTGTTCGTGAATACGAGATCAGGCTCGATCTGCACCAGGTCACCCCTGCGGACCAATGCGTGCAGCAACTCGGCCTCGATGGGGAGCTGAGAGGTCCGAGGCACATCGAAGGACATCTCGATGGTCTCTCTTGCCCGCTGCCACGCGGTTTCGTCTTCGGTAGTTAGCTCATCGGAGAACGATGCGAGGTGGACCGAGCCAGACGTTTCGGAGAGTTCGGAGGACAGGGACACGACGTGGTCGACCACATCTCTCGCCACTCCAAGTTGGCTCGCCAGTTCTGCGTTGGCCACGCCAGGACGCTTCGGATGGTCTCCGTGGTACTGCTCGACGATGGGCAACGCCCGGGCGGACGCGTCTTGGAGGAACGCAGCGGAGTATGCGAACTCTCCGATCACCGAAGCGGTGTCAGCGTCGCGTCCACCGGTTGCACGTCGAAGGTCAACGAGGCTTGAAGATCCGTGAAAGTCGATGAGGGAGTCCGGTGCTCGAACTTCGTCGAACCCCTCGGCGAACGCCGTCACAAGGGTCCGGTCGATGGAACCCGGCGGGTGCGTGTCGATCACGGTCCCACCGCCAACGACGGCCTGCCTGCCGCTCTCCCTGATCAGATAGCGATCTCCGACGATCGCGGGTAACGCCTGATCGAGTGTGAGGACGTAGACCGAGTCAGCTACCTGTCGTATCTGCGCGATGCTGCTTGCGGTCCCGCTGTGGATGTGGAACGCACCCCTGTCCGGGATCTCCCCGAAGCCCCTGCTCGGTTCGACCGATACGAGCATTCGCGTGGTGGAATCGGAGGTGCCAGGCGATGCGAGCAGTGTCCCGCGCCCGATGCTTTCGATGTCGATGCCGCCGAGGTTCACCGCGGCCCTTTGTCCAGAACTCACCACGGTCGTCTCGGCGTCGTGGTGGTGAAGTCCGCGCACTCGTGACACCGCTCCTCCCGGCTGTACCTCGACGTCCTGCCCCACGCTGAGCGTCCCCCGCTGGACGGTTCCCGTTGCGATGGCACCTGAGCCATGGATCGTGAACACGCGGTCCACCCACATACGAAACGGGTCCGTATCGTCCTGCTCGTGGCTGGCGACGGCCGAAACCAGGGCGCTTCGGAGCTCGTCCAGACCAGATCCGGTGATCGGAGAAACGGGGACGATGGGCCAACCATCCAGTCCTGTTCCTGCGACCTCTTCCAGGATCTCGAGCGTGGCAAGTTCCACCGTGTCTGAGTCGACGAGATCGATACGCGTAATCGCGATGACCCCGGCGGGTGCACCGATGAGATCGAGAACGCGGACGTGTTCCTCGGTCTGTGGCATCCATCCGCTGTCCGCCGCGACGACGAGCAGTGCACAGTCAACGCCGACGACCCCCGCAAGCATGTTCTTGATGAATCGCTCATGGCCTGGGACGTCGACAAAGCCGATCTCGACGCCATCGATCTCGGTCCAGGCGAAGCCGAGGTCGATGGTCAGCCCGCGTTCCTTCTCCTCCGCCCAGCGGTCGGGATCCCTGCCTGTGAGGGCTTCGACAAGGGTTGATTTCCCATGGTCGACATGGCCTGCCGTTCCGACGATCGGCATGTCAGGTGAGAGCGTGGATGATCGCTTTGCCCACGGTGGCATCATCTTCCGGTTTCACCGATCGCAGATCGATGAAGACGGCACCCTCCCGTCTCGTGGCGATGATCGGGGTCGGAGCGCCGGCGAGGCTCGCCCAGAGGTCGTCGGCTGAGCCTTCCAACCGAATGAGCTTCGTCGGGATCGCCTCGCCCGGAACCGATCCGGCTCCCGGTATCGACTCGCCCTGCGTGACCGTGGCTGAGGTTCCCGCGGTGGCGGTGATCGCGAGGGATCTCTGCTCGATGTCGTCGACGGATGCAGAGGCCATCTTCCAGAAGGGGATCTCAAGAACACGCTGGTCCGCATAGAGCTCGATCGTCTCTGCAAGTGCCGCTATCGCCGAACCGTCGAGCCTGACCGCTCGTGCGATCGGGTGCGACATGGCGTTGCGAACCGCTTCGCTGGTACCGACGATGATGCCTGCCTGCGGTCCACCGAGGAGCTTGTCTCCAGAGAAAAGAACGAGGTCGGCTCCGCATGCCACGGTCTGGATGACTCCCGGCTCAGTGCGAAGCCATGAACGGTCGAGGTCTCCGAGCCATGGTGCTGATTCATCCATCAAACCGCTCCCGATGTCAGCGATGAGTGGGATCCCTGCCTCGTGTGCGATATCTGCGACCTCGGCGTACGAGGCCTCTTCCTTGAACCCGTCGATCCGATAGTTCGAAGGGTGCACCTTGAGAATTCCATCGACTGAGTCGGCCACTTGCGCATAGTCCGATGCCCGCGTCCGGTTGGTGGTGCCGACCTCCACAAGCTCAGCGCCGCTTGCCTTCATGAGATCTGGAAGCCTGAAGGAGCCGCCGATCTCGATCAGTTCACCGCGTGAGACGGCGACTCGGCCACCGGAGCCTGCAACGGAAGCCAAGGCGAGCAGGAGGGCACCTGCGTTGTTGTTCACCGCAAATCCTGCCTCGGCACCGGTAACCGCTGGGAGAAGTGCACCGAGATAGTTGTGCCGCTTTGATCGGCGGCCCGTTCTGATGTCGATCTCGACGTTGCTTGCTGACTGCGATATCTCGGCCGAGGAAGCCGAGACGGCAACCGGAGCCTGAGCTCGCCCCAGGTTGGTGTGGAGCAATACCCCCGTGGCGTTGATCACCGCTCGTGGCTTGGCGGCGTCGATGTCAGAGAGGATCTGGCGAGCAGTGGCCTCCGGTTCGGGGGCTTCACCGGCAGAGATGAGTGCATCCCGTGCCGCCTCGACCTGCGACTTCACGGTGGACACGATGACGACATCGGGCAGATCGAAGTCCGTAGCAAGCGCAGCCGCCAGCCCATCGACAGAAGGAAGGTCTCGAAGTTCCATGACCAAAGAATAGAGAGCCAAGAGTGGCCTGTTGTCTGTTGCCTGTTGTCTGTTGCCTTCTGCCCGCCTTCTGCCGCCCTACCCTCTGAGCCATGCGAATTCGTACGTGGCTCTTTCTGGTGTTTCTGGTGGTTCCGATCATCGAGATAGCGTTGTTCTTCTATGTCGGGTCGGCAATCGGCATTTGGCCGACGATGGCGTTGGTCGTGATCACCGCCGTTCTCGGGTCGATGCTCGTTTCCAGACAAGGGCGGGGGACATGGATTCGGCTTCAAAGGGAGATCGCGACCGGCCAACCGCCCACAGTGACCTTGGTGCACGGGGCGATGATCCTTGTTGCCGGCGCGTTGTTGCTTACGCCAGGGTTCCTCACCGATACGGTCGGGTTCCTTCTACTGATTCCCGGAGCGCGTGAGGCGCTCAGAGGCTGGTTCGTGCGGCGGATGCAGTCGAAATGGGTGATCGTTCCGTGAGGCGTGCCTCGACGGTCTGCCTTGTTCGCGATGCCGATCATCTCGAGGTGCTGATGGTGCAGCGGCCGTTCACATCGCGGTTCATGCCCGGTGCGTGGGTGTTTCCCGGTGGCGCCGTGGATGATTCCGACTCGATGGCCCCAACCGCATTCGGATCGGCCGACGATTGGAAGGTCGCCGCACTGCGGGAACTGATCGAAGAGACGGGGGTCTGGCTCACGACGGGTGGCACCGAGTATCTGACAGTTGCTGACGATGCCATTGCAGCAGTGAACGACTCAGGGCACACGTTGGACCCCGAGCGGCTGATCTACTTTTCGAACTGGATAACGCCCGAGGTGTTCCCCATACGTTTCGATACCCGGTTCTATCTCTCCGAAGTGGCTTCCGATACGACCGCGAGCATCGACGGGGAAGAGTTGATCGACCTTGCATGGGTGCGGCCATCCGA
>CAXMSN010000111.1:0-1922 GCA_964196275.1 uncultured Kiloniellales bacterium | reverse complement strand
GGTCGGGCTCGGCTTGGCGGCGTGGTCGATGATCGGTGCTGGAGGCGGTGAATCTCGCATCCTTCGTGTCTCAGGTTTCGCTGCTGCGCTTGGAGTGGTCGTCCTCCTCGGAGCCGTTGCGTATATCGCCGCTGGTCCGGGTTTCGGCCATGACCATGGAGAGACCGACGAGCATCAACACGAAGCCGGGGATGCCGAGGAGGGTGACCAGTCGAGGGTCCCGCGTGAGGAGGGGCTGGCACTTGCGACGCTTGCGTGGAGTGGGAACAGCAGCCTGTCAGAGGGTGATGCGCACAATCACAGTGGGGTAGTTTTCGACGTCGATGATCTCTCGACTCGTGAGCGTGAGGCCCTCGCCGACGAGTTCGAGCTCGCCTCGGCAGTGGTCGATGAGTACATGGGTGTCGAGCAGGCGCTGGCGGCGGGATACTCACAGACGTCCCCTCGCGTTGACGGTGTCGGGTATCACTTCACGAAGTGGTCGCTCGTTGACGAGCCGTTCGATCTGGCCAAGCCGTCACAGCTCCTGTACGAAGAGGTCACGTTCGGGGAAGGCCTCGAGTTGGTTGCCCTTTCGTATTGGGTGGCATCAGAGCATCCGCCTGAGGGCTTCGCCGGTGAGGCAGATGCATGGCACCGGCACTTCGGCACGTGTTTCGTCAACGGGTACCTCGTTGACGAGGGCGTTCCTGATCGTGACTCGTGTGCTGGCGACTGGGTGAACGGATCGGATCTGTGGATGCTTCATGCGTGGATCGTGCCAGGCATGAAGAACGAGGCCGGAGTGTTCTCTGCAGCCAATCCGCGTATCTGCGAACGGATCTGTGCCGCCGAGAATTGATCCAATGGTCGGGACGGCCGGTAGCACGGTGTTCACCTTGACTGCATCCAAAGTGAAACGGGTGCGCCATTAGCATTGCGAATCCGAACGACTACGCCGGTCGCCGTTGTGCTGCGTCTCGACACACCACTTCGATGCCGGTAGTTCGGGAGCCCCGGAACCATTCGGGGAACATGGTGGCCGTAGCTCAGTTCGGTTAGAGCACCGGGTTGTGGTCCCGGGGGTCGCGGGTTCAAATCCCGTCGGCCACCCCAAAGCTGCCTTCTTCCTCGCAGAGGTGGGGGAGAAGCGCGGTATCAACCACAGGTCGAGGAGTACCCGTGCAAACTGATGTCAAAGAATCGGGTCGCTTCGAGCGGACCCTCACCGTCCGGATAGAGAACGACGAGTTGGCTGCAGCCAAGAAGACAGCTGCAGCCAAGATCTCGCGTTCGATGAAGATCAAGGGCTTCCGGCCAGGCAAGGCACCGCTTGCGGTGGTCGAGCGCATGGCGGGAGCGGACTACGTTCGGTCCGAGGCCATCGACGAGGCGATCCAGGACGCCGTCCCTGCAGCCATCGACGAAGCAGGCCTCGAACCTGTGACCGTTCCTTCGGTTACTGAGATCCGCGACGAGTCTGAGGACGGCTATGTGGAGATCGATGTCACGATCACACTCTGGCCCGAACTCGATGCACTCCCCGACCTCGGCGAATTCGAGATCGAAGTCGAGGATCCCGCTGTCACGCAAGAAGAGATCGATGAACAACTCGACGCCCTCCGGAACCAGTTCGCCGAACTCGAGGACTACGACGGAGAACTGAGCGACGGCGACTTCGCAATGATCAACCTGTCGGTCAGCCAGGGCGGTGCGAGCATCGATGACGCTGCAGCGAAGGACATGATGTACGAGGTGGGGAGCGAGTCGTTCATCCCCGGCATCGACGCCCTACTCGTCGGCGCAGAAGTCGGGTCCACAGTGAGCGGGGAAGCAACGCTTCCCGATGGCTACACGGACCACGGAGGCGAAGAGGTCGCTCTCGAGGTAACGATCACCGAGGCCAAGAAGAAGGTCCTCCCGGAGCTGACCGACGAGATGGT
>CAXMSN010000110.1:0-4598 GCA_964196275.1 uncultured Kiloniellales bacterium | reverse complement strand
CCGAGTACCGCGGGATCTTCCTGCAACTGTCGTTCAACCCGGCATCGGCCGTCCAGGAACTTGCGTACCCAGAAGCAACAACCGACTGTGAACCAGGCGGCGAACTCGCCATCGACAAACTGGTCAAGGATCCAGAGACCGGCGAATACGTCGACCAAGGTTCGTACGGCTCGGACGAGAAGTTCCCGTCCACAACTGCTACGGCGGAGTGGAAGATCACGGTCACGAACGCAAGTGAGTACCTAGTCGAAAACGTCACCCTCACCGATGCAAACGCACCAGCATGTGACGCAGCGTTCGTCGCTGCACTCAACGAGATCGAGACAGGAAAGGACTTCCTCGAAGCCTTCGAATCGGTCACATTCACCTGCGTCGATGACGTGGATGATGTCCCGTTCATTAACCTGGCCAAAGCCAACGGTGAAGACGTATGGGACCGGCCCTTGCCTGAGGTCGAAGACGATGCGTCGCTGATACAGGTACTGGCGTCTGGGATTATCGGTGACACCGTCTGGTACGACTGTTCAACCAGTGTTGCCACCGATCCAGGCTGCGACAACGGGGTCCAAGACACAGGCGAGTTGGGTATCAAGGACACCAAGGTGACGATCACAGGCCTCGACGGCCAAGACGTCGACCCAGAAACATCCGGTGTCCAGACGTCCAAGAACCTGCTCACCGACGCCAACGGCAAATACCTGTTCTCAGGGCTACCAGCTGGCAACTACAAGGTGCAGGTACTCATCAGTGACGTGCCAGACGCACAGGACAGGACCCTGCGGTTCACAACCGCATCGTCGTTCACGATCCTGCTCCCAGAAGGAGGACAACGCCTCGACGCCGACTTCGGCGTCATCGCAGACACCCTCCCAGAGACAGGAATCAACACCGACCAGATCGTCCTCACAGCCATGCTGCTCATCGGCGCAGGAGCCCTCGCACTCCTCATCGCACGACGCAAAGAAGAAGACGAAGGACTCAACATCGCCGCCTAACCAGCGACTATCGACGATCGAGACAGAGAGCCGTGGGAGCGATCCCACGGCTCTCTGCGTTCGGGCAACAACGATTCGCCGCTTGAGCGTGCACTAATCCCCCAATCACAGCCATACTCGGCGTGCGTATACGGCGGGATCGAGTGAGCGCTCCAAGATACAAGTGGCAACCCACAACAGTCGAGATCTCGCGTCGCTTTGGGATTCCCGTTGACCAGGTAATCCGGTTCGATCACAACACATCGCCGTTCTCGACTGACTGGGCCCCGAGCATCGTCGCCCCGATGGCAAGAAGCCTGAACGAGTATCCAGGCGCCTCGTATCTGCCCCTGAGGCAGGCGGCCGCCACCTACCTCGGAACTACCCCAGAGCACGTCGTCCCTGGCGCTGGTGTCGACGAACTCGTGCTCCTCACTGCGAAGGCGTTCCTTGACTCTCGATCACGAGCCTGTGCAGCGGTCCCAACGTACCCGTTGTACGAGATCGCTTCACTCCAGCATCAATCAGAGTTCCTTGCGGTCGAGCGACTGGGTCCGGAACTCGCGTTCCCTCTCGAGTCCCTCGGCGAAGCTGCCGAGACCTCGCAGGTCACATGGCTGTGCGAGCCGAACAATCCCACGGGCGATCGTCTCGACGACGCCTCGATCGCCGCCATCATCGAAGCCGCCCAGGGCGTCGTGGTGCTCGACGCTGCGTACGCCGAGTTCACAGGCGACCGTTGGACGCCGTGGGTCGAACGGTACGACAACCTCATCGTGTGCCACACGATGTCGAAGGCGTTCGGACTAGCGGGCCTGCGTGTCGGCTTCTCCGTCAGCTCAGCACCGCTCGCAAAACGGCTCAATGCTGTGCGCCCACCGGGAAGCATCTCTACGATGTCGGCCGAGATCGCTGCCGCGGCGCTCGCGGAGCCGCAGCGCATGGAGCGAAGGGTCGTCCGCCTTGTCAAGGAGCGATCTCGCTTTGCCCAGCAGCTGACGAAACTCGGTATTCGCGTCCGACCCTCGTCTGCGAACTTTCTGCTGTGTGAGATCGGACCGACCGCACCTGCGGTCGCTGAGAGCCTGATGGCCACGGGCTTGGTCGTCCGAACGTTCACCAGCCCGGGTCCCCTCGCCGAGATGCTTCGGTTCACCGTACGGGCACCCCACGAGAACGACCGGCTCATCGAAGCGCTCTGGAACTACCTTCCTTGACCGACCGTCAGCAGATCCGACGGTTCACCCGCCTCATCGCCACGCTCATCGCAACCGGCCTACTGATGTCGGCATGCTCACCGACAGTAGTTGGACCCCTCCCTGACGCACCTGAGCCGATCACGCTTGAGGAACTCGAAGAGTCCCTCAGCACATCCGGATCTCCATCCGTCGTCAACGTGTGGGCGTCCTGGTGCCTTCCCTGCCGTTCCGAGGCCCCGCTCATAGCCCAGGGCAGCCAGGTGCATCCCGAGGTCGACTTCATCGGACTGAACGTCAAAGACACGCCATTGCGAGCTCGTCAGTTCATGGCCGAGTACCTATCGGATGCTGACATGACCCACTTCGCAGACGAACGCGGGCGCATCCCCATCGATCTCGGCGGCGGGCCGGGCGTTCCGATCACGTTCTTCTACGACAGTGCAGGTTCCCTCGTGGCTACGCATCGCGGCATCATCGACGAGCCCACGCTTGCTCGTTTCCTCGACGAGATCGACCGCTGATGGAGTTCACACTTCTTGCGTCCGCTGCCATGGCTGCAGGAGCCTTCTGGCTGATGGTCAGATGGGAGGCAAAGCGCGGGAACGCCGCCGGATGTGCACTCGATATCTGGGAGGCTGGCATCACATCGGCGATCGGCGGCATCCTTGTCGGCCGCCTTGTAGCGATGCTTTCCGTTGGGATCAACCCTCTCACAGACCCGGGGCAGATCCTCCTGATCCGCAGCGGCGTTTCCACCGTGGGAGCCACTTTTGGCACGCTTGTGATCTTCTCGTTCCTCGCTCGTCGTGAGCTCTTCAGTGCGGCTGACGCGATCGCTCCCGCTGCCCTCGCGGGGCTCGCCGGATGGCATGCGGGTTGTCTACCTACGGGTGGCTGTCTGGGAACCGAATCGAGCCTGCCGTGGGCAATGGTTCTCGACGGGAGCACAGTGACGAGACACCCCGTTGAACTGTACGCGGCCATCCTCTTTGCGATCGCTGCGTTCGCCATCGCTGCATGGAAGCAGTACGGCAGGCCTCCGCTGCTTGCGCCCGCAGGCGCAGCTGTCATGGCGGCGGGGACGGTTCGGCTCGCGACAGAACCGCTCAGGATCTCGCTCGCAGGAGGTCCGGTGTGGCTCTACGCAGCGGGAATCGTCGTCGGTACCGCCATGGTCGTGACCGCGTTCGTGAGGACTCGCTAGGAACTAAGCGCAACGACGGCATCGAGACGACTACGGAGTTCGGCTTCCCCAATCGCTCCGAACCACGCATCGACGACGACGCCTTGAAGGACGATCACGGACGCTGGCTGACCCGGAACGCCGTACAGCCTGAACACATCCTCATCGAGGCCCCACTTGAGGTTGTCACTGAAAAGCTCGTCCGCCCGCTCCTTCGTTCTCTCGAAGCTCGCCTTCCACGCAAGAGCCAGGAAGTCGACATCCTCGAGATAGTCGTTGGCGACCTCATCGATGACAGGTAACTCCCGTCGGCATGTGCTTCACCATTCCGCCCAGAAGACCATGTACACGGGCCTGACGGCCGCAGACAGCGTGTAGGACTCACCCGAGGCAAGAACAGTCGTGAAGTCTGGTGCGGGTGGTCCCTCAGGAGGAGGCTTCTGAGTATTTCCTGTGGTGTCGGCAGGGCTGTCCGATGGCGGCTCCGCAGCAGTGGAAGGGGCTCTTGAGGGAGATGTCGACTCCACGGAGACCGACGGCGTTGCGGCGTCGGTCTCCGTGGAGTCTGATGTCCCGGATGCACACGCTGCTGCGAGCACTGCGAGTGCGATGAACAGAAGCGGCCTTTTCATGGAAAGTACCGTACCCGCAGCGATCTACTACTCGGACGACTGTGAGAGTTGTTGACTCATTCGTAAGGATTGGCCCAGCGCCTCGGAAGCTGCCCCGGAATCGACCGACTCGGCAGCGAGGACCATGGCATCCATGAAGCCATCGGCAAGTTCCGCGAGCACGATTGCCGGTGCCGCGTTGACGAGCGCCACGTCGCGTTTCGGTCCCTCATCTCCCGCAAGGATCCCTCTTGTGATGGCGATGTTCTCGTTCGCATCGCCTCCGGCGAGATCCTCGATTCTCGAGCGCTTGACACCGAAATCCTCCGGGGTGAACTCCGCCTCTGTGATCTCACCATCTCTGAGCCTGAATATCCGTGTCGGCCCAGTCGTTGACACCTCATCCATGCCGTCCTCCCCGTACACGACGAAACCTCGGTCTACACCTCGCGTGTTGAGCACGTCGATCATCAGGCGCGCCATCACTGGATCAGATGTGCCTACACACATCCGCGCACGTGCAGGGTTGCACAGCGGACCGAGGAAGTTGAACACGGTTCTCACGCCGAGATCCTTGCGTACCGGCATCGCATGACGCATCGCAGGGTGGTACCTGGGGGCGAAGAAAAAG
>CAXMSN010000109.1:0-6405 GCA_964196275.1 uncultured Kiloniellales bacterium | reverse complement strand
AGGTCAGCGGGAGTCAGTGTCCGCCCCTCATAGAACTCTTCGATCCTGTGCGTCTCGTCGTAGTGGAGACAGCGAGCCGCGATCTGGTGCTCGCCGAGCAGCAAGAACACATCGCGCTCGGTCGCGAAGTCAAGGATCGCGTTCTCCTTGCCCTCCAACTCTCGGTACAACACGGCTGGCGGCTCCACATCGGCCAGACATCGAATTCCCATCGTGAAGGAGGAGAAACCTTTCGGCTCGGCGAATTCGAAGTCATCGGCGGGCAGCGGGCGCCACTCAGGGAACACGGCCTTGCAGCGGTCCAGAACTCCATCTATCTGTGGGGCCTCGAGCATCGCCGCACGATAACCGTCCGCCCTGGACGACGACGCGCAGCCGTGCGTCACGTACCATGCACCGCCAAGCGGGTTGAGGAGACGACATGCGAGTTGCGGTTACTGGTGCGACGGGTTTCATCGGATCTGAAGTGACCAAAACCCTTCTCGATCGAGGGTATACGGTGCACGGCACGGTGAGAGACCCGGACGACTCTGCCAAGGTGTCGCCGCTCACTGACCTGCCCGGTGCCACCGAGAGACTCACGCTGTTTCGTGCCGACCTTCTGAGTAGCGAAGGGTTCGGGTCGGCGTTCCAGGGGTGCGACGTCGTGATGCACGTTGCCAGTCCGTACGTTCTCGACGTCGAAGACTCCCAGCGGGACCTTGTCGATCCTGCGGTCATCGGGACACGCAACGCCCTTGGAGCCGCTCGGTCTGCAGGTGTGAAGCGAGTCGTTCTGACATCGTCAACTGCTGCCATCACCGACGAACCCGATGGCCGGGCCTACACAGAGGCGGATTGGAACGAGAAGTCAAGCCTCACCCGGAACCCCTATTACTACAGCAAGACGCTCGCAGAGCGATCGGCATGGGACTTCATGGAGAACGAATCAGCCCCTTTCGATCTCGTCGTGATCAACCCCTCGGGCGTCCTTGGACCGTCGATCGGTTCGGGCCTGAGCACCACGAGTCGAGTCGTTGCCGACCTGTTGAAGGGCGGCGTGTATCCAGCCATCGTCGACCTCTCCTTCGCCTACGTAGACGTGAGGGACGTCGCCGAAGCCCATGTTCTCGCTGCAGAGAACGCCAATGCATCCGGTCGTTACATCTGTGCGAATGAAGTCGTCCACATGTCCCAGATGGTTGACATCCTCAACGACAATGGGTTCTCCGACTACAAGCTTCCACGCATGAAGCTCACATCTGGCTTCGGAACGCTCCTTGTGAGACAGATGGCACGATTCCAGCCAACCGGCACGCGCTCGTTCCTCGAGACGAACCTCGGGAGGCCCCCAAAATTCGACACCTTGAAGTTCGAGGACCAACTGGGGCTCCAGTTCGGGAGTATCACAACAAGCATCATCGACACCGCGGACGACGTCATACGCTGGGGTCACGTCGAGGAACGGCGCTAGGAACGGCGCCGTTCGGTATGTTCTGGGGGATCGAATTGGCGGCCAAGTGTGAGCATGGGTGGCTCGAATCCGGACCCAAGCCAGAATCGAGGAGCACTTCCTCAATGGCTCAAAGACACGGTCATCCCTGTTCCAGAGATCGAAGCCTTCACACAGGGGCTGCAAAAGCGGGACATGGGCTAGCTCTCAACCGTCTGATCCGCTCTTCACGGAGAATCTCGGTTGGTCGGGGAAGCTGATGATGTATCGTCTTCTTGTCGTCGAGCCAGTCTGACTCTGGGAGAGCACCATTACCGACCTTGACCAAGTACTCGACCCCGGTTCTTCTTCGTTCTGGAGCTTCGTACTGGCTGCGGTAGTCGTCATTGCGAGCATCTTCATTGCTCGGTATGTGCGTCGTCGGCTCCGCAAGCAACTGACCGCATTCGATGGCATTGACAAGAACGCTGGCTCGCTCATGAGCAGGGGTGTGGGTTGGGTCGTCGTGCTGGTTGGGTTGATTCTTGCGCTCTCGATCCTGGGGGTCGACATGGTCCCGGTGACGGTCATCCTCCTGCTGATCGGTGCGTTCTTGTTCCTATCTGCTCGAAGCCTCATCGAGAATTGGGGTGCGGGAATCGTGCTCCAGGCGAGAGCTCCGTATCGAGTTGGCGACCGGATAGAGAGCAATGGCTATGTGGGATGGGTCGAGCAGACGAACCTACGGTCCGTGATCATTCGTGAGGGCAACGGCCGCATCGTGCACATACCGAACACCGATGTGTTGAAGAACCCGCTCGTGAATAGGACGGGACACGAGGGCCGTCGCAGATCGGAAATCGAATTCAGCGTTGCATACGACACGGACCTGCCATCCGCCATCCAGGCGTTGACACAGGCGGCGTCATCGGTTGACGGAGTCCAGCGAGAGCCTGCTCCAGCTACATGGATCAGGTCGCTCGACGACTCCGCTGTGATGCTCGAACTGCGCTTCTGGCACGATCACGCCGAGCGGCATCGTGTACGGTCAGACGTCGCCCAAGAAGGTCTCAAACGACTGTCGGCAGCCGGCGTGAATATGCCGTTCCCGACGCAAGAGATACTGCTATCGGGGAGCCTCGACCTGCCCGAACGTCCGGACGACAAGAATCCGACGGAGGAGTAGCTCATCGAACAGGGCGTTCCCTGCTCTCGGCTTGAATCCCGGACAGGGCGAACTAAGTGACCGCCGAAGACTCAGCCTCGGCGATCGTCCGGTTCCGCGAAGCTGAGCGGTTGAGCCATGCCCTCTATGGGCTGATCATCGTCACTGCGTCGCTCGGTGCTGAACGGGTCCACATCGCCGAGGCCTCCGAGGCACTGGCTCTCCTTCTCAGCACAGCAGTGGTGCTCGTGCTCGCGCACACGTACAGCGCCGCCATGGCGGAGCGAGCTGTCAGCGGTGCCAGCCTCGGGATGGAAGGACGCCGGACGGTCGTCTCAGACAACATTCCGGTTCTCTCCGCCGTTGTTGTTCCAGCGATCCTGTTCATATTGGCGGGAGCCGATGTGATGGCGCTTCAAACTGCGTACCGGGCCGCGATCGCCTTCAGCGTCGCGGTGCTGTTCGGTGTCGGCCTATATGAGGGGAGACGTGCGTCGATGGGATGGGTTCACTCAACGCTCAGCGGCGCCGCTGCAGGCGCAATCGGTGTTTTCGTGGTCGTGATAGAGGCGTTCTTCGACTGACGGACCGCGACCGAGCCTGTGCGCTACACGCATGGACGTGCCGGTCGCACCGGCACGGCATCGCAACGGCTCACCCGACAGGTCGTGCGTGAGCTTGTCGGATGTTTCCGGCCCAATGGTGGATCAGCGGTGGCGGTCAGCCTTTGGTACTACAGTTTGGCGTCGCGACCTACAGAGGAGGTTCTGGAGTGATCTGGTTGACAGGCGGGGGTTCGCTGCTTCTTCTCGTACTTCTGGCCGTGGGCATCTACGACCTCATCGGACACCGCGACACGATGGACACCCGTCAGGTCGTTCTCTGGCTGATCGTCGTCGTCGTGTTACCCGTTGTCGGTCTCGTCGTCTATCTGCTTTGGAGGCTCGCACGAAGCGACGCGATGGTGGACGCGATGGACTACCAGGACGAGCACCCTGTCGACCCGATGGACCGACCCGGCCTGAGTCGGGGCTGATCCTGCGGTCGACGACTCACCGCCTAGACATCCGACCAATGGTCACAACGCATTCTGGGTCATTCGGAATAGACCCCCTGACAACTCAGCGAGTTGTCCATGACGATTTCACGTCCAAACGGGAGGGATGCTCCCATTCGTATACTGCCGGAACCGAGTCCCTTGAGGAGGATTGATGCGTCGTCTTGTTCTACTCACGCTCATGTTTGCACTCGTGCTTGCGAGCTGCGGTGGGTCAAGTAGTTCGGGGGAAACGACAACGGATACCGGTCTGCCCGAGAACCCCGACCGCTGCGAAGAGGCTCCCCGTGTCGTGCGCGATCACCTTGCCTCGGGCTTCGTCAGCACGGATCTGACGATGCCGTGGGGTTTCGGCGTCAAGTCCACTGACTATGACGATGTTTGGATTGTCGCGGGTGCAGTACAAGGCCCAGATGACATCGATTACGGGACCTGGGCGATTCGGGCGAACACGTGGCCCGACACTTATCTCGGGACGGTGTCGATAGATGTGATCGCCATGACAGTTTCCAACTGGGGAGAGGGCACGGACATCATCGTCACGCAGTTCACAGACGGTGTGAAGTCCGCAGGCGCGTGCGCCACCGCAATGCTCGTTGGTTAGATAGGCGAACGTGCCATGCACCGCGAGAAGTCGACGAAGGGTTGATTGATGGAACAGACAGCGCTCGAGGTCATTCTGAATGTCTCGGTCTTGGCCTTCGTCGTGTCATCGATGCTTGCGATGGGATTCAACCTCACGATCGCCCAGATCGTTGAGCCGCTGCGCTCGGTGCGTCTGGTGGTCGTTGCTCTCGCCGCAAGCTTCGTAGCAGCCCCAGCCGTTGCCTTGGGGATCGACGCTGTTCTGTCTCTTGATGAGGGCAACTCGATCGGGTTGATCATCATGGCGACCGCAGCGGGTGCGCCGTTCCTGCCAAAGCTTGCTGGGATCGCGAAAGGCGACACCGCGTTCTCCGTGGGCCTGATGGTGTTGCTGATGGTCGTCACGATCGTCTATATGCCACTCGTGCTTCCTCTGCTGATCAGCGGCGTTGAGGTGAACGCGTGGGACATCGCATCGTCACTCATCACGTTGATGCTTCTCCCACTTTCGATAGGTCTCGTCGTCCGGTGGCGGTACGAGAGCATCGCCAGCAGCTTGCAGCCGCTGATGGCACAGACTTCGACCGTAGCGATCGCGCTGATGCTCGTGAGCGGTGTGATCATCAACTTTGAGGACATCATCGACCTGATTGGATCCGGCGGGTTCCTTGCGATCGTCATGTTCCTAGCGGCGCTGTTCGTCGTCGGGTTCTTCGGCGGTGGAAGCAACGCTGGTACTCAATCAGTGCTCGGCCTTGGCACAGCCCAACGCAACCTCTCGGCTGCGCTCATTGTCGCCGGTCAGAATTTCGCCGACATCCCCGCCGTGTTGACCTTCATCATCGTTGCAGGAGTCGTCGGGCTTCTGCTACTGATGCCCTTGGCAGGCGAGTTCGGCCGACGTATGGTCAAGGTCGAGACATGACGCGAGTGGCCCGAAAGTAGATCCTCGCGGGCACCCGGCCCACTGTATGGGGCGGCGCGGCTTGCACTGATTTCCAGACCAGCCCGATTGACCTCAGATCCTCTTTGAGTCTTCGATCAAGAGCCAAGCCACGGCGCCGACGCCGTGCAGATCACTGGCTGGCGTCGCCGTCTGACCGATTATCGTTCGGCTCGAGGCCACGGAATTTCGTACGGGCTACTCGAAGTGTCGGGATGACACGCTCGGCCCCAATCGCGGCTATCACACCTGTTCGGTCGGCAGTGATTCGTGCATCTCCGCGCAGCCGAACGAGCCACATGTCGACGTCCGAGGCCTGTAGTTCTTCGAACAGCGCGACGATCTCCTCGGCGCCGGTGACGTCCATGTCGGCCATCTGCTCGCAATCCACGATGAGCAGCGACGCGGGAGGGTCGGTGCGGTTCCACAGGAGTTCGCGTGCCTGTTTGGAGAACGCGGCGGCGTTGGAGAAGATCAGGGAGCCTGTCTGGCGGTACACGACGATCCCAGGACGGATTTCGGCGTCTGGATGGGCGTCGAGACCGACGAACGCGTAGTTGCCGTCGTCGTCTTCGATTCGTCCGAGTTCGGCACCTTGCGGGAAGCTTGAGCGGTAGATGAGTGCCACCAGCGACAGCACGATCCCGATGATGATGCCTTGGAGGATGTCGATCAGGATGACGCCCAGGAAGGCAGCAACGGCGAGTCCGAAGTCGATCCGACGGGCACTCCACAGTGTGACGAACCCGGAGAAGTCGATCAGCTTCCACACGGCGTGGATGACGATGGCACCCAGCACCGCCTCGGGAAGCGGCTCGAAGAGCCACGTCAGGGCCACGATCGTGACCAGTACGAACACGGCGGCGAAGATGCTTGTCATCTGCGTCTTCTGGCCGGCTCCGACACCTGCAGCCGTCTTCGACAGGCTGCCGTCAACAACGAAACCGCCGCTCAGCCCTGCGCCGAGGTTCGCAAAGCCGAGGCCGATCATCTCCTGGTTGGCGTCAACCTGATAGCCGAACTTCGATGCGTACGACTTCGCAGCGGCGAAGGACTCGGCGAAAGCAACCACGATGACGGCCAACGCTCCGACCATGACATCGGACATCACATCCCAGCCTTGCCATGCAGGGAGGCTGAGATTCGGAAGCTCGGCAGGGATCTCCCCGACCACGTGGATCCCGGCTCCCTCGAAGTCGAAGATCGCCGACGCTGCGATCGCCACAAGCATCACGGCCAACGCT
>CAXMSN010000108.1:0-30462 GCA_964196275.1 uncultured Kiloniellales bacterium | reverse complement strand
GCGGTCGTTGCCGACCAGGTTGTCGAACTTCACAAGAAGAGAGCCGCAGCGTCCGGGCACGCATTTGAACCCGATACGCCGTGGCAGGGCGAGTTCGAGTCGGCCTTCCCCTACGAGGAGACCGTTGACCAGTTCCAGGCGATCCTGGACGTCAAGGCAGACATGGAATCCGCAAAGCCCATGGACCGCCTGATCTTCGGCGACGTTGGCTTCGGGAAGACAGAGGTTGCGATTCGGGCCATGTTCAAGGCCGTGCAGGGCGGTAAGCAGGCGGTGATGCTCGTGCCGACGACCCTCCTGGCACAGCAGCACTTTGCGACATTCGAGGAGCGGTTCGCCCCCTATCCCGTACGGATCGAGATGCTCTCGAGGTTCCTCACGACCGCTCAGCAGAAGAAGGTCGTTGCAGCGGTAGCGCTGGGCGCGGTTGACATAGTCATCGGCACGCACCGGCTGCTGTCACGGGACATGGATTATAAGGACCTCGGCCTGGTGGTGGTCGACGAGGAGCAACGCTTCGGTGTCACAGCGAAGGACGCACTACGCGAGATGCGGGCCAGCGTCGATGTCCTCACGCTTACGGCAACGCCGATCCCGAGAACATTGGAGATGGCGTTGACCGGCATCAGGGATGTCAGCAACATACGTACGGCCCCCGAAGAGCGGCATCCCATCCTCACGTACGTCGGGCCGTATGACGAGAAAGCGGTATCGGCCGCGATCCGCAGGGAGATGCTGCGGGAGGGTCAGGTATACGTCGTGCACAATCGGGTGCAGTCGATCGACCATGCGGTTGCTCGACTTCAGGAGCTCGTGCCAGATGCCAAATTCGCCGTTGCCCACGGGAAGATGAGCGAGGGAAGGCTCGAGCAGGTGATGTTCGATTTCTGGAACCGTGAGTACGACGTACTGGTCGCGACGACCATCATCGAATCCGGCCTCGATGTGCCCCAGGTCAACACGCTTATCGTTGAGCGTGCCGACCGGCTCGGGCTTGCTCAGCTGTACCAGCTGAGAGGACGGGTTGGGCGATCAACACAGCGGGCCTATGCGTACCTCTTCCACCCCACGGAGGAACGCATCGGAGAGGACGCACACCGACGCCTCGAGGCGATCGGCCAGTTCAGCGAGCTCGGAAGCGGCTTCGATCTTGCGATGCGAGACCTTGAGATCAGGGGAGCGGGGAGCATCCTGTCTGAGACCCAATCCGGACATATCGCTGCGGTCGGGATCGACCTGTACACGGAACTCGTCGCAGATGCCGTGAACGAGCTGAAGGGTGGTGTGCCTGAGGAACCGGAACCAGATCCGATTCGGATCGACCTGATGGTCGACGCGCACCTTCCCGACGACTACGTGCATGGCGTCGAGGCACGCCTCGAGTCGTATCGAAGACTCGCTGCAGCCACCGCGACACCGGAGATCGATGATGTGGTTGCTGAATGGATGGATCGGTTCGGAGAGCTGCCACCAAGTGCTGAGACGCTCATCTCCGTCGCCAGGTTGCGAGTCGAGGCTCTCCGCATCGGGATCACCGAGATCGTGCAGACTCGTCGGGAGATTCGAATCACGCCAGTTTCGATGAAGGCGTCTCAGGAAGTGCGCCTCGAACGCGTTGCGCAAGGAGCGCTGCTGCGTGGTCAGACCCTGTTCCTACCCCCGCCGGACACCGATGTGGCACGGTCGATTGCCTCGTTCCTCCGTACAATGTGGCCTGACCCGACGGACGACAAAGAGAACACATGAGACGCCCCCTCCGATTCACGCTTCTCGCCGTCGCGGCCGGCTTACTTGCCTCAGCCTGCGCATCTGCCGACGTCGCTGCGACCGTGAGCGGGGTCGAGATCACCGATGATCAAGTGTTGGCCCTCTCGGTCCAGGATGAGGATGCTGACTCTGTCAGAACAGCCAACCCGTGCGAGAACCCTGATCGGGTCGGCCCTGAGCAGGTGTGTGTCGGTTTTCGGGATGACCTCACCGTTCTCGTTCTTCTTGAAGCGATGATCAAGGCAGCGGAAGCCGACTTCGGTATCACAGGGATCGGCACCGACGAAGCGCGGAGTGCGTACTTCGCGTCGGCACCACCCGAGGCAGAGCAGGTGCTCCAGACGCTGGTCTCCCGCCCCGGACGAAACACGCAGGACTTCGCAAATCTGATTCTCGACCAACTCGACCTGAGATCCAGAGTTCAGTCAGCGCTCAATCACGATCAAGACAACCTGGTGAGTCTCTGGGACCAGCGCCCGGCACCTGACATCGACTACTGCGTTCGGCACATCCTCGTCGAGTCCGAGGAAGAGGCCATCGATGTGAAGGCACGACTGGACGCAGGTGAGAATTTCGCCGCGGTGGCCTCGGAAGTTTCGATCGACACGGCTTCACCCGGTGGTTCCCTCCCGTGCCCATCTGACCCAGCAAGGTGGGTGGCTCCGTTCGCCGAGGCCGTGGAGGACACGGAGATCGGTGAGGTGTCCGAGCCTGTGCAGACCGAGTTCGGTTGGCATGTGATCGCCCTCGTACCTCGTGCGCCAGCGACATTCGACGAACTTGTCTCAGATCCCGACCTGTGGGTTCCTCCTCAGGCCACCAACATCTGGTGGTCAGACTGGCTCGATGAGGCGATCTCATCTGCGGAAATAACGGTGCGATCACAGATCGGTACCTGGTTCCCCGCTGCTGACGGCATCGCACCTCCTCCCGCTTCTCCCTGATGGGCATCACGGTCGTCGGCCTTGGACCGTCGGATCTCTCGTTCCTCGGACAGCGCCAGCGCGACGTACTCATGCAGCCCGATGTGCGCGTGATCGTGCGGACGCTGCTGCACCCTGCCGCCCGGGAGATCGAAGCTCTGCGCCCGGTCGAGACATGCGATGACCTATACGAGAACCTCGAGAACTTCGACGACGTGTATCAGTCGATCGTCCACCGGATCGTGGATGCTGCGGCGGTGTCTGACGTTGTGTACGCCGTTCCGGGGAGCGCAGCCGTCGGCGAGAGAGCGGTGTCCACGCTTCGACAGGTGGCCGCAGAGCGTGGATTCGCCTTCGTCGTGCTGCCCGGCATGTCGTTCCTGGACCTTGCGTATGCGGCATGCTCCGTGGATCCGATAGCCGACGGCGTCCAGATCCTCGATGCAAGAGCGCTGCCTGATCCGCTGCCACTCCATGTACCGACGTTCATCACCCAGATGGATTCCCTTCTGCGCGCATCGGATGTGTCGCTGGCACTGGGTAGGACCCTTGACTCCGATCACGCCATAACCGTGCTCGACCGGCTCGGAGATGACGACGAGATCGTCGAACGCATCACGGTTAGTTCGCTGACCGCCTATGGGGCTTCGGAGCGAACGACCGTGTTCGTCGATGCCGCACCATCGGGTCTCCTTGGCCTCATCGCCACGAACAGGATCCTTCGAGCGGAATGCCCGTGGGACAAGAAGCAGACGCACCACACGCTGCTGACACACCTCATCGAGGAGGCGTATGAGACCGCTGATGCGATCGGGCATCTTCCCATCGACGCACCCGGTGGCGAAGCGGACTTCGGCGCATACGCAGAGGTTGAGGAGGAACTGGGCGATCTGCTTCTCCAGGTCGTGTTCCACGCAACCCTCGCCGCTGAAACCGGCGCATTCGATGTTGATGAGGTTGCCGAAGGAATCCGTCGCAAACTCGTCGTCAGGCATCCTCATGTCTTCGGCGATGTCACCGTTGAGGACGCAGATGAGGTGCTCGCCAACTGGGAACAGATCAAGCAGGACGAGAAGCAGAGACAGTCGCTGATGGACGATGTTCCGCAAGGGATGTCTGGCGTTGCCAGGGCCATGAAGGTCCAGAAGAGGGCCCGCAGCGTTGGCTTCGACTGGAAGGATGCAACGGACGTCTTCGGTGTCCTCAAGGCTGAGATCGCCGAACTCGAGGCCGCTGATGGAGACCAGGATGCGCTTCATGAGATCGGAGACGTGATGTTCACGGCGATCAATCTGTCTCGTCACATGGGGATCGATCCCGAAACTGCGTTGCGAACGAGCGTCGACAGGTTCATGTCGCGGTTCAGGTCGATGGAACGAGCGTTCGCAGCAGAAGGGTCGGCCATGGCTGACGCATCGCCCGAGGAGTTCGATGCGGCATGGCGTTCCGCAAAGGCGGAGTCGTCTGAGGCCTCGTGAGCCCGGAATGTCCTGAGCATTGCCGACGGTGCTCTACTCTCCAACCCATATGAACTCCTCTCTCACCACCATCATCAACATATCCGGCCGCGAGGTTCTCGATTCACGCGGCAATCCGACGGTTGAGGCAGAGGTCCACCTCGACGGTGGCGGGTTCGGCAGGGCGATCGTGCCATCCGGAGCGTCGACCGGCGCCCGCGAAGCGGTTGAATTGAGAGACGGGGGATCACGCTACCTCGGCATGGGCGTGCTGAAGGCTGTCGGAAACGTGAACGATGCGATCGCCCCACGCCTCATGGGGCTTGACGCCACGAGGCAGGAGGCCATCGACCAGATCATGCTCGATCTCGATGGAACGCCGAACAAGGCAAATCTCGGCGCCAATGCCGTGCTTGCTGTGTCTCTCGCCGTCGCCAGAGCAGCTTCGGCCGGCTCCGGAATGCCAACGTATCGCTACCTCGGAGGTACGGGTGCCCGTACTCTGCCAACGCCGTGCTTCAACGTCATCAACGGTGGGGCACACGCAGCGAACTCGATAGACACACAGGAGTTCATGATCGTTCCGGGCGGTCTGCCAAGTTTCCGTGAGGCATTGCGCTGTGGCGTCGAGGTGTACCACACTCTCAAGGGCGTACTCCGCGACCGAGGCCTTGCGACGAACGTCGGCGACGAGGGCGGCTTCGCCCCCGACCTCGACAGCGATCGAGCGGTCCTCGAACTCCTCACTGAGGCGATCGAGCGGGCAGGCTACGTGCCGGGCGAACAAGTGTCGTTTGCGCTCGACGTTGCCGCCACCGAACTTTTCGTCGATGGCAGCTATGAATTGTCGGGCAAGTCGCTTTCGTCGGTGGAGATGGTCGATCATCTCGGCGAGTTGGTCGACGCGTTCCCGATCGTCTCTGTCGAGGACGGACTCGATGAGGACGATTGGGATGGCTGGGCGACGATGACGAAGGTGCTCGGCGAGAAGGCGCAGATAGTGGGAGACGACCTGCTCGTCACCAATGTTGAACTCCTCCAGCGGGCCATCGACCTCGACGTTGCCAATGCCGTGCTTGTCAAGGTCAACCAGATCGGATCCCTGTCCGAGACATTGCATGCCATGCAACTCGCTGAGAGTTCCTCGTATGGAGCGATGGTCAGCCATCGATCAGGTGAAACCGAGGACTCCTTCATCTCGCACCTTGCGGTTGCGACGAACGCCGGTCAGATAAAGACGGGGGCGCCTGCCAGAGGCGAGAGAACTGCCAAATACAACCAATTACTTCGCATTGAGGAAGATCTCGGCGATGATGCCAGGTACGCAGGTTGGGATCGGTTCCGAAAGTACCTATGACAGACACACTCGAGCGAACAGAACAAGAGCAGACGCCTCCAAGGCGCCGAAGGCGATCGCGTTGGCGTGGTGTGTTCTTCGTTGCCCTCTTGGTATCTCTCGGCCTTGTTGCATCAGGCGTTCTCCCGCTGCAGCAGTACTTCGAGCGCGAGATCCAGGTGACAGACGCACAGGACCGTCTCGATGCCATCGAAGCGGAGAACGGCACGATCTCATCCGATGTCGATGCTCTTCAGTCGGATCAAGAGATCGAGCGCGTCGCTCGGGAGCAGTACGGTTTCGTCCGCCCCGGCGAGGTTGGGTACGTAGTGATCGTTCCCGACGGCTCGAACATCGAGACGCAGCCTCCCAGCCCCGTGGACATCGAGACGTCCAGTCCGGGGTTCCTGGAGCAAGTCTGGCGCTACCTGACGGGTGACGACATCGCCGCCGATGGATGACCGATCGGTCGTCGAGGTACAAATCGGAAGACCTCCCCGGTCGAAAGTCGTCGTTTCAGCGAAGTGCCACCTTGGCCTCCCGGTCGTCATCGACGTCCCTCCCATCCTTGACGATGGAACTCCCTTCCCGACGACTCACTGGCTGACGTGCCCGCTGGCTGTGTTGCGGATCAGTCGCATCGAATCCAGCGGTGGCGTGCGAGAGGCGGATCACCAGATCGCCTCGGACCCCAAATTCGCGGCCGCGTTTGCGGAGGCTATGGAGCGATATGAGAACGTAAGAGACTCGCGGCTCCCCGATGGCTGGACCGGTCCGACCCCTTCTGGCGGCATTGCGGGATCGAGGGGTGGTGTCAAGTGCCTCCATGCTCAGTACGCAGACACCGCGTCGGGAAACGCCAATCCCGTGGGCGAGGATGTGGCGTCAAGGATCGAACCGCTCCCCTGCACCGCGCCATGTGTGGTCGAAGGTCCCGACGGACCTGAGGTAAACGAAGGCTGGATCGAACCTGCATGAAGGTCGCTGCCATCGATATAGGCACGAATTCGATGCGACTGCTCGTTCTTGCGGGTGATGGGGCAGAGATCGTACGGCAGGTGAATGTCACGGCGCTCGGCAGCGGCGTTGATGCGAGTGGGCGCTTCCAACCGGATCGCATGTCCGAGACGCTTGAGGTACTCGCAGCGTACGGTGAAAGCATTCGTCGGCTCGGCGTTGACAGGGTTGCCGCGGTCGCGACCTCAGCGTCGAGGGACGCAGACAACGGGCCCGATTTCATCGCCTCCGCTGCTTTCGCGATCGGCGTCACACCCCAGATCATCGAGGGAGAGCGGGAGGCTGAACTGTCGTTCGCTGGAGCGACTGCCGGCCGCGGGGGAAACGACAGCCTTGTCGTCGATATCGGGGGAGGCTCGACCGAGTTCATTCTCGGGCGATCGGTTCCGGTCGAGGCCGTGAGTGTCGATATGGGATCTGTGCGGCTGACCGACAGGTGTCTTGCTAGCAGACCGGCATCGAGCACAGAGCTTGCTGATGCCGTGGCCATGGCTGATGCGGCATTCTCGGCTGTGCCCCAGAGCGGAGATGCTGAAGTCATCGGTGTCGCAGGCACGTTCACAAGTCTCGCTGCGATCTCGCTTGACCTTGACGTGTACGACCGAGATGCGGTTAACGGCAGCAGCTTGACGGTCGACGAGATCGAGTCCATCACAGAGAGGCTCGCCAGGATGACCGTGGCAGAGACCGCTCAGATCCCATCCCTGCAGCCGAGGAGGGCTCCGGTGATCCTCGCAGGGGCGGTGGTGGCTTCGCGTGCGCTCAGGGCGGCGTCAGCCCACAAGGTCGTCGTGTCCGAGTCGGATCTCCTCGATGCGCTGGCAGCCGAACTCCTGGAGTTCTAAGCGTCTGCCTTTGCGGCAGCAAGCGCGCGATCAACGAGCTGTGACGGCATCTCCTGATAATGATCGACCGTCGCCGAGAACGATCCCCACCCATGCGTAAGAGACCGTAGATCGATGGCGTAGCGCATGATCTCGCTGGTTGGGATCATGGCATCGACGACCTGTGTCCCATCAGCCGACGATGTAGTGCCCTGGACCGATCCACGGCGTGAGGCGATATCGCCCATGACGTCACCCTGATATTCCATGGGCACGGTGATGCTCACCGACGAAACCGGTTCGAGGATCGCAGGGCTGGCCTGTTCGAATGCCGCCTTGAACCCGGCTTTCGCTGCGAGCTTGAAGCTCATCTCTGAGGAGTCGACCGCGTGGTACTTACCGTCGTCGACCGAAACCTCGATGTCGACCACGGGATATCCGTGGATTCCGCCGGATCTCATCGATTCGACGACACCCTTCTCGACTGCCGGGATGAACTGTCGCGGGATCGACCCGCCCTTGATCTTGTCAACGAAGGTGAACCCCTGGCCAACTGGCAGCGGGCTGACGAGGAGGTGGCATACGCCGTACTGCCCGTGGCCGCCGGACTGCTTCTTGTGTCGCCCCTCAGCGTCGGCGCGTCTTGTGATCGTCTCTCTGTATGCGACCCGCACCGGCTCCTGGTTCACAGAGACGCCGAACTTCCGTTGTAGCTTCTCGATGGCGATGAGCAGATGGGTCTCACCCATGCCATGGAGAAGCGTCTGATGCGTTTCGTCGTTCCTTTCCAGCTTGAGCGACGAGTCTTCATCGAGGATGCGGTGGAGTGCCGATCCGAGCTTGTCGTCGTCTGACTGGGTCACTGCAACCAGGGCAGTGGCAAGCACCGGGCTTGGCCTGTCAATGGGCGGAACCTTGACCGGCTTGTGCTTGGGTGCGAGGGTGTCGCCGGTCTTCGTATCCACGAGCTTTGCGGCGGCGATGATGTCGCCTGCGGGGGCGGATGCGACGAGTGTCGTCTCCTTCCCGAACATGGTTGCGATCTTGGCGAGGCGTTCGTCTTGTCCTGATCGACCGTTCGTGAGGTGCGTCTCCGGCTTGATCGTTCCCGACATGACTTTGAACAAAGAGATCTGACCCACATAGGGGTCAGCGAGGGTCTTGAAAACGAAGGCGAGTGGATCCGCGTTCGGATCCTTCGGCACTTCGACGGAATCGCCTCCGGCGATCACGACCGCGGGGACTCTGTCGAGAGGAGATGGACCGAGTTCCACGATGAAGTCGGCGAGTCTGTCAACTGCTATCGGGCCCGTGGCAGATCCGCATACGACAGGGAACACCTTGGCCGCAGCTACACCGTCGGCCATGAGGTGTTCGAGTGCCTCGACGGTGGGAACGTCCCCCTCGAGATACCGCTCCAGCATGTCGTCATCGGCGACGACGATGCCCTCAACGAGATTGTCGTGGACCGCATGTTCACGATCGGCGATCTCCTCGGGCATGTCGGTGACTTCGGCTTTGCCCGAGTCATAGATGTAGGCCTTGTCCCTGAAGAGGTCGGCGACGCCGTGGAATGACTCCTCCACTCCGAGGGGGAGTTCGATCGGTGCGATGCCTGCGCCGAAACGGTCCCGCAGTTCGGCGAGGGTTCGTTCGAATGAGGCCCGTTCCTTGTCGAGCTTGTTGATGAACACCATGCGAGGCACGGCGAGTTTCTCGGCGATCCTCCATGCGTAGGCCGTTTGCACCTCGATCCCATCGACGGCGCTGACCACGAATATGGCAAGGTCGACGACCCGAAGTGCTGCGTGTACGTCCCCGGCGAAGTCCGCATAGCCAGGAGTATCGATCAGGTTGATCTTGTGTCCCCGCCACTCGAATGGGGCGAGGGAGAGAGCGAGAGAGATCCCACGATCATGCTCTTCCGGGTCGTAGTCGGTGACGGTGTTTCCTGCTTCGACGGTTCCGAGTCGTGTGATCATCCCTGCCCGGTACAGAAGCGCTTCTGCCAGCGTTGTCTTGCCGGCGCCCGTGTGACCGACCAGTGCAACATTCCGGATTTTCTCTGGAGGGAAGACCTTCACCAACACGCTCCTTTGTCGTCTGCGCATATGGTACGCCGACGGCGGAACGTGAGGCGAGGCGGTGGGTCGGGTAGCCTGCACGACGAGCCTGGGTGGCGAAACTGGTAAACGCGGCGGACTTAAAATCCGCTTCCCGAAAGGGTCTGTGGGTTCAAGTCCCACCCCGGGCACAGGCGTCGTTTCGCGACGCACAGGAACGGTGCTGGTTCCCGCTTCCTACCCTGTGTGTCATGGCGCATCGGGAACGATTCATCCCCCAAAGGGTCGGACAGCTCACGTCGAGCCTGTGTGGCGTTCCGTGGCCTGAGGGTCACCAGGGGGCAGAGCAGTTCCGCGCCTTCAGCCGGTTGGCATCGGCTCTGTATCACTACGAGTTCCACGGCCGGGAGCAGATTGTCCTCGAGGCCTGGGAGCGAGTCGGCGACGACCCTGACGCGGCCGCCGTTGTGGTTGCCGAACTCACGGGCTTGCTCGACGGCGCGAATTACGTCCCGGTCTCGACGGCTGAGCTCGATTATGCTCTGGCCAATGAGTCGCTGATCCCGCTGCGGCTTGATGTCGACCTCGACGATTATGATGAGTTACTCATCTACCGACGGGGCAGCCAGATGGCGACCGTCGAGGTTCCAGAGTGGATGGGTTTGCGGTCTGGAGAACGGGCGATCACTATCGATGACCGGGTGGTGGTGTATACGCGGGTGAGATCTCAGAGTTGGTTCGATGAGCGCGAGATCGATCCGGCGAAGCGGAATCTCGTTCCCGGGCACATTTCGCTCCGGCAGTTTCAGAACGTTCCGCGGGCCGATATCGAGATGTTGTTGCCCTCTACCACCGTGGGTTTGAGGCTGATCGACTCCTTCTACATCGGGGTGCCTGCGGTGGCTACGGGTCTTGCAGTATTGGCCACGAAACTCCTGCCCACTCTTGGACTCATCTTCCTGATGGTTGGGGCATGGCTCGGGTTCCGCGACGAGCAGCCCAGAATCGATCAGGCGGCTCTGGTCATCCTCTTCATTGGAGCCGTCACCCTCGGAGGTTTCGTGTTTCGTCAGTGGACCAAGCTGAAGAACCGCCGCCTTGAATATCTCAAGACTCTCACTGAGGCCCTCTACTTCCGTACCCTCGGCGCCGGTCCGGGAGTATTCCACACGCTCTTGTCTTCCGCCGAGCACCAGGAGGTCGCAGAAGTGCTTCTCGCATACCGCTTCTTGCTCGCGTCGTCGGTTGGCCTCACCGCATTAGAACTCGACACAGAAGTCGAAACATGGTTGCGAGAAGACGGACACGGCGACATCGACTTCGAGGTCGCCGACGCGGTTGCCAAGCTGCGCCGTCTAGAAGTGATCGAGGGCGACATCACGATGAAGGCGCTGCCACTGCACGAGTCCCTCGCTCTACTGGATCGCCGCTGGGACGACCTGTTCCAATACCGACCAGCCGAGTCGGAAGACCCATCGATCCTTCGCGAGGGATCGGTCTCTGCCGCAAACAGATTCCCACGCCTCATTCGTCTACGTCGTGTCATCGACCAGTACCGAGGTCGCGTCGGCGAACGTCGAACCCGACGCGAAGCCGACCTCTATGCGGATACCAGTGGCGGCGACGAGCAAGGCTGAGTAGGCACTCGGATCCAAGGCTCCAGCAAGGGTGATGGTGCTAGCCACGATCGCATGCCGCTGATGGTCCCTGCGACACACCTCGTGCTGAAGTCATGCCCGGAGGCCTGAGCCCTGTCTATCGCGAGGAGTTCGACCACGTTCACGGACACCGGATGATCCGAGGTGGTACGCTTTCTTCATGAGCACCACGAGCGACCTTTCGGACCTCCAGGAACAGCGCAAGGCGGCGGCGGCTGATTTGGCTGAGATCGACCATGCGATCGCATCGGTTGAAGCACTTCAGCACAGCAACATGATCGACGCACCGTGTCCGCACTGTGATTTCGTCGTTCAGGCTGACGGCGGAATGACGTTCCATATGAGGGACGTTCATCCCAACCCACTCGTCTACCCGGACGCTCAGTCTCAGTAAGCATCGTGAGCGTGCGGGCCTAGCAAGACCCAGCCAGTGCGCTGCCGCAACAGCGTCATCGATTCGTCCTGCCGGCGGCTCTCCGTGACCGGGAGGGATCAACTTCGCCGCTGATCCCCCCAGGTCCTTCAGTGAATTCAGCGACCTTCGGCTGTCATCATTGAAGGAGTCGGACAGGCGATTCGTCGGACGGCGACGGATCGGAGTTGCTGAGGGCTGATCGGCCCGTGCCTGTCGAATCTCAATCAGTGCCATATGGCTCTGGTCGGCGACGCGCCTCGTGGATAGCGTCGATTCCGAGAAGTGCGATGTCACCTTTCGCGGTGCTCGTGCGTCTTGTAGTCAGGTGCAAAAGGGTGTGATGTGGACGACGCGCTGAGCCGAACGAGTCACGACGAGTGGCGGATAGTCGATGAGCTCTTTCCGTCCCTTCGCAGACTCGCCGGTGTCATGGCACCGTCGGACATGGATCCCGACGATCTCCTCCAGGAGGCTCTTGTCAAGGTGTTGAGCCACTGCGCTCTCAGTGACCTCGACCATCCTGGTGCGTACCTGCGTCGAACGATGCTGAACCTCGCGGCCAGTCACTACCGCCACATGGGGCGACGAAGGATCACCCTCACCCGACTTGCTGCTTCAGCTGAACAGGTCCCGGACGCGAGCTACCCGTCCGATCTCGCGGAGCTCTATCGGCTGCCTCCACGGGAGCGGGCAGTGCTGTATCTCGCGGAGGTGGAGGGCTATCACTTCGACGAAATCGCCGAGATGCTCGGATGCTCTCAGAGCGCCGCGAGAAAGGGAGCCTCCCGGGGCAGAAGACGCCTTCGCCTGGCTTTGACGACAGGAGATACCGGATGAGGGATCTCAGAGGCAGCCTCACGATGCTCGCTGAACGCGGAGGGCCCCTCACCAGCGGTGACCTGAGGGAGCGCGTCGCATTCGATCTTGCTGAGGTCTCCGCATCGAGGGGTGCGCATGTCGCTCCTCGCACCGCCGCCATGCGCGGCACGACAGTCGCCATTGTGGCCTTCGTGGCCATTGTCGCCACGATCGGGCTGGTCACATGGCTGGGGCGGTCGATCGTGACGCCACCAGCTTCGGTCGTCACAACGTCGCTCCCTCCACCGACGCTCACGACGGTGCCATCCACGACACCAGCCCCCACCACGACCATTCAACAGGCGGCGCCGGTGCTCGAACCGGAGGAGATTGTCTACCCCGAACTCACATGGACAAGGATCGACAGCGCGATTCCGGGAAGCGAAGGCATCCAGACGATGGGGTCTGTCATCCATGACGGTGCACGATTCGTCGCGGTTGGTAGCGAGGAAACCGATGCCGGTGGTCGTGCCGCTGTGTGGATCTCTTCGGACGGCATTGAGTGGTCGCGGGTGGACAACGATGAGAGTGTGTTCGGTGGCACCGGTATGGAAGACGTCGTGGCTGGAGGCCCGGGATACGTCGCGGTCGGGACGGATTGGTCCGAACCCTTCGGTAGCGCGCACGGTGTGGTGTGGACATCGGTCGACGGCGAGATCTGGAACCGCAGCGATAGCGATGACCTCGAAAGCGTCTTGCCCTTCAGCGGCGTCTACAGCGTCATCGCCGGAGGACCCGGATTGGTTGCGGTCGGGTGGGACTTCGATACCGAAACCTTTGAGGGCAACGCCGCGGTCTGGACGTCTTCTGACGGGTTCTCGTGGGACAGGGTCCCCGATCCCGACGGGACCTTCTCCCGGGCGTTGATGAGCGATGTCGTTGCCTATGAGGGTGGATACGTAGCGGTGGGAAGCGGGCGTGGCCAACTCTTCGTCGGCACGCGTGGCTGTACGGACGGTGACATCTGTCCGGCTGCCGCCTGGACTTCACCCGACGCGGTGACATGGACACGCATCGAGAGCAGCACGTTTGTGGGAGGTTTCACGGAAGCGAGCAACATGTCCGTGTCCGGTCCGAACATCGTTGCCGGCGGATTCGATGTCGGCGTTGCATCGATCTGGACGTACGACCCCGATGGCGGATGGGTCCGTGTCCCGCATACCGGCCCACTCTTCGGGGAGAGCTTTGCGGTCGACGCCACGGCGCTTGATGGCGACCGAGCGATAGCGGTCGGATCACGCGGCAATTGGGAGACCTTCCAGGACGATGGGACGTTCGTGGAGGGTGACGCCATCGTATGGGTCTCCGCTGACCGGGGGTTGCACTGGGAGCGCGCTGACTGGGACAAGGCGTTCACCACGTACATGGACCCGATGGCTGTGATGCTCGACATCGTGGTCGTGGACGGCACGTTCTTCGTGGTGGGCGCGGTGGGAGACGACGAGGCGGTATGGATCGGTCAATGGGCCAATAACTAGTGGGCCCTTGCAAGAAGGAGAGGATGAAATGAGAGTCAAACGAAGAGCGACGCTGACGACCCTTGCGGTCGTAGCACTGCTCGCAGCGACCGTGGGAACTGCGACAGCGAAGAAGCCGAACAAGCCAAAGCCTCCGAGTGCTGTGCCGATAGCTGTCTCCATGGACGCGGAGCCATGGTGGGTACATGAGGACGCCGATCGCATTCGGTACACCGTGACGCTGGAGAACAAGACGAGCGCCGCGATCGAAGACGTATACGTCGAGTTCACGGCGGCCGAAGTCACAGATCCTCTGTTCGACATTGGCACGATCGACGCGAACGACAGCACGGCCATCGAGTTCGAGCGGTACGTATCGCAGTTCTCCGAGGAGGAGAAATGCGATATTGGCGCCGAGTGCGCGCTTTCCGCATATGTGGTCGTTTCTGTGGTCGTTGACGGAGAAGAAACGGTGATCACCCAGACCGAGATGTCGACGCCACTAATGCCAGATCCTCCATGCAATTTTGTCTACGAGAGGGCGGAAGAACCCGGCGGAACGTGGGTCATTGACGTGGCTGCTCCCGTGGAGGTGGACGACCTGTGCATCTGGACGCTACCCGTCTGGGGCGACGCCCCCACCGCCGGAGTGTGGGAGATCACGCTGTCGCCGATACCGTCAGAGACGCGTCCCAAGCGGCCGATGAGCGCGACCGTTGACGTGCGCGACGGCGTACCGGGGAACTGGTGCACGCAGTGGATCGGCACCTCCTCACGCTTCGGTGGAACGTGGAGGACTGAGGATCCGGACATCGTTGGCCAGGTGTATCTGCCCGGCGACGAGAACATGCCGAGTCTGGGTGATGGTATGTGTCTCGGCGGAGGACAAGGTGGCGACTACTTTGCGGTGGGGAACCCAAAGTCCTTCTACCTTCGGGCTGACGGGTATGTCACCGTGAGATGGGTCAGCGAGGTGCCGGGGGATCCACCGACGGACAACTGACCGGAACGCTGTTGATGATGCGTGGGCTGTCCGCTGATCGGGATGGCCCACGCAACAACCGTGAAGAGAGATCGGGTAGAAGACGTGGCTGAACGTGTCCGGATGCCGGATCGATCAGGCGTCGAGACCGAGCAGTTCTCGCTTGCGTGACAGGAACGCTTCGTCCGTGATCTCGTCGGCCTTCCGTGCGGTCGACAGGGCTTCCAGTTCGGCGACGATCGTGGAGGCTCTCGGGACCGTCTGCGAGTTGCCCTTTCCCGCCGGTGGTCGAACGGGTCTCATCGCGAAGTAGACGGCAAGTCCGATGTACAGCGTCAGGATGAAGAGTGCCGCCCACACGGCTTTGCGGTACACGGTGAGGTCGTCCCGGTGCGCCAGATCCCAGAAGCCTGCGATCCACAACGCGATGAGTGGCGCCGTGAATGCAACCCACAGCAGAACTTGGAGTGCGTCGTCGATCGAGTCCATCGTCAGCCCAACATCTTCGTCTTCAGCGATACGAACTCAGCGTCCGTGATCGCGCCTGATTCTCTCAAACGATGCATCTTCTCAAGTTCCTCGATGTCAGCGTCCGAGAGCGGCTGATCGCCGTCATCGGGTTGCACAACTCCGGTGGGTGCGGCCATGACCGGTGCGTCTGGCCTCACGATGAAGTACAAGAGCATGCCGATGACTGGCAGGAACACGACGGCTATAGCCCACAGTCCTTTGGAGAGGCCTGACATGTCGGACCGCTTCGTGAGGTCGTTGAGCGTGAAGAGCCACAGCAGGATCAGCGGTATGAATATCAACAACAGGAAGAAGATGTTCCAGAATGTCACGCGTCCTCCGGTGGATGACTGTCACGCTGCATCGTACCCGCCGTCGGCATGGTCACGTGCGACCCGTATCCCTTCACTTCTGCGGGTGCGGCGCCGATAGAGACCCATGACCAGGATCGGCAGCCACCAATGCTGATCGCGGCCATGGCCGGGATCATCACCACCATCGCACTCGCGATGGTGATCGTGTTCGCCGTGCGCAAGCGGCGGTCAGTCCGTAAGCGTGGTTACGTCGCACAGTACGACCCGCTCACAGGCCTGATCAATCGGACACTCTTCCAAGACCGCGTGAACGGTGCTCTCGCCCGGGCGCGTCGTGATGGAGGGCTCGTCACGATCATGTTCCTTGACGTCGACGGCTTCAAGGACGTCAACGACAGGTTCGGCCATGCCGTCGGCGACGAACTCCTTCGCCAGGTTGCTGGCCGGCTTACGGGGGTGCTCAGGGAGTCAGACACCGTTGCACGTCTTGGTGGCGATGAGTTCACCGTCATCCTCGAGGGCGGAAGACGCGTCGAGGACGCTGGCAGGGTTGCGACGAAGATCCTAAAGACGATCGCGTCACCGTATACGGTCGGCAATCGTGAGATGGTGATCACCGTGTCGATCGGCATCTCGATGTACCCGGTGGATGGGGACGGATATGAGGAGCTTATCGCCGGAGCAGACACCGCCATGTACCAGGCCAAGGCGGCTGGCCGGAACACGTACCAATACTTCACGAAATCCCTGCGCGACCGGACCGCCGACCGGCTTTCTCTTCTCGAGGACCTCAGGCAGGCGATCGAATCAGGTGACCAACTCCGCATGGTGTACCAACCGAAGGTCGACGTCTCAAGGGGTGTCGTAACAGGACTCGAGGCGCTCGTGCGGTGGCAACATCCGACGCGGGGTCTGCTTCTGCCAGCAGCCTTCCTTCCGCTTGCAGAGGAATCAGATCTGATCGCACCGATGAGCCAGTGGATACTCGATGCGACATGCCGCGACATGAAGGGTTATCTCGGGGATGGGCTCCGGCGTATGCGTGTGGCGGTAAACATCTCGGACCGGATGTTCCGGGACACGAATCTCGTCGAGTCGATAGCTGTGTCGCTGGCGGCAGCGAATCTCGACCCCCGTCATCTTGAGGTCGAGGTCACGGAGCGCACGATCACGCTCGAGGCCGAACGGGCGGGGAGGGCGATAGAACGCCTCGCCGACATGGGCATCAAGGTCTCGATCGACGACTTCGGGACGGGCCACTCGTCGTTGCGGCAACTCCAGAGTCTTCCCATCGCCGCGCTCAAGATCGACCACTCGTTCGTGGAGAAGATCCAAAACAAGAGGGAATCGGAGGCGATCGCGGCATCGATCATCGCCATAGCCGGTTGTTACGGTCTTGAGGTGATCGCCGAAGGCGTGGAGTCCCTTGAGGAACTCTCCAAGCTGGTCGATCTCGGGTGCTCACAGGTACAGGGATATCTTGTCGCACGGCCTCTTCAGCCGTCCAAGGTCGTCGAGTTCGTGGACAGCTACGACCGCACGCTGTCTTTCCCCACGCGTGACACATCGATCAACATCAGGTGAGCGGAACCTGACGCGACACAACGATGAGGTTCCCGTCCACGATGGAGGCAACGACGAGCCATACGTTTCGGCTCGAAGTGAACGACACGGTTATCGCCTCAGGAGTGCTCAGCCTCTTCTGTGCAACGTAGCCCGCTTGCGGCGTCGCCCACAAGAGGAGGAGGCCTTCATCGGCAGCTACGAACGACGCTTTCCCCCCTTCGTTGCTCGCAAAACCAACAGGCGGGGCGGAGTCAGCGATCAGGACATCGAGAGGACCGGTATCGACCGATGCGGAGCTCCCCCCGGTGTCGGTTGGCTCGTCGGAGCCAGGTCCGTCAACGACGCTCCCCTCGGTGGGCTCTCCGGTACTTGGAACGAAGCCGCCGGAGGCTTGGGGCTCGACACCAACTGGTGAACCCACCGCAACAACAGGGAGCGCTGCGACCTCAGCCGCCGTGAGTGGTCGCAGCGGCCGGTCAAGAACCTGGCCACCTGCAACCGCCACAGCACCAGAGGCCACGAGTCCTGAGACAATGGCGGCGATTAACCAGCCAACGACCAGGAGGAGTCTCTGTCGCATCGTTGTGTCCATCGTCGGAACCTTGTGGTTGTGGCGTATCCAACATGATATTAAGGAGTTGCTAAGAGTGATGCCACATGGTTAGCTGCTGTCATGGCATCAGTGGTGATAATCGAAGATGATCAACGGATCCGACAACTGGTCACGCGCGTCCTTGCAGGGAAGGGGTACGAAGTCGATGGAGCGGCGACGGCGCTCGAAGGCCTCCACCAGATCGTTCAGTCTTCCCCGGATGTCGTTGTTCTCGACATGGGCCTGCCGGACCTTGATGGTGCCGAGCTCCTCAAGATGATCCGGGCGGTTACCGACGTTCCTGTGATCGTTGCCACTGCACGGAGCGAAGATCGCGATGTCATACGCACACTTGACGCTGGTGCGGATGACTATCTGGTCAAGCCGTTCTCGGTGGAACAACTCGAGGCGCGTGTCAGGGCGGTCCTCAGGCGGTCCTCAGCGGAGTCTGCTGCACCCCAGATCGTTGTCGGAGACCTGCGCATAGACCAGAGTTCACGTGTTGCAACGCTCGATGGCGTGCTCTTGCAGCTGTCCCCTAAGGAATTCGACCTCCTGGTGTACCTCGCTGAGCGGGTGGACGTCGTTGTGTCCAAGCGTCAACTCATGGCCGAGGTATGGCGTCAGCCATACGGAGGGTCTGACAAGACGGTTGACGTCCACATTTCGTGGTTGCGGAAGAAGCTTGGCGAGAACGCCGCAGACAGCCGGTATCTGGAGACCGTCTACGGCGTCGGGATAAAGCTCGTCGATCCCACATGAGGCGGCGCCTCGCGTGGCTGTCGTTCGCAGTGGCCTCGCTGGTTGTCGTAGCGTTTCTCTTCCCCGTGGCGATCCTCATACGGAACCAGGCCCAGAACCGCGCCCTGTCGGGTGCAGAGCGCGATGTAGGCTCGCTCGCCGCCGCGATGGCTGTCGCTGGCTCGGCGGATTCCGGTGCCACGATCAGCGCTGAGTTTGCGGAGGCGGTCCTTCTCGCGTTCGGTGCACCCGAAGGTCTGAGCATCATCCTTCCCGACGGGATCGTTGTCGGTGAACCCGTCGATATGTCTGCAAGTATCGAACAGGCTCGGCGCGGTGCCGCGTTCACAGCGCGTGCGGTGGGAGGCGCAGAGGTGTTGATCCCCGTCCTGCTTCCCGATGCGCCCGTGACCGAGGGTGCCGTGGTGGTGCGGACATTCGTATCAGATCACGATCTCTCGCGAGGCGTCGACGTCGCATGGATGATGCTTGCTGGGCTGGCCTTCTTCATCATCGGCGTAGCCGTCTTCGCAGCGGACAGGCTCGGCCGCTCTGTCGTGCGTCCGGTAACTGATCTGTCGGACGCGGTGCTGCGGTGGGGCGACGGTGATCTGGATGCCCGCGTGGTCCCGGGTGGCCCTGAGGAGATAGCGGAGGTCGGCGAGGCCTTCAACGTACTGGCCGAGAGGCTCGACGCGCTCCTGGAGGCTGAACGTGAATCCGTCGCCGACCTGTCACACAGGCTTCGTACACCGCTGACCGCGCTGCGTCTCCAAGCCGAGATGGTGTCCGACGAAGACGAGAGGCAGTCTCTCAAAGCGGACATCGACGAACTGGAGCGTGCCGTCGACACGCTGATCGAGCAAGCTCGTTCGCGCCCGGTCAAGGTTGCCAGTGACGAACCTGTCGATCTCGGCGACGTTGTGTCTCATAGAGCAGCGTTCTGGCAGGTCCTGGCTGATGAGCAAGGGAGGCCGACCTCCATCACGATCGATGACGAGGCGCACCCGGTGCCGCTGTCCCTGGCGGAACTCGGAGCGCTGATCGATGTGCTGATCGAGAACGTCTTCGCACACTCACCTGTCGGTGCGGGATACCGGCTGTCCGTGCGCCGGATCCCTCATGGTGGCAGCGTTCTCACGCTCAGTGATGATGGCCCAGGTTTCGCCGATCTTGCCGTGAGGCAGCGTGGTGAATCCGGGGCGGGTGGAACCGGTCTCGGGCTTGACATCGTTGCCCGTACAGCCCAGCGGACGGGTGGTGGCATGGCAGTCGGAACAGCGAGCGATGGCGGCGCCGAGATCTCGGTGCGGTTCGGCCTAGGCGGACAGAACGGAGGGGTCGAGAAAGTCGCTCAGCTCACGGAGGGCTCCACTCGACGGTGAGAAGAACGCCCACTTCCCCCTCTGCTCGCGTTCGACAAGCCCTGCATCTTGGAGAATCTTCAGATGGTGGCTGACCGTCGGCTGACCGACGCCGAGGGGTTCGGTGAGGTCGCACGCACATTGCGGCCCACCTGCTGAAATCAGGCTGAAGAGCCGCAGCCTCGTCGGATCCGAGAGCGCCTTCAGCTTCACCGACATGGTGGTAGCGTCGTCGTGGCTCAGCGGTTCGCAACAGAGTGGTTCGCAACAATTCTCCATGCGGACATTATATATCGACATCTATCGATATGTCATGGTATGTTATATCGACAGGTATCGATATGGGGAGAAGCGAAATGCAGGACGATGCACACAAGGTGTCACACACGCCAGCGTCCGGGAGGATCCAGCTTGCGCTGAACGTCGAGGATCTAGAGGCCTCGGCGAGGTTCTATGCGGATCTGTTCGGGGTCGAGCCGACGAAGACCAAGCCGGGGTACGTGAACTTTGCAATCGCAGAGCCGCCACTCAAGCTGATCCTGTTCGAAGGCGGCAAAGGTGGCACGATCAACCATCTCGGGGTCGAGGTGGCAACATCTCAGCATGTGGCCGACGCCATCGATCGCCTTGAGGGCGCGGAGATGGCGATCGAGGTCGAGGAGAAGGTGACCTGTTGCTACGCATCTCAGGACAAGGTCTGGGCGACCGCCCCCGACGGGGAGAAGTGGGAGTACTACACGGTTCTCTCCGACGTGGACGAACTGGTCGCGGATGAGAGTTCTGCAACAGCTGCAGCCTGCTGTACAGCTGTGGCCTGAGGGGACAGTCCCCACGCCGACGCGGTGAGATGCTGGAACGGTGCCACCGGTGAATACGGTGGCACCGTCGCGTGCGACAATGAGGTGTACGTGAAAGGACCGCCCACACAATGTCATCCACGCCGAGCACGATCTCCCAGCCACCTGCCGGGTACCCGCGTGAGTGGGAACAGGACGCCATCCTCAAGGACGGAGGAACCGTCCGCATTCGCCCCATCGTCCCTGACGACAGCGAGGCACTCCAGGCGTTCGTCGGCAACATGTCGACCGAGACGAGTTACTTCCGTTTCTTTCGCGTCAAGCGTGAGCTGACCACTGACGAGCTCGCTGGTTTCACTGCCATCGACTACGCAAGAGAGATGGCGTTCGTGGCGATCGTTGACGGAGAGCTCGTCGGCGTTGGTCGGTACAGCTCTGCAGGGAACGATGGCGCTGGCGCTGAGACCGCCTTCAGCGTTGCAGATGACATGCAGGGAAAGGGGATCGGCACGATCCTCGTCTTCAGGATCGCTGCCTATGCGCGGGCGATGGGCATCACCGAGTTCAAGGCGTATGTCCTATCTGACAATCACGCCATGATGCGGGTGTTCCGCAACGCTGGCTTCCAGCTCAACCGTGAGATCGACCAGGGCGTCTACACCGTGACCATCCCGACCGAGGAATCCGAGTCAGTGATCGTTGCCGAGGGTGAGGCGGAGCGACGGGCGACTGCGGCAAGCCTGATGCCGATCTTCTACCCGACGTCCGTGGCAGTGATCGGAGCCAGCAGGACGAAGACATCGATCGGTGGGCGCCTCTTCAACAACATCTTGAACGCGGACTTCTCCGGCCCGCTGTATCCGGTGAACCGAAACACATCGGTGGTTCGATCGATCCCCGCGTTCCGCTCCGTCCTCGACATTGACGGCCCCGTCGATCTTGCGTTCATCGTTGTACCTGCACCAGCGGTGCTCGATACTGTCCGCGAATGCGCTGAAAAGGGAGTGAAGGGCATCTGCGTGATCTCGGCGGGATTCTCCGAGACCGGGCCAGAAGGGACCAAGGCGGAGGCTGAACTGCTCGAGATCGTCCGATCTGCTGGCATGAGGATGGTCGGGCCGAACTGCATGGGCCTGCTGAACACAGACCCGGCGGTCCAACTCGACGGCCAGTTCGGCCCCATCTTTCCGCCTCAGGGCAATGTTGCCATGTCGAGCCAGAGCGGGGCTCTCGGTCTTGCGATCCTTGACTACGCGACCGATCTCAACATCGGGATCTCAACGTTCATATCAGTGGGCAACAAGGCCGATATCTCATCGAATGACCTTCTCCTGTTCTGGGAGGACGATCCGAACACCGACGTCATCCTTCTCTATGTCGAGTCATTCGGAAATCCGAGGAGGTTCGCTCGTATCGCACGGCGTATCGGAAAGTCGAAGCCGATCGTCGCTGTGAAGTCTGGTCGGACAAGCGCTGGCGCGCGGGCTGCGTCAAGCCACACCGGTTCGCTTGCGAGTCTGGACGTGGCTGTCGACGCTCTGTTCAGCCAGGCGGGCGTCGTTCGTGTGACGACGCTTGAGGATCTGTTCGATGTCACAGCGCTGCTAGCCAACCAACCCATCCCGAAGGGGCGGAGGGTGGGGCTCGTCACGAACGCTGGGGGACCGGCCATCCTTGCGGTGGATGCGCTCGAATCGCAGGGCCTCGAGGTCCCGGAATTCTCCGATGCTCTGAAGGCGGAACTCCAATCGTTCCTCTCCGAGGATGCGTCGGTCACCAACCCGATCGACATGATCGCTGCGGCCGGGCCCGACGAGTATCGCAGGAGCATCTCCTGCCTTCTCGACAGCGACGAAGTGGACTCGGTGATAGCGCTCTTCATTCCCGCATCGGATCTCGGAGTCAGAGAGACAGCCATCGCGATCAGCGAGGCCGCCGAGGAGGCTGCCGGCAACAAGACGTTCCTGAGCGTCTACATGGCGTCGTCGGGCGCACCGAGTGAGCTCGCAAGTGAAGAGGCAAGCTTCCCGACGTTTGCGTTCCCTGAAAGGGCGGCAAAGGCGCTGCGCAAGGCGGTCGACTATGCGGAGTGGCTGGAGACTCCGGTTGGATCGCCGGTTGAGTTCGACGACCTCGACGCGACTCGCGCAAGGACAGTGATCGACACGGCCGTCGAGAACCTTGACGAAGAGAGTGTGTGGCTCGACCCGGACGACGTAGATGAGGTGCTCTCCTCATATGGGATGACCATTCCGAAGGCGAGCATCGTGCAATCCGCTGAGGACGCCGTTCGCTTCGCCGCAGGAGTGGGCGGGCCGATCGTGTTGAAGGTCATTGCGCCATCGGCGGTGCACAAGTCCGATGTAGGCGGCGTTGCCCTGGATCTTGAGACACCCGAGGAGATCGAGGCAGCGTTCATCCAGGTGACGGAGTCGGTGTCCGATCCCGAAGGTGTGCTTGCCCAAGAATTCGTTTCCGGCGGCCATGAGGTCCTGATCGGCATGGTCGAGGACCCGAACTTCGGTCCGCTCATCGGTTTCGGCCTTGGTGGCGTCTTCGTCGAACTGATCGGTGATGTCACGTTCCGAATCCATCCTCTCACCGACCTCGACGCCAAAGAGATGATCTCAGAAGTCAAGTCAGGAAAGCTGCTTGAGGGGTACCGGGGCGGTGAGAAGGGGGACGTCGAAGCGGTCGCCGACACGCTCTTGCGACTCTCGGCCCTGATCGAGGATCTGCCGGAAGTCATGGAGATCGACCTCAACCCCGTGAAGGTCGCAAAGCCAGGGGATGGCGTGCGAATCGTCGATGCGAGAATCAAAGTTCGCCGCGTCGGCACGCGTTGGATACCATCACGTACTGATCTACCGATGAGGCTGTAGGAGCACGGACATGCTGGTACGAGATCTGATGACAACGGATGTGGTCGCTGTGGGGCCCGGTGCGTCGATACGGGACGCTGCTCGTCTGATGTTCCGTTACCGCGTCTCGGGTGTCCCCGTCGTTGACATGGACGACCATGTGCTCGGCATCATCACCGAGGGCGACTTTCTCGCCATGGAGATCGAACGGCTGGAGACGGGCGCAGTCCCGACCGAGGTCAGGGAGGTAATGTCGAAATCGGTCAAGACGATCCCTCCGGAGATGGACGTAACGGGGGCTGCCAGGTTCATGCAGGCACAGGACGTGAAGCGCCTTGTCGTCGCGAGTGATGGGCGGATGGTCGGCATCATCTCAAGATTCGACATTGTCTCGGCGTTCACGCGGCCCGATGATCTCATCGAGGACGAGATCCGGGAGGACCTGGTCCGACGTGTCCTTTTCGTTGATCCGGAGTCGATCGAAGTGTCGGTCGTCAATGGTGTTGTCACCTTCGTCGGATCGATCGGGACGAGAACGGAGGCACGGCTTGTCGAGGAACTCGCCAGACGCCTCGATGGCGTGGTTGATGTCTCGAACGAGTTGACGTGGCGCATCGACGACACCGATAGTCAAGAGCTCAGTGTCGACTGATCCATCCGAGACGGTCGCACTCGCACGCATCGGTGCGGAAGCCCAGAACGTTGGAAGCGTGTACGTGCACGCGACCGGTTTCTGCAAGGAGGTGTGGACTCCGATCGTGCGCCGGGTGGAGATGGCCATGGAGGCCGAAGACACGTCTGCGATGCTGCTGGACCAGAGGGGTCATGGTGACTCCACACCGTTCGCGGGACCGCTTCTCTGGGACCTGGTCGCCAAGGATGTCGTCGCGGCGCTTGATGATGTTCCGCACCCGGTTGTCGGCGTGGGTCATTCCGGAGGTGGCGCAGCGATCGCGAGAGCAGAGATCTTGTCGCCGGGAACCTTTTCGATGATGATCCTCATGGAGCCGATCGTGTGGCCACCGCCGTTCGAGCGTCGGGATCTGCACCTTGCCGTGAACGCCGAGAAGCGAAGGCGCACGTTCCAGTCGCGGGACGCTGCCAAGCAACGGTTCTCGACGGGAGCCTTCTCGGCGTGGGATGACGAAGTTCTTGATCTCTATGTTGATCATGGGTTCCATCAGGCCGACGGGGGTTGGACGCTCAAGTGCGAGCCTTCTGTTGAAGCCGAGACCTTCCGCCAGGCAGCGAATGTCGATACGTGGGACCGCTTGCACGAGATCGAATGCCCGGTGGTGGTTCTGAGCGGCGAGTATTCCGACAGCCATCAGGATCCGTACCGCTCGCTCCTTGTCGACAGGTTCCGCGATGCCACATCTCAGGTGATTGCGGGCGTTGGCCACCTCGCTCCGATGGAGGCACCAGACCTGATCGCAGATCTCATCGTTGACGAAGTTCGAGATGTAGGCGGTGGACAGGCCGGCGGTACCATCGCCTGATGGAGTTCGTTACCGCGTCACAGGTCCGAGACCTTGGAGATCAGCTCTCATCTCAGAGTGGCTTTCGCGTGGCTGCCATCGATGTGGACATCGATCCGTTCGACTTCGCACGAACCGGCGCAGCGATCGTCGACAGGGCGGTGGCACTGTCCACGCCGTACGGGGTCAGGCTTGCGGGTCTCGGGACCGCATGGCGGGCGCGGAGTGAGGGCCCAACGCGTTTCGCCGATGTGGCTGCGCAACTGAGCGCCCTCGGTCGGCCAGACATCAAGGGGTTCCTCGGGTTCTCCTTCCTCCCGGAACCAGGAGACGATCCGGTGTGGCAGGGGTTCGAGCCCTGTGAGGTGTTCGTGCCTCGTATCGCGATCGAGGGTCGTGGTGATCGGTCGGTGATCAGCGTCTCGGTACCCGAAGGCGATGACGCACAGCCGACGCTTGATCTTCTTGCTTCGATGCGACATCCGGAGTGGGCTCCGGTCGTAGACCTTGGTGACCACGCGACAGAGTCGCACCCTGCGGTGTCAGAGTGGGCTGCCTCGGTCGCTGACGCCGTCGACGTGATCGACTCAGGGGAGATCGACAAGGTCGTGCTTGCACGGTCGGTCATCGTCAGATCGGACGGGCCTCCCGCCATCCTCAGGATGTTCCGGGAACTCGTTGCGTCGTATCCGCAGTGTTACAACTTCGCATGGAAGTCAGGTGACGCCGTGTTCATGGGCGCAAGCCCGGAACTGCTTGCGAGCGTCGAAGGGGCGAAATTCCGTTCGAACCCGCTCGCCGGGAGTGCCCCACGGGGCGAGGGCACGTCGGACGATCGAGAGATCGGAACCCGCTTGCTTGGGTCATCCAAAGACCGGAGAGAGCACTCCTTGGTGATCGACGCCATGACAGAGCAGCTTTCGTCACTCACCAGCGAGTTGTCTGTCTCTGACGTGCCCTCGCTCAAGAAGATGGCCACCGTTCAGCATCTCTCGACGGAGATCACCGGATTGCTTGAACCCGGCGTCGGACTTCTTGACGTCATCGAAGCGGTTCACCCGACCCCCGCTGTTGGCGGTGTCCCGGCGAAGGCAGCGGTCGACCTGATCGCACAACTCGAGTCGATCGACCGCGGGTGGTACACCGGCGGGATCGGATGGGTGGACGGCGCCGGGGACGGCGCGGTAGCGCTCGGTCTGCGCTGTGGACTCGTGAGGGGAAACACGACGCATCTGTTCGCAGGGGCTGGCATCGTGTCAGGATCTCAGCCTGACGACGAACTCCGTGAGACGCGGCTGAAGCTGACGCCGCTGCTCCAACTGCTCACCGCTACCTAGCGGATCACTCAGTTCCGAGAGCCTCTCTGACGCTTGCACCGATCGCACGGTGCACATCGACGTTCTCGGTGCGATCGGTGGTCACCTCGATGAGTCCGGGCCCGATCGGGCCACGTATCGCTTCTGTGAGTTCGTCCATCGTCTCGACCCGAGTCGCGGCGAGTCCCATCGATTCGGCGATCGCGGCGAGCGACAAGCCGTGTGGCGTTCCCCAATGCTTCTCGTACACGTCATCGTCGATGACTCCGGTCCGCCGCTGCGGCAGAAACGAGAAGATGCCTCCACCGTCGTTGTTGATCACGATGATGCGCAACGGTGCACCGAGCCTGGCGAGTTCCGAGAGCGCCGTGGCATCGTGCATCGCGGCGATGTCGCCGATGAGCGCCGTCGTGGGAGTTCCAGACATGGCTATCCCCAACGCGGTGCTGATGGACCCGTCGATCCCATTCACACCGCGGTTTGCGATGACGCGAACGTCCGAGCGTGGCAGTCCGAAGGTGCCGACATCGCGGATTGGCATCGACGATCCAACGAACAGAGTCGAATCAGCGGGCACTGCCTCGGTAACCGCTCTCGCGATGGCGGGCTCGGTCGGAGTCGAGGAAGAGAGTGCAGCATCGATCGCGCTCGACATGAATCGGTCCGCTGCCTGCCATTCGTAGAGGTAGCCCGGATTGGCCGTGAAGTCCGGTTGGTGCGCAACGAAGTCCGTCGGCGAGGCATCGAGCAACGTCGCCGCCGAATCCAGGGGATCGCTCAATCGCGAGCGACCGACAAGGATCTGGGTAATGCCGCACGTCTCAAGCCAGGTCCACACAGATTTCGATGTCGGCAATCCACCGAATCTGAGCACGATGTCGGGTCGAAGTGTGTCGAGATGACCGGTTCGAGCGAGCATGTCGGCAGTTCGCAGTGTGGTTGGATGGTCAGGTCTGCACTGCGGTCCAGCGATGACGGCAGAGGCGAGCGATCCGGCGTACGCACCGAGGAGGCCGGGAAACGAGGCGTCACAGGAGCCCCCGGCCACGATGAGCACGCGTTTGTCCGCGAGTTCTTTGGCGAGGTCCGGCAGTGGCTCCGCGACTACGGGTGCCTGCTTGGAAGCGCCACTGCTAGCGCGGCCGACCGTTTCTGGAAGCGTGTCCGGAACGAGTGGCTCGGAGAGCGGGACGTTGACATGGACAGGTCCCGCTATCCCATTGCGTGCGGTCTCGACGATCGCACGCGCCGACTCGCGCCAATCTGTCGAGGAGGATCCGGACTCGAAGGAAGCCTTGACGTGAGAGCCGTACAGGTCGGTCTGATCCATGGTCTGGGGTGCGAACGTGCCGCGCAGCTCTACGGGGCGGTCAGCGGTGATCACGATCAGCGGCGTTGATGACTGGTTCGCCTCAACGATCGCCGGCAGGTAGTGCGTCGCAGCGGAACCCGATGTGCAGACCACGATCGCGGGTACTCCAGAGGCTTTGGCTGCGCCCAACGCGAGGAATCCAGCGGAGCGTTCGTCGCGTACAGCGACCTCCTTGATCTCGTCGGACAACGCGAAAGCGAGTGTCAAGGGGGCGTTCCGCGAGCCCGGCGAGATGAACGCCAATGTCACGCCGGCATCGGCGAATCCGGCAACCATTTCGCTACATAGCTCGGTGTTGTGGTCCACGGTCGCGAGCCTACCTTCGCCCGCCATTGGCACCGAGGTGCATCGTCACCATGCTCAGAACACGATCCCGAGTGACAGCATCAGCGCCGTAAGCATCTGGAGCTGTGCGGTTCCTTTGAGCACGGAGATCAGTGCCGGTCCTGCCGTCTCCCTGTACACCGTCTGGATGAGGGGGATGCCCAGCGGTGCGACGAGGAGCGTGATGATGCACATCGTGGGAAGGAGGCCGAGCATGACGCTCCACAGAATGATGATCGGGATGATCCCAAGCGTTGCCGCGAACAGCATGCGCGCCCTTGGCCTGCCGATGATCACGGCGATCGTGCGCTTTCTGGCCTCCGTGTCGGTGTCGATGTCACGGATGTTGTTCGCCTCAAGGATCGCCATGGCCAAGAGTCCCATGATCACGCCACCGACCCATGCTTCGCTTGGCACGGACATGTCATAGACATAACGGGTGCCCGCGGTTGCCACGAGGCCGAAGAAGATGAATACGAAGAACTCGCCAAGCCCGTAGTAGCCGTACGGGATGGGTCCGTTCGTGTAGCCGAGCGCAGCGATGATCGACACTACCCCTATGACGAAGATCACCCAGCCTGCGATCCACACGAGATAGATCCCACCGAGGGCGGCGATTCCGAAAGCAACGCCGATCGCGAGCCGCATCTCCGACGGTGAGACCAGACCGGATGACACGGTCCTCAGCGGACCGATCCGCGCCTCGGTGTCCGCGCCCTTGTGGGCGTCGGCGAGATCGTTTGCGAAGTTGACTCCGACTTGGATGGCGAGCGCGGAGATCAGGATCACGACCATCGCCAAAGCGGCCCATACGCCGTCTCTCCATGCGCTTGCCGATCCGACGACCACAGGGGCGACAGCGGCAAGCAACGTCGGCAGCCGCGCCGCGAGGACCCATCGGTTGGTGGTCAGGGACACGGAATCAGAACTGCCAGGGGAACGTCGAGTAGTCCTGATCGCGTTTCTCGAGGAAAGCGTCTCTACCTTCTTGGGCCTCGTCGGTGCCGTAGGCGAGCCTGGTCGCTTCACCAGCGAAGAGCTGTTGCCCAACCATCCCATCGTCTGGCAGGTTGAAGGCGTACTTGAGCATCTTGATCGCTGTTGGGCTCTTTGTCGTGATCGTGTGGGCCCATTCAAGGGCGGTCCGCTCGAGCTCGTCGTGGGGGACGGCAGCGTTGACCATGCCCATCTCGTAGGCCTCGGTAGCCGAATAGTCCTTGCCAAGGAAGAAGATCTCGCGTGCACGCTTCTGCCCGATCTGCCGTGCAAGCAATGCAGAGCCATAGCCACCATCGAAGCTGGCCACATCCGCATCTGTCTGCTTGAACATGCCGTGTTCCTCAGAGGCGATCGTCAGGTCGCAGACCACGTGCAGGCTGTGTCCGCCACCGACCGCCCATCCAGGCACCACCGCTATCACAACTTTCGGCATGAATCGGATCAGTCGCTGAACCTCAAGGATGTGGAGTCTTCCGAGTTTCGACGGGTCGACTCCGTCTGCCCCTTCGTACTTGTACCCGTCCTTCCCCCGAATCCTTTGGTCACCACCAGAGCAGAAGGCCCAGCCGCCGTCCTTGGGCGAAGGGCCATTCCCTGTGAGCAGTACGCAACCGACGTCGGACGTCATGCGGGCATGGTCGAGCGCCTGGTAGAGCTCATCGACGGTGTGCGGCCTGAACGCATTGCGGACTTCCGGCCGGTCGAACGCAATGCGAACGGCGGCGACGCCACGGGCCCGGTGGTAGGTGATGTCAGTGAAGTCGAACCCGGGAACTTCGTCCCAGGCATCAGCATCGAATATGTCCGAAACCACGCTTCCTCCGCTCGTACGACGACTGCCGATACTGTAGTGACCGTGGAAATCCAGACCCCGCTCGTATGGCTGAAGGACAGAGCCACGCAGAACCCGGATCATGTGTGCCTGGTCCTGTCGGATGGAGAAGTGTCCTACGGAGACCTGTTCCGGCTCGTTGAGGAGCGGGCGTCGACCGTTCGCAGCGAAGTTGCCCCCTCGTCCGTGGTCACGATTCCCGTTCTCTCGGACTTGCCGAGCGTCGTGGAGATACTTGCCGTGTCACTGGCCGGAGCTGTACCGCTTCCCTACACGGACAAGCGACCGACCGTGGACGACGGGACGATTTCTTCGGACGCGATCCTCGTGCAGACGTCGGGGTCGACGGGGGAGAGATCGATCGTGCGCATCTCGTCCTCGAACATCGCAGCTTCGGTTGGAGCGTCGCGCACAAGGCTCGGCAACGCCGATGCCGATCGCTGGTTGGCTTGTCTGCCGTTGAGCCATATGGGTGGGCTATCCGTCCTGTGGCGCACGTTCGAGATCGGTGGCTCGCTCGTCCTCGCTCCCTTCGACGACGCTCTCCCCGCCCTCATGCACCGAGCCAGACCAACCATCGCGTCGCTGGTGCCGACCATGGTCTACAGGCTTCTCGACCGCGACCCATCGCTCTTGTCC
>CAXMSN010000107.1:0-30141 GCA_964196275.1 uncultured Kiloniellales bacterium | reverse complement strand
CTTCATCTCGATCATGAGCAGATCGACATCGAGGAGCGTTCCCGATCTTCCGGGGATGACCGAGATCACGTCTGTCTCGAGATCGATGTCGATCCTCGCGTTGACCGGCGGAGTCACGTACTCGTTATTGCGTGGCTCGAGTATTGCGAGCACGGACTCAGGATCGAAGGCCGTCTCGATACTGGTGGCGTCAGCGCTTAGAACAGCCACAGCGGCTGCCGAGAGTTCGGCGGGTGTGAACGTAACCCGGAAGCCAACTTCTGAGGAGACGAGCTGTATCGACTCGGAGATCATCTCTTCGAGCTCCGCCGTCGCTACATCGAGCTCCCGCTTCGTGAGCGTTGGATGGCTGGCTACGACGGGCACGATGACGCCAGACTTGTCTAGTCGCTTCATCTCAACATCGATCTGGGTCCGTGCGAACGCTCTGTCTATGCCTTCACCGTCGCGCGGATACTCAGGCGTTACCACACCGCCCGTGACCGCTATCGACCCCTCGAACGCTGCGTTGGGGACGGCCGTTGCTTCCCATGCGTCGAGCACGTCGTCGATGGAGTCCTCGTCGAAGGTGATGTCGAGGGGTACATCCTCGGGCGTGGAGAACGAAACGAGCCAGGATGCAAAGTTCTCAAACATCCCGCCTGAAGTCCTGGCATTCGCTGCGATGTTGACCGCTGCTGCGATGTCCGCTTTGAGGCCGATCTCGACAGGGCTCAGCTTGAACGTGGCATCGTTGACCTTGAACACGCCCGTGCTTGCCTGCAGACGGTTCTCGTACTCTTCGAGGATGACCGTTGCATCAGCAGTGTTGAGCCCGCCAACGGGGACATTGTCGACGGTCACATTGCGGGCAATGACGTCGCTGGAGGTGGCGCGGTCTGCGAGGTAGATCCCAAGTGGGAGCAGCAAAATCGCAAGTGGCACCAGTATGAAGAGGACTCTTCGAAGGTTCATATTCGTTGTGGTGGAGGGGTTGTGGCCTGTCAAGCGATTGTAGGAACAGACCTCGATAACTCGGTGCACTCAACGCGATCGATAGTGCGTCGACGTACTCCTAGGGATCCTCAGGATCCTCTGGATCCTCAGGTGGGTCGTCCGGTGGCGTGCAGATCCCAACGGAGATGGCGATCGTGGAGCCGGGCTTCGCGTACTCACCTGCCTTGGACTGGCCGACGATGATCCCCTCCTGGCCGCACGCCTCGATGTCGTTGGCGCTGACGTTGTAGCCGAGACCGACGAGCACTGCGGTTCCTGTCGCTTGATCCTGGCCAACCACGCTTGGAACCGGTTCCTCGCACACCCCGTTCCCTCCGACCCTCGGATCACACGGGTTGAGGAGGATCACGTTCTTCTCACCGCGATATCGCCAGTAGAACGGCTCACGCTCGATTTCGATTCCGTTTGCGTCGTAGAAGACCCGCGTGACCGTAACCGCCCAGCCGCCTGAACCCCTCGACTTGACCACCTCGGCATCCGGGGCCACCCAGATTTGAGGATCGGTCTGGTAAGACTTCGAGGCGCTCGTGTGGCCGCTGCGCTCCGAGCGCTCAGAGTCGCAGATCATCCCGCCGTTGTTCCCGAAGAACGTCACCGTGATCGAGCGCCGCGTGTGGCTTGTCTTGATGATGACGGGGGCGTCAGTGTTGTTGAGGAACGCTACGTCAGGTGATGGGAAGCCGAGTGTGGCTTCCCTGCCCTCTGGATACTTGCTGAAGTAGATACTGTGCGGCTGGTGCACGACATCTTCGTAGCACCCGAAGAAGATGGCGTTGAAGATTGTCGTTCCGAACTGGCTTACGCCGCCTCCTACGTTGACGGGGTCCTGCTCACATGAGAGCTCGCCACCAACGATGGCGCAGTCGTACCGGTAGCCCTTGTCGGTGGTCCGACGGCCGATGACCTCGTTGACCGAGAACGTCTCTCCGGGCATCACGATCATCCCGTCGATCGTGTCTGCCATGAGATCGATGTTGTGAGCCCTGTTCGTTCCAGGCTTGAAGGTTGTGAACTCGGAAACTTCATACAGCCCGCCGTATGCCAATGCGTCATCTGTTGAGAACTCGGGCTCTGCGGTAAGGAGGAGGACAAGCTCGCCTATTCCGCTGCCCAGTGCGGCTTCCTCGACGGCTTCGACGACGCTGCTCACATCGAGCTGTGTTCCCATCTTCGACTCGATGAGCGTGATGACATCGTTTTCCGGAAGCCCCTCTTCGTCTTCCTGTGGGCTGTCCTTGATCTCGTAGTTCTCGTTCCAGTCTTCGAAATCGTCGACCTCGATGATGTCCCAGTAGGCATCGACGGGTGCGATTTCGAAGTTCGCACGGCGGGCCTCGACCAGGGGAGCGATCACCGTCGAATCGATCGTGTATTCGATCGTCGCTGGATCGCCCTTGACCACGGCCACGTCAAGCGCTCGGTACATGGAGAACTTGTTCACGTTGAATTCGAATCCGTACGTTTCGTTGGTGAGTTCGACGCCGCGGTCGATGATCAACTGGGCGCGTGCGACACCAGCGTCGATGTCTGCTTCGGTCAGCGAGGGCTGAGTGTTGACGAGCGGCAGGAGAACCGTCTCAGCGGACCCTGTCGTCACGGCCTCAGTGATGGACGCCAGTGCTTCCAGTCGATCGATCGCTTCTCCCTCCATCGGGTACTCGAATACGACGGCCTGGCCTACGACATCGATGCTTCCTTCGAACGCTGGGTTCGGAATAGCGGCCTGATCCCATTCAGCGAGCTTGAGTTCCAGAAGTTCCGGGTCGATCGAGGAGGCGACAGGGACGTCGACTTCCTCCGAGAAGGCTCTGAGCCAATCGCTGAGGCCGTCCTTGTTGACTCCCAGCGCATGGGAAACGGCTGCCTCGCCCTCGAAGGTCAAGCCGACTTCCTCAGAGTCCAATTCGAACTCTGTTCCGTTCACCGAGACGGTGACCGCGTTGGAACTGATCCCAGTCGCGTATTCGTCCACTGCTTCGGTCGCTTCGGCCTCTGTGTAGCGGGAAACGTCAACACCAGCGATGCTGACGTTCCGTGCAACCTTGTCCGATGCGGCCGCTGAGTCGATGAAGTAGATCGAAAGAGGCAGGAACAAGAGCAACAACGGAACCGCGATAAACAGTGCCAGTCTGGATTTTGAAGCAGCCATCGGTACTCCGAAGAGGGTGTGGTTTTCTGGCGTGGCGAGTATATGGGCGACCTTCGAATACGAGACTCATTGTTCGAGTCTGGGTCGTCGGTGGCGTAGCCTCACGCCTGTGAGAGCTTTCGATGACGTAGCGCCGGGCGAACCGATGTCGGTTTCAGCAACCCTGTACACGACATACGTCAGGTGCCCACAACAAGCCTTGGGTCGCGTTCAAGGGATTTACGGGCCGCCCTCGAGAGAAGCCTTCAGAGGAAGCTTGGCTCACAAGATCTTCGCCAAGCATCTGGAGGAAGGAGAGATCGAAACGGAGGCGTTCGATCAGGTGTGCCGTGAGACCGTCGGCGAGCACCTCGGTGGCCAGATGGCAGATCTTCGTATGAAGCCCTCTGAGTTCAAGGCTCTCGTCGCAGAAGTGCGTTCAACCTACGAGCGGTTCAAGATCCTTCCGACAGATGGGTTCGTTGCAGCCGAGGCACCGTTCGAACTCGACGGCGGTGCGGGCATCACGATTCGTGGCCGTATCGATGCCGTCTTCTCAGACGCAGACGGCACAAGGATCGTCGATTGGAAGACCGGCTCGTTTCTTGGCGATGCAGAGCCGCAATTGGACTTCTATGCGATGGCTTGGATGCTGGAGCACGACGAGATGCCTGCAGCGACAGAGGCGTCGTCTCTTGCCACGGGCGAGAACGTTCACCGTGTGCCAACTCCCGAGTCGGTGGACAGAACTACGCACGACGTTGCGGAGATGGTGACGAGCCTGCGGGCTGCGGTCCAATCTGGAAACGATCTTGAGAGGCTTGCGGGTCCGTACTGCCGCTGGTGCCCATTGCTGGAGGAATGCGACGAGGGAGCTTCCGCCGTAGCTCTGCGGTAGTGGCCACAAGCGCGACGAATGCGCCATACTCGCCGGATGCCACGAACGCTGCTTTCTCTTCATGCGCACCCGGATGACGAATCGTCCAAGGGTGCCGCCACCGTCTCGCGTTATGCAGCAGAGGGTGTCAGGTGCGTTCTCGTGACAGCCACGGGCGGCGAGGCCGGAGATGTGCTGAACCCTCACATGCAGCAGATCGCGTCTCCCGACGACCTCAAGGCGGTCCGTGAGGCCGAGTTGGAGAAGGCCGCTGACATCATCGGCTTCAGCGAGGTGGTGCTGCTCGGCTATCGGGACTCTGGCATGCCGGACTCCGAGGACAATGCCAACCCGCTCGCGTTCTGCAACCAGCCAACGGACGAAGTGCTTGAGCGGATCGTCCGCATCGTGCGGTCGGTCAGGCCTGACGTCATTCTCGGCTACGACGCCCACGAGTTCTACCCCCATCCCGATCACCTTCGGGTGCACGACCTCTCGATGCAGGTGTTCGATGCTGCTGCCGATGCAGGACGATTTCCCGATGCGGGTGAACCGTGGGATGTGAAGAAGTTGTACGCACCGATGATCTTCACATTGGAGAAGTTGACGATTCTCCACGAGGCGATGCTGACTCGTACAGGTTCTTCACCGTACGAGCGTTGGATGGCGATGCTTGACGAGAGGGGAGCAGGTGCAAGTGACGTGATGAGGGTCGATGTCTCGGGATACATTGAGCAGGGGCGGGACGCGTTGCGCGCCCACCGAACGCAAGTGGATCCTGATGGCCACTGGTTCAGCGTTCCGACGGCGATCGTCGAGGAGCTCTACCCGTGGGAGGATTTCGAGATGATGGCGTCCCGAATCGAGTGGGGCACGCAGGAAACGGATCTGTTCGAGGGAATCGCCTGATCTGACGGAGATGACATCGATCTCGGGCGCGTCTGCTGAAATGGTTGTCGTGACGACAGCATCCGATCTCACATCCGCGCTCAACGATGTCCCGGTGGTCTTGTTGGATGCTGAGCATCGTGATGTGCGTGACCGAGCGTTGTCGTCTCTCGATGCTCTCGGGACGCTCGAGGTCGACCCCACCCGCCTTGTCGTTATCGGTGGGGGAGGAAGTGGGAAGTCGTGCGTTGTCAACGCACTCGTCGGATCTGATGTGGTCGCCACCTCTCCCGTCAGACCCACCACGATCGGCGTGTCCGTAATCGGCCGTTCGTATCCGGCACCGATCGAAGGGGTTGCTGAATATGTGTTCACGGATCGCCTCGCCGACGGCATCGTGATCGTCGATACTCCCTCGTGGGACAGCGAACGTGAAACCGTGGATTCAGCAACCACCGGAGCGCACACGGTCGTGGTCGTGGTCACGCCGGCGAGGTACGGCGATGCGGTCACTTCCGAGATCGTCCATGCCCTACCGGACTCGATCAACGTCGTCATCTTCGCCAACCGCATGTCCCATGATCCGGACGAAAACGACGACGTAGCAGATGACATAGAAGCGACGCTCGGCCAGGAGATCCACACGCAGTTCATCGAAGGCGGCTCGATCGACATCTCAGGCTCGCTTCTCGCCGACATGCCAGTCGACATGACGTTCATCGAGCAGCTGCGATCATGCGAAAGGGAGGCAGCCGACGGTGGAAGGAGGATCGCTAGGGGCATTTCGGCTTCCGCCGCTGAACTCGGGGACATTGACTCGATTCTCGCGGATCGGGTGACACCATCTATCGAGCCTGATCTCGCGTGGACCGGTGACGACTGGCCCGCGACATGCACTGCGCTGATCGACGCTGTCAAGGCCGCGACATCCGCGTTCGACGACGACATTGTCGACAGATCGAGCAATGACCTCGCCGTTCGCATCAAGGGTCGACTCCCGGTGCCGGACATGGCAGCCCTGGCTGTGGCGCTCGAGGACTGGCGGTCCGACACGTCCGAAGTGTTCCGTAGGCGATCCTCGCCGATGTGGCGACGTCGGTCCGCGTTCGACCTGATCGACCGGTGGTCGTGGATAGCGAGCATCGACTCCGGAGGGAAACCGCCACGTCGCGTCGGTCGTGCGATGCATGGCACCTTTGAGGCGACCACTCGCAACACGAGGGCGAAATTGATCTCGCTCCTCAATGAAGTGGTGCACATTCGCATGGGGCACTGGACCGACATGGTCTCGGAGGTTGGCGACTATCGACCGGGCGTGTTGTTCGCCGCTTCGGATGCCATCGATGGGGGCGAACCGACCGATGAGTGACCTGAGGGAGATCGAGGATCTGCTCGACTTGTGCATGGCGCGCACCGAGGGCGTCCTTGGCCAAAAGGAGTGGGATGAGTTGGCCAGCCTGAAGGGATCGGTCCGCATGAGGAGGGGATTCGTCGGAGAGGTCCTGGCGGTTGGCCTCGCGGGTGCAACCGGATCAGGCAAATCATCGGTTCTCAACGCGCTCTGTGGCGAAGACATCGCCCCGATAGGTGTCCTGCGGCCAACGACGTCCCGGTCGCTCGCTGCAATGCCACGTGGATCGACATCCGATCTCGGCCCGTTCGTGGAGCTTCTCGGTGTGGACGACACCGTTGAGGTGGACAGTCTTCACGACGTGGTCATCGTCGACCTCCCCGACATGGACAGCAGGGTTCGAAGTCACAGGCTCGCTGTTGAAGAAGCGCTGCGGGTCATCGACGCCGTGGTGTGGGTGCTTGATCCGGAGAAGTACGCCGATCGAGTCATCCACGAGGATTTCCTGGCGCCGATGTCCCAGTACGGCGACCAGTTCATCTTCTGTCTGAACAAGGTGGACCGTCTCGGTACCGACGTCGGCGAGGTGACGGACAGCCTCAAGCGCCATCTGATGAACGACGGGTTTCCGAAGCCGGAGATCGTCACGTCCGTCGCGGTCTCAGGTCGAGACGGTGAATCGACGATCGACGACTTGAGCGAAGCGCTGGATGGACGCCTTGACCACAAGCGGACCGCCCAGATGAAGGTGGCCATGGACGTGCAGCGTTTCGCCTCTCGATGCTGGCGAGCCCTTGATGCACAGTTCGAACAGGTCGGCGCCGGTGATCGCGATCTGACCGCGGTAGCGATGGCATCGTTCGTATCGTTGGGAATCGCAGCGCTCGGGCTGCACCACGATCTGTCTGAAGCAACCGGGAGCTGATATGTGGGACTCGATAACGGACGCACTCGCCTCCTTCTGGAGCGACTACAGCAGCCAGGTGCTGTCAACGCTCGCGGTGCTCATCGGCGCCTGGATCGCGCTGGCCGTGTTCCGGCGTTCGGTCAATCGGTGGGAGAGCCGCGTCGAGCGCAAATTCAACGAGTCGGCGGATCAGGCAGATCGCGAGCGAGGTCAACGACTGGTCACGCTCACGGACATCGGCGCCGTGATCGCATCAGTCACTGTCTGGTCGATCGTCCTGCTGACCGCAATGGCCATATGGGGGATCCCGATGGCGCCGTTCCTCGTCGTAGGAACCACGATTGGGATAGCGATCGGATTCGGAGCTCAGGACTTTGTGAAGGACGTCATCTCAGGGTTCCTCATCCTTCTCGAAGACCAATATGCGATCGGCGACGTCGTCACGATTTCGGGGGTCAGCGGATCTGTTGAGTCGATCAAACTGCGGACGACTGTGCTCCGCGACCTTCAGGGAAATCGGCATCACGTGCCGAACGGACATATCGCAGTGTCGTCGAACCTCACGGCCGAATTTTCCCGGCTCGTCATCGATGTTCCGGTCTCGTACGACACGGATCTTGACCATGCTATCGACGTGATCAGCGACGAGGCGGAGTTGTTCTCCATGGAGGATGAGTGGCGTGGCATGTTCATCTCCGAGCCACAGATGCTTGGCGTCAACAAACTCGATGACTCTTCGATCAACATCCGGTTGCTGATGACGTTGACAACGGAGGATCGCTGGACGGTAAAGCGGGCGTTCCTCCTTCGACTCAAGAAGCGACTCGACAACGAAGGCATTGAGATTCCCTTCCAATACATGACCGTGATCATGCGCAAGGAAGAGAGCTGATCACTCAGTAGCTGGCTCCTGGGCCTCGGACTCAACCGGTCGGAGCACGGCCACACCGTCTTCGACGGGCTCGATTGTCACGTGCGACGTCGTGCCGAGTAATTCACCGTCGGCCTGCAGCGGAGCCGGGGGATCGACCGTGATCGTGATCCGGTCGTAGTCCTTCCACAGATGGGTGCCCGAACGCTCGGTGTGCTCCCTGCGCAAAACCGCTCTCGTGAGAAGCCCCGAAGCATTCGTGAATCCCAGTTTGTTTACGGCGATTGTCGCTAGGCCATCGGTTGGCTCCTGCGTGATGTGAAGCGGGATTCGGCCGAAGTAGGTATACGGGCTGTGCACCTGCGTCAAGGCGGCTATCGCGTCGAAGGCATCTCCGTTCGCCTCGATCCTGAGGTTTGCGAGTTTGGTTCGCCAGTCAGACGTGAGGCGGCCTATCGCGGTTGTCGCGTAGTAGATGCCTCCGAATCGAATCTTGGCGTACGGCCTCTTCTCTGCCGCCTCCACAACTGCAGCGTCGAAGCCCACACCGATGGAGAACGTTGCGTACGTGCTGAGCTCCCCTACGTCCGTATCCGCGGTGAGCCGAGCCACCCGGGTCGACCGTGTCGGGTAGGTTCCAGCGGCCTGTGCAGCCTTGCGCGGGTTGAGCGGGATGCCGAGGATCCGGGCGAGTACGTTCGTCGTCCCCGCTGGAATCAGCCCGAGAGCCGTACGTGTTCCGACGAGACCGTTCGCTACATGGTGTGCGACACCATCGCCGCCCATTGCAAAGACCACGTCGGTTCCTTCGGCTGCCGCCTCGCGAGTCTGTCTCAAGGTGTCGCGACTGCTGACGGGCCATTGCGTCTCAAGATCGAAGTCGGAACTCAGCGCAGATACAACTTCGCGGAACAGGCCTCCCGTGAACTGGGAGGCCGAAGGGTTGGCGATGAGAATGGCTCTGCGCATTTCGAGAGGGTATCTGGGTCGGTCGCCTTCGGCTCCCTCTGGACTACGGACCACGGAACCAGAGCCAGCAAACCGGATGACACCGACAACTCGCCTCTGGCCCGTCTGCTTCTGTCCGTGAGGCAGCGGAGCGGCCGATCCGTGGTCCTTACAGGGTCAGCAGCTTTTCTACTTGCTCGCGGAGGTCTGAGGGGCGGAAGGGTTTGGTCATGAAGGCGTCGGCGCCGCCTTGTGCGGCCTTGTCTGCCATTTCTGGCTGTGCGTGCGCGGTGAGGACCAGCACTTTGAGGTGAGCTGTTTCCTCGTCTTCCCTGAGTTGTGAGAGCACCTCCCAGCCATCGAGACCCGGGAGTCCGATGTCGAGAACCACAACCTCAGGGTCGATCTCCTTGACCGCAGTGAGGCCCTGCGGGCCATCACTCACCGACGAGATGGTGACATCGAGGACGCGTAGGCACACTTCGATGAGTCTCCGAACGGAGGCGGAGTCCTCGATCACCAAGACATGCGGTTTTGCCATATGTTCGTATCGGTCGAAACGGCTCTCCCTTCAGCGGAATTGTTGGCCGGGGTGGCTGTGATTGTCGCGTCCATGCACGGTGCCGCGTCAGACAACCTTTGCGTTGTTCTGCCGGCCAGGAACACCGCTCACTGCTTCCTTGTCCTCGACGCATTCCAGAATGCGCCTTCGTCCTGCGTCCGTGCGCCCATCGCCCCCGACTCGGCATCGACAGCCCGAACGTTGTCTGACGCGGCACTACCCTCAGAGCACCCGTTCAGTGATCTCAGGAGGCGTCGTGTTGACACCGTATTCTCCCGAACCGTATTCGGACTTCACCACCGAGTCGGCTGCCTCTCAGTATCGAGCGGCGCTTGCGACGGTCGCCGCGGATCTCGGAGAGCGCGCCATGCTTGTGATCGGTGGTGAGCATGTCGACACCGGTGCGTCGATCGACAGCGTGAACCCTTCGGACCCCGGTCAGCGTGTCGGCACGTCTGCGTCTGCTGGCAAGAAACATGTGGACCAGGCGATCGATGCGGCGTGGGCAGCATATGAGAGTTGGTCGAGGCGAACCCCGGAAGAGCGTGCGGGGGTCGTTCATCGAATCGGTGACATCCTGGCGGATCGCAAGTTCGAGTTCGCTGCCTGGCAAACCTATGAGGCGGGGAAGAACTGGGCAGAAGCGGAGGCCGATGTCCTTGAGGCTGTTGACTTCTGCCGCTTCTACGCCCATCAAGCTCTACGGCTGAGCGAGCCGATCGACGTTGTCCAGGTCGACGGAGAAGTCAACGAGTCCTTCCTCCAGCCGATGGGTGCGGGGGTTGCGATACCCCCATGGAACTTCCCCCTTGCGATCCCGGTCGGCATGGTCATTGGGCCCGTTGCGGCAGGCAACACGGTCGTGATGAAGCCAGCATCGAACACACCTCTGATCGCCTGGCAGTTCATGAAGGTGGTGGAAGAAGCTGGCCTTCCGCCGGGTGTGATCAACTTCCTCCCGGGATCCGGTGGCGAGATCGGTGATTCGCTGGTCGACCACGCGAGAACGAGATTCGTGAACTTCACGGGATCCAAAGAGGTTGGCCTCCGTATCGCCGAGCGCTCGGCGAAGGTCCACGAAGGTCAGAGGTGGTTGAAGCGGTCATATCTGGAGATGGGCGGCAAGGACGCACTGATCGTCGATGACACTGTCGACGTCGCGGCTGCAGCCGCCGATGCGGTCCGGTCAGCCTTCGGATTCCAAGGTCAGAAGTGCTCGGCCTGTAGCAGGCTGATCGTGTTCGAGTCCGTGCACGATGAGCTCGTCGATGCAGTGGTCGACATCGCGTCGAAGCTCAGTGTGGGGGCCGCGGTCGAGAATTATCCCGTGGGTCCTGTGATATCTGCCGCACAGCACCGATCGATACTTGCCGAGATCACCAGGGGCAAAGACGAAGCGTCGCTCGTGATGGGTGGAAGGCCCATCGACCACGAAGGCGGCTACTTCATCGAACCGACGATCTTCGTCGACGTCGACCGCGATGCGAGGCTTGCTCAACACGAGATCTTCGGCCCCGTTCTCTCGGTGATCAAGGCCAAGGACTTCGATGATGCCCTCGAAATCGCCAACGGCACGGAGTTCGGTCTCACTGGCGGTGTCTATTCGGAAGACGAGCAAAGACTTGCACGGGCCAAGCGAGAGTTCCACGCCGGAAACCTGTACTTCAACAGGAAGATCACAGGTGCGCTCGTCGGTGTGCAACCGTTTGGCGGATTCAACATGTCAGGCTCCAACTCCAAGGCGGGCGGCCCCGACTACTTGCGCCTCTTCATGGAGATGAAGTCGATCAGCAGGAGGATCTGACCACGGACCACGGACGAGCGCTCTAGCTCTGTCCTCCGTGATAGGTGTACCAGACGACGGCATTGCCGAGGGTGTCGAGAACGATCGCTGTGTCGCCGTCGTTGGACCAGACGGCCTGATCGTTGCACCAGTGGACGGAACCAGGTGCGCCGCCTTCACACCCGGTGACGATGGTGACGCTCTCGCCGGGGTCGAGCGTCGTGTTGCCGTTGATCACGAATCGGTTGCTCGTCGACTCGTCTCGCAGAGTCCACCCACCGATCGAGACAGCGTCGTATCCCTCGTTCACGATCGTGATGAACTCGCCGCCGCGCGACTCAGTGTCCGGTCCGGCTGGGTCATAGACGAGCTCCGAGACTCTGATCACCGGTCGGTCAGCCTTCACGCCTTCGCGATCCCCGCATGCGAACGTCGCCCACATACCGCGCCCGGACTGGAACGCACGCGCCTCGATCTCCTTGAAGGAGATGTCGTACTCTGATCCTTGGTGCAACCCGATCGCATGACCGGTCTCGATCAACGCGGCGTTGATGAAGCTCGGACCCGCATCCGTCTCCAAGTACACGTAGCGCAGAAGTCTGCCGAACGGATCGATGTCGATCGGACCCTCGACGAGCAGCACATCCTTGTCAGCGATAAGCCCCGAGAGTTCGACCATCGCCTCCTCTCCCCAGCACTCAGAAAGCTCGGGCGAGTTGATTCCGAGGAGCCGCACGTCGACGGTGGATCCGTCAAGGAACACCTCGATCGTGTCTCCATCCGTGACGCCCGTCACCGTGCCGATGACCTGTACTTCTGGCGGTGGAAGCGTCACAGTCGTCGTGGTTTCGATGTCGATACCTGCGAGCGTGGTGGACGTTGTCGTCGTTTCGATGAACGCCTCGGGCTGGGGCCGGGTGTTGCACGCAGTAGCAGTGACTGCCACGGCGAGGCCAACGATGAGGAGCTTCCTTCGCATGTCGCAACGGTACAAGCGGATCCAAAGAACTCGACGCACCTGAGGTTGCTCCTGTTCTCTCCATCTACAATCGAGCCACTCACCCACATACGGAGGAAGCACATGACCGATCTATTCGATCTCAGCGGGAAGGTTGCCCTCGTGACGGGAGGCAATGGTGGGATCGGGCTAGGTATGGCCGAGGCGCTTGCTGTAGCCGGTGCAACCGTTGCGATATGGGGACGCAATCAGGAGCGCAACGCCCAAGCTCTTGAATCGATCCTCTCGCATGGTGGCGACGCCATTGCACTATCGGTTGATGTCTCAGACGAATCGCAGGTCGTGGACGCTTTCGGAGCGACTGTCGCCGCGTTCGACAAGGTCGACGCTGTGTTTGCAAATGCAGGTGTGGGTGCTGGATCGACTCGCTTCGAGGATATGACGACTGAAGAGTGGCGGGGGGTCTTCGCCGTCAACATGGAGGGTGTCTTCTGGACGTTCAGGGAGGCGGTTAAGCATATGAAGCCCAGAGGCAGCGGTTCGCTCATTGTGACGTCGTCGGTAGCGGCCGACTTCGGTGCAGCCCGGATGGAGCACTATGCGGCGACCAAGGCTGGGGTGCGCGCCATGATCCAAGGCCTGGCCGTCGAGTACGGTCGATACGGCATAAGGGCGAATGCTGTCGCACCCGGTTGGGTGGTGACCGGCATGACAGACTCCTTCATCGAAGGCGAACGGTTCGAGGCAGAGATCAAGCCCCGGATTCCAGCTGGCCGCTGGGGTGCTGCCGGGGACTTTGGTGGTATCGCCGTGTACCTCGCGTCGGACGCAAGCTCATGGCATACGGGTGACACCATCACGATCGATGGTGGCTATCTCCAGTTCTAGCGTCGAAGGCTCTCAGTAGAATCCGTGTGAACACTCGCCAATAGAGGTACACAATGATCACTTTCGACGAACAAGTAGCCATCGTCACCGGCGCCGGTCATGGACTCGGTCGGTCACATGCCCTGGCCTTGGCTGAACGCGGCGCCCGAGTGGTCGTTAACGATCTCGGCGGAGCGAGGGACGGCACGGGCTCATCTCTCTCGGCTGCGGAGGAGGTCGTTGCTGAGATCGAGGCTGCGGGTGGCGAAGCGGTCGCCAACGGCGCTGATGTCAAAGATCAAGCAGCGGTCCAGGCGATGGTGGACGATGCGATCTCACGTTGGGGCCGCATCGATGTGCTGATCAACAACGCCGGGGTGCTCAGAGACAAGTCGTTTGCGAACATGGCGATCGAGGACTTCCAGTTCGTGGTCGGTGTCCATCTCCTCGGCACAGCGGTCTGCACGAAAGCGGTGTGGAATCAGATGCGTGAGCAGAACTACGGCAGAATCGTGGTCACGTCATCCTCATCCGGGCTCTATGGGAACTTCGGCCAGTCGAATTACGGTGCGGCGAAGCTCGGTGTTGTCGGGCTCATGAACACGTTGCGCGCCGAGGGCGCGAAGTACGACATCAGGGTCAACGCCCTTGCTCCGGTAGCGCACACGCGGATGACAGACGAGCTCATTCCTGATGAAGCCAAAGAGCTACTCAAGCCGGAGGAGGTGACCCCCGGCGTAATATTCCTCGCATCCAAGGACGCACCGAACGGGATGATCCTCACCGCGGGCGCAGGCGGCTACGCCGCGGCCCGCATATACGAGACGCCTGGCATCTGGCTCGCCAAGGAAGATCGAACGCCTGAGAATGTCGCTTCGTCGATCGATGCGATCCTCGACCCCGAAGGTCAGGTCGAGATGAAGTCAGGGAACGAGCAGACGATGAAGTTCCTCCAAGAAGCGATGGTTGCGGGCGAAGCCAAGCCAGCGGTCCCGAAGGAAGCGTGAGATCCATGTCCGAAGCAGCGATCGTCTCGGCAGCCCGAACCCCCATCGGTAAGGCGTACCGGGGAGCGTTCAACAATCTCGAGGCACCAAGCATGGGTGCTGTGCCGATAGCGGCAGCGGTGGAGCGGGCTGGCGTGGACCCCGCAGAGGTCGACGATGTGATCATGGGTTGTGCGATGCCCCAAGGCACCCAGTTCCCGAACCTTGGAAGGCTCGCAGCGCTCGCGTCAGGGCTCCCGACGTCGGTCAGTGGGATGACGATCGACCGTCAGTGTTCGTCAGGGATGATGGCGATCGCAACTGCGGCCAAACAGGTGATGTTCGACGGCATGGACGTCGTCGTTGCCGGCGGTATCGAGTCGATCTCGCTCGCACAGAACGAACACACGAATACCTTCCGGATGATCGACCCAGCGCTCGTTGAGCGTCACCCCGCTGCATACATGCCCATGCTGCAGACAGCAGAGGTGGTCGCTGAGCGTTTCGCTATCTCACGGGAGGCACAGGACGAGTACGGCCTGCAGAGCCAAGAGCGGACCGCTGAGGGTCAGGCAAGCGGAGCATTCGAAGCAGAGATCGTTCCGATGAAGGCGAAGAAGCAACTTGTCGACCGGGAGACCGGCGATGTGACCTACGAGGACGTGGTTCTCGACCAGGACGAGGGGAACAGACCCGGAACAACCCTTGAGAACCTTGCCAACCTGCGTCCGGTCCTCGGAGGGACGATCACCGCCGGCAACGCGAGTCAGCTCTCAGATGGCGCAGCAGCAACCGTCGTCATGAACGCTGACGTGGCAAAGGAACGCGGCATCGAACCGCTCGGGTACTACCGAGGTCTCGCCGTGGCAGGTGTCGACCCGGACATCATGGGGATCGGTCCCGTGTTCGCAGTGCCGAAGCTGCTCGCGAATGCTGGACTGTCAATGGACGACATCGACTTGTGGGAGTTGAACGAGGCGTTCGCCGTCCAGGTCCTCTACTGCCGGGACGAACTCGGGATTCCCAACGACAAGCTCAACGTACACGGCGGAGCCATCTCGATCGGCCACCCGTACGGCATGACCGGAGCCCGCATGGTGATGCATGCACTCCTCGAAGGTCGGGCCAGAGGGGCCAGGTACGTGGTGAGCACGATGTGCGTAGGAGGAGGAATGGGGGCCGCAGGCTTGTTCGAGGTCGCTTCGTGAAGGCGGTCCTCTGCACGGAATTCGGCCCACCGGAGAAGCTCGCGCTCGCAGAACTTCCAGACCCTGTGCCCGGCGAAGGCGAAGTGGTCATCGACATCGCGGCTGCAAGCCTGAATTTTCCGGACCTGTTGACGATCCAGGGTCTGTATCAGATCCGAGCCGAGCCACCGTTCGTGCCCGGTGTCGAAGCCTCAGGCACCGTATCGAACGTCGGTTCCGGAGTCTCCCACTTGACGGTCGGCCAGCGTGTAATGGCCTACGGCTCGGTCGGAGCATTCGCCGAGAAATGGGCGGTCGACGGTCGAGCGTGTGTGCCGATCGACGATTCGGTTCGGTTCGACACGGCCGCGTCTCTGACTGTGGCCTATGGAACCTCGTATCACGCCCTGAAGCAGCGCTCTGAACTCCAACCAGAGGAAACCCTGTTGGTGCTTGGAGCAGCAGGCGGTGTCGGTTCAGCCGCCGTCGAGATCGGAAAGGCGATGGGTGCGAGAGTCATCGCTGCGGCCAGCAGCGATGACAAGCTCTCGTTCTGCCGTGAACTCGGCGCTGATGAGACCGTCAACTACAGCGACGAGGATCTGAAAGTGAGAGTGAAACAGCTGACCGGAGGAAAGGGAGTCGACGTCATTTTCGATCCCGTCGGAGGTGACCTCACCGAGCAGGCCTTCAGGTCCGTTGGGTGGAAGGGCAGACACCTTGTCGTCGGATTCGCAGCCGGCGAGATCCCATCCGTCCCGTGGAACCTCCCGTTGCTGAAGGGGGCCTCGATCGTCGGAGTGTTCTGGGGTGCGTTCATGGTGGCTGAACCGGCTACCAACGCACAGAACATGCATGATCTGATGTCGATGCTTGCGAATGGCACATTCACGCCACGTATCACGGCTTCGTACGCCCTGGACGACTACGCGTCGGCGTTCTCCGACATGGCAGAGAGACGCGTCAAGGGCAAGATCGTCTTCAACGTCGCGGGTTGAGGTGATTCATCCAACCGGCGGTTGATCGATCAGCTGAGGCCACTTTGGAGCGCCCGCATTCCATCGAGCCAGCGGTCGTAGTCTGTCGCCTTCCGCTCGAAGAAGTCAGCCACTTCCGGATGGGGGAGGATCAAGAACTTCTCGGCTTCGATTCCAGCGATCACCGCGTCGGCGACATCTTCGGCCGACACAACGTTGCTCATGACCCAGTCGCGCATTTCGTCCGACTTGTCAGCGTATGCATCGAGCATGGGCGTATCCACGAACTGAGGACATAGAGCCGAAACGCGGATGCCCTGTTCGCCATACGTGATCGACAGCCATTCGGCAAGCGCCACTACGGCGTGCTTCGTGACGGAGTACGGCGCTGTCCCGATGCTTGTGAGGAGCCCGGCGGCGGACGCTGTGTGGACGAGATATCCCTCTCCACGGTCGATCATTCCGGGCAGCGCGCACCGCGTTGCATACACATGGGACATCACGTTGACATCCCACGTCGTCTGCCACACCTCGTTCGGTTCGTCGACCGAGCCGTCGGGCGCTATCCCGGCGTTGAGACACAGGATGTCGATACGGCCGTGCGACCGTTCGATCGCTGCTATCACCTCTGCTGTCCGATGATCGTCGGCCACGTCGAGCTGCATCGCTTCACCGCCGATGTCTGCGGCCACCTCGGTGGCTCCGGCTCCGTCGATGTCCAGTACCACGACAGCCCCTGCGCCCGCGGAATCGAACCGTGATGCCATGGCTGCACCTATGCCGCTCGCCCCGCCGGTGATGACCACAACCTTGTCCCGAATGTCCACTCATCGTCCTTTCCTGATCACGTGATGATGCCAGACTTGGAGATCGAGACCATTCAGTGGTGAGGTAAACTGCCGTTCACATTGGTGAAGGAGCGGTGATGCGGGTGGTTCCGGTCGAGGAGATCGACGATCTCATCGGACAAGTGACAGATACGTCGGACTGGTTCGAGATCGATCAAGCAAGGATCAACGCCTTTGCCGACGCAACCGTCGACCATCAGTGGATCCATGTCGATGAGGAAGCGGCCGCAACGGGCCCGATCGGATCGACGATCGCCCACGGCTTCCTGACATTGTCCCTTCTCCCGTATCTGGCCGCAGGCGGAACCGTTGTTCCTGCCGGCATGGTGATGGCCCTCAACTACGGGGCGAACAATCTTCGCTTCCTTGCCCCGGTTCCCGTTGGGTCCTGTGTTCGAGCCGTGAGCACACTGAAGGATTTCGCAGAGCGGTCTCCCGACCGGTATCTCGTCACCACGTCGATCGTCGTCGAGATCGAGGGGTCGGAGACGCCAGCACTTGTTGTCGAAGCCCTTACGCTCGCCGTCATGGGCGGACCGCCCGAACCCACGCCGAGGAGTGCTCCGTGAGCCAAACAGACATGTCCGCTGCTGTCGATGAAGCGATCGATCGTCTTCTCAAGGACTTCCCTACGGACACGACCGAACCGAAGGACTTCTGGGGAGCGCAGTTCGATGCGGGCCTGGCGTGGGTCGACTTTCCGGTAGGGAACGGCGGTCTCGGAGTCGGCCCCAAGTATCGCGAGGTGGTGACGAGAAGACTGAGCAACGCCGGTGCACCGATGTGGAACAGGGGAGCGAACCTCATAGGAATCGGAATGGGTGCTGGCGTCATCATCACCCACGGCACTGAGGAACAGAAGCAGAAGTGGCTTCGTCCGATGTTCACGGTGGACGAGATCTGGTGTCAGATGTTCTCTGAACCTGGCGCTGGTTCGGACGTCGCCGGGTTGTCGACACGGGCGGTCAAAGACGGAGACGAGTGGATCGTCAACGGTCAGAAGGTGTGGACCACACTCGCTCATCTCGCATCGTGGGGCATGCTGGTGACCCGGACTGATCCCGACCAACCCAAGCACAAGGGTTTGACTTACTTCATCGTCGATATGAAGGGTGAAGGCATCGAGGTGCGGCCGCTGTACCAGATCACCGGCGAGGCGGAATTCAACGAGGTGTTCTTCGATGACGCCCGCATCCATGACAGCTACCGGATCGATGACGTCGGAGCGGGTTGGAGAGTCGCCATGACGACGCTCATGAACGAGCGGGTCGCCATCGGGGGGAACACGGTTCCAAGGAGCAGCGGTGCCATCGGCTCAGCGATTGAGACATGGAACCGTCAGGGCTCCGGGTCGGAATCAGGGCGGAGGGAACTCGCCAGACTCTGGGGTGAGGTCGAGGCGATGCGTCTTACCGCCATACGTGCCACCGAGAACATGCAGGGTGGCGTGCCGGGACCCGAGGGCTCTACCGGCAAACTGGCATGGGCCGATCTCAACAAGGAAGTCACGGCGTTCAGCGTGGGGGACATGGGCCTTGACGGTGCGACGATTCCCGAGGGATACACGTTGGAACCGACCGTGTACGACACCAGGATGCAAGAGCGAGTCCTCAGCCCCCAGAGACAGTTCCTGCGGGCACGAGCGAACTCGATCGAGGGAGGAACGTCGGAGATCATGCGCAACATCCTTGGGCAACGTGTTCTCGGCCTCCCCGGTGAGCCGCGGGTGGACAAGGACCTCCCATGGAACGAGGTGCCCCGTGGTTGAAGCCATCACCTTCGTTCGCTCAGATGAGCAAGCGATGCTTGCGACGACGGTCCGAGACTTCGTCGACGCAAGAGGGGATATGGACAGGGTCCGTGAGATGAGCCTGACGGACTCAGCCATCGACCGTGACCTGTGGGCAGGGCTCGCGGAGATGGGACTCATCGGCCTCCACATTCCCGAGGAGTACGGGGGTGCCGGTTTCGGCATGCCCGAGCTCGCCGTCGTGTTCGAGGAACTCGGCAGGATGGTCGCACCGGTACCGCTTCTCTCGTCGGTTCTGGCTTCGACGGCAGTTCTGAAGGCAGGAACCGACGACCAGAAGCGCAAAGTGCTTCCGCCGATAGCCTCTGGCGACGTGATCGCCACCCTCGCCGTCTACGAGAGTGCCCACGACGGCGACCCTCACACGGATCTCACTGTATTGGCCACTGATGGCTCCGGGTTCGTGCTCAACGGTGTCAAGCGCTACGTGACAGATGCGCCGAACGCAGCGCTGTTCGTGGTCACCGCAGCAACAGACGACGGACCTGTCCTCGTGGTCGTTGATGCAGAGGCCGATGGAGTGACCGTTACGCCAACTCCATCCTTGGATTCGACGCGTCCACTGGGCGAGGTCCATTTCGAGGACGTGAAGGTTGATGCGTCAAGGGTCATGTCTGGAGGAGACGTCGCCGTTCGGGCGGCTCTCGACGTTGGAGCGGTTGCTCTTGCTCAGGAACAGGTAGGCGGTGCCCAGCGCTGCCTTGAGATGTCGGTTGAATACGCCAAAACTAGGTTCCAGTTCGGCAGGGCGATCGGATCGTTCCAGGCTGTGAAGCACCGATGCGCTGACATGCTCGTCGCGGTGGAGCACGCCAAGTCGGTTGCGTGGCATGCAGCGAGGACCATCGACGACCCGGAGGAGTCCAAGATTTCGGTCCCGCTGGCGAGATCGGTCTGCTCAGACGCCTACATGCTGTGTGCGGGGGACAACATCCAGATCCACGGAGGCATCGGCTTCACATGGGAGCACGACGCTCATCTCTATTTCAAGCGAGCGAAGTCGACGAGCCTGCTTCTGGGATCTGTCGATGCGTACAGAGATCGTCTCGCAGATGCTGTCGGATTCTGATTGTGCACGGGCCGTCTGGTGGCTGAACCGATCGTTCTCATTCTGTCCGGCGCTGGAGATCCGTCGTCGGTGTGGTCCCTCGTTCACGAGGCTGTGGTTCGGGCTGGCGTTCAGTGCGAGGTGGTCGAATATCCGATGAAGGGTGTGAACACTGAGCCACAGCCAGCGTCGATCGAAGAATATGCGAAGTGGGTTCTGGCGATGATCGACGAAAGAGACCTGTCGGATGTCGTACTCGCTGGCCACTCGATGGGCGCCCTGATCGCCATCGAAGCAGCGTCGTCGGCATCCCAGCGGTTGTCGGGGCTCATAGCGATGTGTCCTGCGGAGCCTATGTTCGTCCACCCTTCGCTTCTTGCGAAGGCTGAAAGTGATCCGGCTGAAGCGGCAAAGATGATCGCGGGTTGGTCGTATTCGCCGGGTTCCCGAGAGCCACTTGCACAAGTGATCATGAATCACATGGCCGCGACGTCCGCACTCGGGCCTGGTGTCCTCGCATCGGACCTTCATGCGTGCAACAACTACGAGAACGCGTCAACGGCTGCAGCGAACATCGAGGTCCCTGCGACCATCGTGTTGTCAGGCGACGATCACATGACGCCTCGGTCTGCTGCGACTTCGTTGCTCGAGGCCTTCGATGGTTCAGTCGTCCATGTTATGGAGGGCTCCGGCCACGCCATCGAACACGAGCAGCCTGGCGAGGTCGCTGCAATCATCGTCGGAGCAGCGACCCGATCCGACTGGGTGATCACATCCGGTGTTTCAACATGAAGGAGAAGAGATGAGATTCGGCACGTTCGTTCCCCAGGGTTGGAGACTCGACCTTGTCGACATCGACACCTCGGACCATTGGAGCACCATCCTTGGCGTGGCTAACCAGGCCGAGGCGCTCGGATTCGAATCGGTATGGGTGTATGACCACTTCCACACTGTGCCGGAACCGACACAAGAGGTCACGTACGAGGCATGGACGCTCATGGCAGCACTCGCCGCGACCACCGAGACGATTCGACTCGGTCAGATGTGCACGTGCAATGGTTATCGGTCGCCGTCCTATCTCGCCAAGGTGGCCGCATCTATCGATGTGATCTCGAACGGCCGACTTGAGATGGGGATCGGTGGTGGGTGGTACGAGCACGAGTACAACGCCTACGGGTATCCCTTCCCGAAGCCATCGGTGCGCCTCGGGGAACTCGACGAGGCGGTACAGATCATGATCGCCATGTGGACCGAGCAGGAGGCCTCGTTCTCGGGTAGGCACTATTCGATCGATGGTGCGATCTGTCAGCCCAAACCGGTTCAGAGCCCTCATATCCCTGTGTGGGTTGCAGGAGGGGGAGAACAACTGACGCTGCGGACCGCGGCCCGGTACGCCGACTACACGAACTTCGGAAGTTCACCTGAGACATTCGCACACAAGCGAGCCATTCTGGGAGCTCATTGTGAGCGGCTTGGAAGGGATCCGAATGAGATCACGAATTCGTCGAGTCTCAACATCATCATCGGATCGACCGAGGCTGACGTCGAGGCCCGCAAGGTTGCGCTGATGGATCGCTTCGGAAAGGTCCTCGATGACCCTTCGGCGACGATCGATCGATGGTTCGGCGAGGTTCAGGCTGCGGTCGGCACGCCAGAACAGATCAGCGAACAGATCTCTGCGTACGCAACCGAGGGCTGCGAGTACATCATCCTTAACTTCCCAGATTCAGCCGACCACCCAGAGTCGATGGACCTGTTTGCGGCAGAGGTGATGGTGAACTTCTAGCGTTCGGCATTCGAAATCCGAAGTCCGACCAGAACCCATCGCGCGGCTGCCGGTCCGATTTCCGGCTTCGGACAGCGAGCGCCGCGAGCGAATCGGACCTCGGTCGGCAAGGCCGACGCGAGCGATCACTCTGCGTCGTAGAACTGGCCTTGTTCTGTTGAGCCCTGGAGGGCGAGTGTGGAAGCCGTCCCTCCGGAGATGACCCGGCTCACGTGGTCGAAGTAGCCCGCACCGACTTCCCTCTGATGACGTGTTGCCGTGTAGCCGCGGTCCTCCATTGCGAATTCTTCTTCCTGGAGTTCGACGTATGCGGCCATGCCTCGTTCTGCGTAACCCGTCGCGAGCTCGAACATCGATGCGTTTATCGAGTGGAAGCCGGCAAGCGTGATGAACTGGAACCGATATCCCATCGCTCCGAGTTCCTTCTGGAACGTTGCGATCGTCGCGTCATCGAGATGTCGCTTCCAGTTGAACGAAGGTGAGCAGTTGTATGCGAGCATCTGGTCTGGAAACTCTGCATGGATGGCTTCGGCGAACTGCCTGGCCTCGCCGAGGTCGGGAGTCGACGTCTCGCACCACACGAGATCGGCGTATGGGCAGTATGCCAGACCCCGACTGATGGCCGCCTCCATGCCGTTCCGTACGGTGAAGAATCCCTCGGCAGTACGTTCCCCGGTCGTGAATCTGCGATCTCGCTCGTCGACATCCGTGGTGAGGAGGTTCGCTCCGAGCGAATCCGTCCGCGCAACCACAAGCGTTGGCACACCCTTCACGTCTGCGGCGAGCCGAGCTGCTTTCAGCGTTCGAACGTGTTGTGCGGTGGGGATGAGAACCTTTCCTCCCATGTGTCCACACTTCTTCTCCGATGACAACTGGTCCTCAAGATGAACTGCTGCTGCTCCAGCGTCTATGAAGCTCTTGGTGAGTTCGAAGACATTGAGGGCTCCTCCGAATCCGGACTCGGCGTCCGCGACAATCGGAACCATCCATTCGCGCGTCTCCGTGCCTTCTGACCACTCGATCTCGTCGGCCCTCTTGAGCGCGTTATTGATCCGCCGGACCAGCGCGGGAGCAGAGTTCGCGGGGTAGAGCGACTGGTCTGGATACACCGAATCGGACAGGTTCGCATCGGCGGCTACCTGCCACCCGGACAGGTAGATGGATTTCAGCCCAGCCTTGACCATCTGGACAGCCTGACCTCCGCTCATCGCACCGAGGGCGCTGACGTAATCGTCCGTGGTGAGAAGATGCCAGAGCTTCTCTGCCATCAGACGTGCAACCGTTCTGTCCTCAACGAATGAGCCTTGAAGTCGAACGACCTCGTCAGCCGTGTGGTCCCTGACAGCATCATTCCACCGAGGGTTCTCATCCCAATCCTGCTGGATCTTGTGTGCTCGTGTCGCGATCTGGTCTTCGTTGGTCATGATGGGCTCCACCGATTCTCTTTCATGTCTCGAGGATCTTGTATGCGGGTAGCGTGAGGAACTCTGGGAATTCGTCAGCGAGGCTGACACGCTCGAACAGGCGGCGAGCCTCGTCGAAGCGACCGGCTTCGTACAGGTCGTGGCCGATCTCTGAGCGGATGCGCTCGGTCTCCTCATCGGCGATCTTGGCGACAAGCTCGGGTGTCACGGCAGATCCCTCCCGTGTGGTTGATTCGGATCGGATCCATTGCCAGATCTGGCTCCTGGAGATCTCGGCTGTTGCCGCGTCCTCCATCAGGTTGTAGATCGCGGCAGCACCTGTTCCCTGCAGCCATGAGGCGATGTAGCGGATGGCGACATCGATGTTCCGCCTGACACCTCGGTCGGTGATGGTGCCGCCGTCGACGGTGAAGTCGGTGAGTTGCGTCGCAGTCACGTTCACATCGGGGCGCTGGCGGTCGATTTGGTTCGGATTCTCTCCGAGTACGCCATCGAAGATCTCAGTCGCAAGCGGCACGAGGTCTGGGTGCGCAACCCACGTACCGTCGCATCCGTCGGAGGCCTCGCGTTCCTTGTCTTCGCGAACTTTGGCGAAAGCCACGCGATTGATCTCCTCGTCCCTACGGGACGGAATGAACGCCGCCATGCCTCCCATGGCGTGTGCCCCTCGGTGGTGACAGGTCTTGACGAGGAGTTCCGTGTACGACCGCATGAACGGAACGGTCATGCCGATCTGCCCACGGTCGGGGAGAGCGAAGTCGGTGGCCCTTCGGTTCTTCTTGATGACCGAGAAGATGTAATCCCACCGGCCAGCGTTCAGCCCGGCAGAGTGCTCCCTCAGTTCGAAGAGGATCTCATCCATCTCGAACGCAGCGGGGATCGTTTCGATGAGAACAGTCGCCTTGATCGTTCCCCTGTCGATGCCGATGGAATCCTGCGCGTGGATGAAGATGTCATTCCACCATTGAGCTTCACGGTGGCTCTCAAGCTTCGGCAGGTAGAAGTACGGACCGGACCCCTCCGCGACCAACTCGGAGGCGTTGTGGAAGAAGTACAAGCCGAAATCGAAGAGAGATCCGGACATCGGTTCTCCATCAACCTCCACGTGCGCCTCATCGAGATGTAGTCCTCTCGGCCGAACCATCAGCGTTGCCGTGTCATCGTGGAGCTCGTATCGCTTCCCGGTATCTGCCGTGAAGTCGATTGCTCGACGAATCGCATCGGAAAGGTTGGCCTGCCCCTCGATGAGGTTCGACCAGGTTGGGGAGTTCGAATCCTCGAAGTCCGCCATGAAGACCCTCGCACCAGAATTGAGAGCGTTGATGACCATCTTGCGATCCGTAGGGCCGGTGATCTCGCAACGTCGGTCGGCAAGAGCAGCAGGAGGAGGGCCGACTTTCCAGTCGCTTGATCGCACGTCTGTGGTCTCCTCAAGGAAGTCGAAAGCATCACCAGCATCGAGAGCCGCCTGTCTGATCGCACGGTTCGCGAGATATTGGTGTCGCCGGGCATCGAATCGGCGATGGAGGTCAGCGACGAACGCGAGTGCATCAGCGCTGAGCACCGTTCTCGCCTGCCCATCAAGAGGTGCGTTGACTTCGATCGTGCCCACGTCGGCTCCTTCGCTGCGATGATGTGACGAAGGAAAGAAGCAACATGTCGAATATGCAAACTCTGGAGGTGGTAAGAACGGCTATAGTTTCGCCCAACGCAAGAATGAGAGAGAATTATGGCGACGATCGACCCGATGATCTTTGGAAGACGTGTCCGGCACCACCGCAAATTGCGCGGGATGACACTCGATGATCTTGGGAGCCTCGTCGGAAAGCCAGCCCCGTACCTGTCCCTGCTTGAGAACGGGAAGAAGGAACCGAAGCTCGGACTGATCAACGATCTCGGCACTGCGCTCGGGGTTGATGCGGCCGAACTGCTGAGTGCCGAACCACCATCGCGCCGAGCTGAGCTTGAGGTCGCGATCGAGAAGGCCCAACGAGACCAGGCGTACCGGGATCTTGCGTTGCCATATCTGAAGCCATCCTCACGCATGCCTGATGCCGTCCTCGAGCACATCGTCAGGCTGTACGAGGAACTCAGGGGGAGAGATGATGCCGCGCCGTTCACGAGAGATGAAGCGAGAGCGGCGAACGCCCAGCTTCGTTCGGAGATGACCGATCGAGGGAACTACTACGCCGACATCGAGGCGATCGCCGCGGAGACCGTCGCGGCAATCGGCTATTCAGGGCAGGGAGCGATGTCCAAGGGCGACCTCAACACTCTCGCACGCCACTTCGGCTACGACGTGATCCGTACCCCTGAGATTCCTGCATCGGTCAGGTCGGTAACCGACATGCGCAACGGCAAGATCTTCGTACACGGCAGAGACAGCTTCGATTCGAAGGAGTCGCGGTCCGTCATTCTGCAGACCCTTGGCCACTTTGCGCTGGCTCATGACGATCCGACGGACTTCGGAGACTTCCTACGCCAGCGTGTCGAGGCGAACTACTTCGCTGGTGCGGTTCTCGTACCGGAATCTTCTGCAGCGCCGTTCTTGAGAGAAGCGAAGTCCGAGCGGAATCTGTCGGTGGAGGATCTCAAAGACCGCTTCTACGTGTCTTATGAGATGGCCGGTCACCGGTTCACGAACCTTGCGACGGAGCATCTGGATCTTGGCACCCACTTCCTACGATCCGATGATCAGGGGATTATCTGGAAGGCGTATGCGAACAACGGCGTCCCGTTCCCCAAGAACTCTGCCGGGGCGATCGAGGGACAGCGGTTGTGTCGCGAGTGGGGGACGCGGCAGGCGTTTCTCTCGGATGCGAGATTCACGATTCACTATCAGTACACAGATACGACGGCCGGGACCTATTGGTGCGCGACGTTCGTTGAGTCTTCGCGACACCCCGCATCGGCGATCACGGTCGGCGCCAAGTTCGAGGACGCCAGGTGGTTCAGGGGATGGAACACAGAGCGCCGAAGCGTTTCGAACTGCCCGGATGGCGACTGTTGCCGACAGGTGAGCGATGCGATGGCCGAGCGATGGAACGGTCATGCTTGGCCATCTGTGAGGCCGAACTCACATGTGCTTGCTGCGATGCCGGTCGAGACGATTCCTGGCGTCGACATGGTCGAGATATACGAGTTCCTCAACACACAGGAAGCGGATTCGTACGATTGAGTTTCGTGGGAGACTTCGGTCGTGCCGACTCGCCTCCACGGTCCTGAATCCAACGGATCGAACCTCACCATGACAGCGCACCGATGACCGTACCTGTGGGCTCTGTGGGGCTTGTTGCGCTTTCGTTGCTGTTGGTCGTGTCCGCTTGCACCTCAGCGAGCGAAGCCGTCCCGTCCACATCAACTTCGCTCGTCCCTCTCGCCACCACAACGACGACTGCACCACCGACAACCACCGAATCGCTCGTGGCAACATCCAGTGTGCCTCCCCAACCATCGACGTCAACGTCGAGTACGACAACGACGGTTCCGATCGACGATGTCAAGGTGAACCTTGTTGTGGTGGATACCGCATTCGATAGCCCCGTGCTGCTCATTCCGGCGCCCGACGGCGGATTCGACCTTGTCGTCGAGCAACCCGGCCGAATCGTGCGTGCTGATGACGGAGCGCACGAGGTCGTCCTCGACATCGCTGACGAGGTCTTGTTCAGCGGGGAACGTGGCCTCCTTGGACTGGCTGTCCACCCCGACTTCGCCGCCAACGCCCTTGTGTACGTGAACTTCATCGACCGAAGTGGTGACACCGTCGTCGACCAGTACGAGCTGCGACAAGGAGCGATGCTTCCGGCCACACGCCGGGAGATCATCCGGATCAAGCAACCCGCCAGCAACCACAACGGCGGGATGCTTGCGTTCGGCCCCCAAGGGAACCTCTGGATCGGCATGGGCGATGGCGGAGGTCGCGACGACCAGTTTGGATCAGGCCAATCGAGCGATTCTCTTCTTGGCTCGATGTTGAGGATCAGCGTCGGGGAGTCGGGAGAGGGCGCATATCTGATCCCGCCGGACAACCCGTTCGCGGCTGGAGAGCGTGGCCGTCAGGAGGTGTGGGCCGTTGGTCTGCGAAATCCGTGGCGGTTCACGTTCGATGGCTCCGAGGTTTGGATCGCGGATGTTGGTCAGAACCGGATCGAGGAGATCGATGTCGCTGATTCCTCAATGCCCGGTCTCAACTATGGCTGGTCGGTGATGGAGGGATCAGAGTGCTTCGGAACCCAGAACTGCGACACAGCCGGACTCGTGCTCCCCGTCGCCGAGTACAGCCGGGCCGACGGCTGCTCTGTCACAGGTGGTGTCGTGTACCGCGGGTCGGCCCTGCTGAGTCTGCGCGGCCAGTTCTTCTATTCTGACTTCTGCTCTGGGTTTCTCAGAAGCGTGTCAGTGGCCGGTGACGAACACGACTGGTCGGAACAAGTGGGCCAGATCTCAGGACCGACTGGCTTCGGAACGGGGTCTGACGGAGAGATGTACATCGTGACGCAGGGTGGATTCCTGCTCAGACTTGAGGCGGAGAACTGATGGACCAACCAAGACGGATCATTTTCGACAGCGACCCTGGCCAGGACGATGCGTTGGCACTGTTCCTCGCATTGGCGGCACCGGAGATCGAACTCATGGCAGCGGTGTCTGTGGCCGGGAACGTGCCACAGCCGCTCGTAACGACGAACATGTTGGCGCTTCTCGCTGTGGCCGATCGAGATGATGTGCCTGTCTACCGGGGGTGTGAACGCCCACTTCTGCGCGAGCAGTTCACTGCCGAGTACGTTCACGGTGAGACAGGGATCGATGGGGCGAACATTCCTCCGGCCGACCGAACCGAAGAAGCGACCCACGGGGTCGACTACATCATCGAAGCGTGCCTCGCCGCAGCCGATGGTTCGGTGACCCTGTGTCCAGTCGGTCCGCTGACGAACATCGGGATGGCGATCGCAAAGGAGCCCTCGATTCTCCCGAAGATCCGGGAGATCGTGTGGATGGGAGGAGCCGTCGACGAACCGGGAAACACGACACCGCTGGCTGAGTTCAACGCATACGTGGATCCGCACGCAGCCCACATCGTCTTCACGAGCGGGGTGCCGATCACCATGGTGCCCCTCGACGTCACACACAAGGCCATCCTTCCACATTCAGCTCTTGAGACTCTCAGGGCAGTTGGGTCACCAGTGACGGATGCGTGTGTCGGGATGGCTGAGTTCTATGAAACATACGATGTAGAGAAGTACGGGTTCGAGGGTGCGATCATGCACGACCCGTGTGCAGTCGCCTACCTCGTTGACCCGTCACTCTTCACGTCGAAGCGCCTGTCGATTGGTGTCGAACATGCCCTCGAGTCGGAGATCGGGAACACGTTCGTCCGGACAGATGGTTCGGCGCCGAACACAACTGTTCTCCTCGACGTCGACGCCGAACGGCTGATGGATCTACTCGTGTCGGCGTGGAGTTCGCTGTGATGCAGGCCGACGGTCCCCTCTCAGGGATCTCGGTCGTCGAGTTCGAAGCGATCGGTCCGGTGCCGTACGCATGCTCGCTCCTTGCCGACCTCGGGGCATCCGTTACGAGGATCGTGCGGCCCGAGGGTTCGAAGAACGCACTCCCCGGAAACTTGGCAGACATGGGTCGCGGCACGGGCACACGGATCGCTCTGGACCTCAAGCAGGCCAAAGGCGTCGCGGCCGCCCGTTCGCTCCTCGATGAAACCGATGTCTTGGTCGAGGGCTTCCGACCCGGAACGCTGGAGCGGCTCGGTCTTGGGCCTGCGGTCGTGTGCGAGACGTCCCCGGGCCTGATCTTCACGCGCGTGACAGGTTGGGGACAGGACGGTCCCTACGCGAGCATGGCCGGCCACGACATCAACTACATCGGTCTGGCCGGTGCGTTGCACGCCATCGGCCCGCAGGATCGGCCCATCCCTCCGCTGAACCTGCTCGGCGACTACGCGGGCGGGGCGCTCTATGCAGTCATCGGGATCCTTGCCGCGCTCAACGAACGGTCGCGGACGGGGCGCGGACAGGTAGTCGACGTAGCGATGGTGGATGGTGTTTCTTCTCTTCTTGCACCGATTCGAACGATGCAGCAGATCGGCATGTGGAGCGACGAGAGGCAGACGAACCTGCTCGACGGTGGCGCACCGTTCTACCGCACTTATCGCACAGCCGACGGAGAGTTCGTCGCCGTTGGTGCTCTCGAACCAGCGTTCTTCGATGCGCTGCTCCTCGGTCTCGGAATAGATGCTGGATCGATTCCCGACCGGCTTGATCCGAGATCCTGGCCGGAGATCGCAGCGACGTTCGAGAACGCGTTCGCGACCAGAACGCAGTCGGAATGGCAGGAAGTGTTTGACGGAACCGACGCCTGCGTCACCCCGGTTCTTCGTATGACAGACGTATCAAGACATCCTCACAACGCCTTTCGGACAGCGATCGTCGATGAGGACGGTGTGAATCGTCCTGCCCCGGCACCTCGATTCTCGGCTGGGATGTAGCCCGAATCACCGAACGTGTTCGGAGTACTGTCGGTGGCGTCGGTCGGGTGGCTTCTCAAGCCTGCGTGATGCGGTGGTGTATCAACGGTCGGTTGGTGATGCCGGCTCGATCTGCGGCGGATGTGAGGAAGGCATCGGCGTCGACGAGGTCCTCCGCTGTGTGGACCCCGGGTGCAATGAGGCGACCGTCGGCGACAGCAATCGCCGTCTCAGACAGCAGTCGGAAGGCGGTCGCCCAATTGCCCGGCGCCCATGCAGCGACCGACGTCTGCTGTCCTCTGCGTGTGCCTTTCGCCTCCGCCCATATCTGTGTTGCGGGCTGTTGGGATTCGAATCGATGAGTGTCCGATGCGATCGTCTCCATGAAGGTGACCATTGCTTCCGCAGCGGAAGTCCCGCCCTCTGCGGCACGAGTCACCTGGCCACGGAATACGTCGTCA
>CAXMSN010000106.1:0-2853 GCA_964196275.1 uncultured Kiloniellales bacterium | reverse complement strand
TCTCGGAGATGTCGATCGGCATCACCAAATGATACGACAAGCGACTCCGGCGCAATCGCCCACAGCCGTTCGTCAAGCGCTCACCACGCGATCCGTAGAGTCACGGGATGCACGCTGGTAACACCAACAACACCGATGTCCGTATGCCGTCGATCTTCCTCAGTCACGGTGCTCCGATCCTCGCCGACGACGAGGTATGGACCGGCGAGTTGGCGTCCTGGTCGGCCGACCTTCCGAAACCGGACTCGATCCTTGTTGTATCCGCACACTGGGAGGCGGCGCCTCTCACTGTGGGCGCCACCACAACGGTGCCCCTCTATTACGACTTCTACGGCTTCCCTGAGAAGTACTACAGGGTCACCTACCCAGCCCCCGGCGCACCTCAGCTAGCCGACTCCGTAGCCAAGCTTCTGACCGCCCCGGGTCAGACGATCTATCAGGATCCCGACCGTGGACTCGATCATGGCGCTTATGTGCCCCTCGTCGAGATGTACCCGGACGCCGACATCCCCGTCCTTCAAGTCTCGATGCCGACACTCGACCCTGCTGAACTCTTCCTCCTCGGGCAGACACTCGCACCGTTACGCGACGAGGGCGTGATGATCATCGGTAGCGGGTTCAGCACGCACAATCTCCGTGAGATCAACGCAGCGGACCCACACGCATCAGCGCCTCCGGCATGGTCAAGCGAGTTCGACGACTGGCTGCATCGCTCCTTGTCCGCAGGAGACCTGGACGCGCTGATCGATTTCGAGAACAAGGCTCCGGCCGCTGCCATCGCACACCCAAGGACCGAGCATTTCGCTCCACTCTTCGTCGCACTGGGAGCAGCGGCTGACGGGCCAACGAGAGCCACGACCGCCATCGATGGCTTCTGGTACGGGATGTCGAAGCGCTCCGTACAGATGTCCTAGACCTCAGCAGTTCCCGCCCTACCGACGATTCGACCTACGCCGGTTGAACCTACGGGGCGACGAACGCTCTGATCTCTATTGCGCCCGTGTTGCCACCAGTGGTTGTGTCGAACTCGAACCGAAGGCTCTGCCCGGTGAATATGGCGTCATGGACCGCTCTCGTCGCACCATTCCCAGGCTCGAACGGACCATACGTGTCCCCGCCATCGACGACGACCATGTACGTCAGCGCCGTTGCCGAGCCATCGGTCATCGATCGGGTCAGGAGTTCAACCGCGATGATGTCCTGTGGCGATCCGAGGTCGACCTCGACGAAGCCGCCGTCGCCATCGCCCTTGGTCGCCCATTCCGTGTTCATGTCCCCATCGAAGGCGTTCGATCCGAGCCATGAGCCACTGAAGACGCTGCTGACCTCAGTCACGGTCGCACCCTCAGCAACGTTCTCGCCGAGGTCCTGCTCCACCTCATCGGGTGGTGCCGCCTCTTCGATGGGAAGCGTGAAGGTCATCAGTTCGCTCTGGTACAGCGTTCCGTCAGCGGTCGAACCCTGCACTCGATAGAAGTAGGTCTCGCCGGCCTCTGCGAAGGGGAGCAACACATCATGCTCCACGATGCCCGTACCGTTCATCGCGAGCGAGTTGTTGAAGTTGCCGAGGGCCTCGGTCTCTCCCCAGACGATCGCACAGATGAGTGGTTCGGTCGTCGTCACGTGGAAGATCCCTCGTCCGACGAAGGTAGGGTCGTTCTCGAACGTCATCTCAGACGCCTGCACCTCTTCGAACGGGCGGACCTCGCTCGATGAAGAGTCGGAACTGCACGCAGCGAGCACCAACGCCCCAGCGATGAAGAGCAGAGCCAGACCGGACCGCACGGGGGAAGACGCGCCGGGGCGTCTTATCGGTCGGTTGCTGGTGAGAAGTCGTCTTGTCATGAGCCGTCCCTTGATCCGTTGAGCGGGTTCCATCGTCTGCATGCGAGCCGGCACATCATGAGTCAGCCGCTGCGGACGCCTTGATTCAGTTTCGTGCGTTACGACGCGAATCCAACGGAATTCGTCACACGAAGTATCGACTTGTTCATAATTGACGGGTGACTACAGGGACGTGAGGAACGCTTCAAGAGCCGACTCGTAGCCATCGATATCGACGTTCCAGCTACGGACATGGTCGGCACCGGGCGTCACGACCAAGGTGACGAGGTCGGGATTGTTCAGAGCGAAATCCTGCGATACGGAGAGTGGGACGGTTTCGTCCGCATCCCCATGGAACACAAGCGCCGGGACTGTGAGCGCACCGATTCGGCTCACGTAGTTGATCTCATCCCAGCCAACGTCGTAGCGCATGTCGGTGATGAACATCGCTACCGCCGTCAGCGAGTTCGGAACCTTGAGTGGCAAGCCGGGTATCAGAGACGTCTCTTGCGCCTCCCCGCTGACGACACGGCCGAAGTCGATGTTGGGCGAGTCGAACACGACGCCAACCACGGAATCCGCGAGCGTCGACTGCTCAAGAAACGCCATATCGGCTGCGGCTCCCGTGCTGTAGCCAACGAGCACGATCCGAGAGGCTCCGTGTTCCAAGGCATACCGGACGGCCCCTTCAACATCTTGCCACTCCGTTCGGCCGAATCGGTACAGGCCCGATGGGTCACTCGGTGCATCGACGTCATTGCGGTACTCGATCACGAGGGAGTCCATCGCTGACGCCTTGAACGTGCTGAGTGTTCTGATCGCCTCCCGTCCGTCGACCCGCCAACCGTGAACATGGATCGCCCACGTTTCGGTTGGAGCGCTTCCGGCTGGCACGTACCACGCGTTGAGTTCGCCAACGGGCGATCGGAACGTCACATCGGTGAACTCCAAGCCCGCGTCGCCCGGGTCCGTCGGGTAGTACCAGGCATCGAGATCCACTTCATCCGGTGACACCGGCGGAGTTCCCTC
>CAXMSN010000105.1:0-10671 GCA_964196275.1 uncultured Kiloniellales bacterium | reverse complement strand
TCACCGGCGCTGCGGGCTCCGCTCCTCCGCCCGTCACCGACAACACGATGGCAACAAACAAGACGACTCCGAACACCGCGGCGGCTACCAGCGGTCCACGCCACTTCGGCCTGGTAGATCGAACCGCTGTGCCCGATTTCGGCGCTAATCCCGCCTTGCGTTCGACGTCAATGAGTGCCGCCGCCGAACTCACGGCGCCAGCTGGCACCTCGGCTCGTGCCGCATGCGGATCGATGGCCGTCAACTGTTCAAGCAAGAGGTTGCTCACTGGCGGCCTCCCTTCCAGATCCGCCCGTGCGGCGTTTGTTCATGGAACTCTCCAGACGCTTCGTCGCTCTCGCAATCCTCTTCTCTGCAGCGGATACCGAGATGTCGTTGGATACTGCAATCTGAGCTGCCGTCATACCCTCCCAGGCCCGCAACATCAATATCTCCCTGTCCTGGTCACCGAGCGACGAAAGCGCAGCCATCAGCCGCTCGTCATCCTCATTTCTGACGACGATGACATCGGCACCCGGAGCCGGGTACGAAGGCTCGACATTGGCCCGCGCGGAAACCCGGCTCGAACGTCTCCGCTGACGTTCAACGTTCCGCACAGCGTTGCGGGCAACGCCGTACAACCACGGGAGGGCTTCTTCGGGTATGGCATCTCTCCTTCGCCAAGCGACAAGGAACACGTCAGAGACTGCATCGTTGGCGTCCGCAAGCGGCAGTCGACGAAGGCAGTACCTTCGAATCGCTTCGAAGTGCTCGTCGTACGTACGACGAAACTCTGAATCGTGCGTTGGGGATCGCACAAACCCTCCAAGATGTTTCTCTGGCCGGTTCGACCCTATATGTCCGGTTGTGATCCTGCTCGGACACGATTTCTCGGGTGTCCGGTTCCACACCCATTCGGACATAGGAGGGAGGAACCGGTTCCGCGATTGGGGACAGAAGGGTGAGGGGGGCACCCACCCTCCTCACCTCTCTGGTTGCCCACTCTTCCAAGCGACCCAGCACAGGTGGGGGGGGTCAGCGAGGTTCAGTGGCTGGTGAGTTCGACCGGACCATTCGGTGTGTCGGCGGTTCCGGGAACCGCCGTGCCGCGCTTCACGTACCCCAGCCCGATCGATCCCGTGCGTCCCACAGACGTGATGGATCCGACGGCCTCACCCGATACGAAGAGTTCATCTCCCACGGCAAGCTCGCTCTCCCCGGAAGCGGTCACCATGACCAACGACCGAACGGGTTCAGCGCCACGGTGATACACCCTGGCCACAAGCTCTTGGCCCGTGTAGCAGCCCTTCTCGAACGAAACGGTCTCACCGACGAGGCCCGTCATGGCTGGGGTCACATCATCAGTGATCTCGCTGCCCATCGCAGGCCAGCCGGCCGCGATTCGAGCATCTTCGAATCCGTCGGCATCGAGCACCTCAACATCCTCGGGAAGAGAGACTGTCGGGCCCACAACATCAAGCCCTTCTACACCATGCCACGACGAGACCGCAACGATCGGTGCATCGACGGCGTGGGACCGTGCTCCTTCGCCGCGCCACGCGATGCCAGGCCACGTGTCTTGGGAGAAACTGACCTTCGTCCGGAAGAGGAGGCCATCGAGCCTCTCCCTCACCGCATCGCCAAGCCCTCTGTCCACGTCGATTGCGACTCGCTCGCTCCCGATGCGCGTCACGCGAACGAGCGCTTCGATCGAACTCTTGGCATCCAGTATGAACGACCACGCAGAATCACCGAGTCCAAGCGACTCCACGTCCTGGCTCAGCTGGGTCTGAAGGTACGTGCGAGCATCTGCGCCCTCGGCGATCACGATGTCTCGTTCGATAGGGGTGGCGGTCAGGCCTGGGGACGACATGTCCGAATGGTAGGAACACTCGTGTCGCGTACCTACGGCGTCTCGAATTCCGTTCCCTCGGTGAGCCACAAATTGAGTTCGTCCTTGTCAGGCTCATGGAGCGTCCCCGACTGCACGAAGTACGCCTTGTCAACGAAGTTGATAGCGGCTGGGTCGTGCGTCGCCATCACGACGGTGGTCCCAGAATCTGCGATCTCCTTCAGCATCTCGAGGATCCCTGCACCGGTCGTAGTATCAAGTTCACCCGTCGGCTCGTCAGCAAGCAGATACTTCGGCTCGTGCACCAGAGCCCTGGCAATCGAGACACGCTGTTGCTCGCCACCGGACATCTCGTCTGGCCTGTGATCCATCCGATCAGCCATACCGACCGACGCAAGTGCCACCCGCACCTTCTCCTTGGTGCCTGAGCCGCGAAGTCCTGCCAGGCGCATGGATACGTCGACGTTCTCCCTGGCAGACACCAACCTGAGCAGCGACGCCGACTGGAACACGAATCCGAGCTTCGACCGCCGCAGCTTGGCCGCCCCTGCATCCGACAGCTGATCAACGCGATCGCCATCGATCCACACCTCTCCATCGTCCGGGCTTTGGAGAAGCCCGAGCATGTGGAGCTGCGAGGTCTTCCCAGACCCAGAGGGGCCGAACAGCGCGACGAACGTGCCAACCTCGATGCTGAGATCCACATCAAGGGCACCCACCGCGCCATTGGGATAGCGCTTTGACACGCCTCTCATCTCAAGACTCATCGGCCACATCCTCAGGTTCGAGCAAGATGCCCTCCTTGACGAGCTTCACCCTGACCGTGTCTGTGATGCCGGATTCGATCAGCATCCCCCGTGGAAGTTGCACCATCCCCCTTTGGTCGATGGTCACGAGTTCCGAGGAACCCAGGCGGGTCTGCGTTGCGATCCGACCGTCCGCGATGCGCACCACTCTGTCTGTTCGTTGGGCTATCGCAATGTCGTGTGTCACCACCAGCACCGAAAGTCCGCCTTCGTGAGAAAGGGTCCTTAGAAGATTGAACATCTCGATAGATGTCTCCGTGTCGAGCTCACCGGTCAGCTCGTCAGCGAGCAACAGTTTCGGGCCAGGGGCGAGGGCGACACACAAGGCCAACCGCTGCTGCTCTCCGCCCGAGAGAGTGTGAACGGAGGCATGCGCCTTTCCTCGGAGCCCTACCGCCTCGAGCAACGCCATCGCCCTGTTCTTCCTCTTCTTCCCGCCAATGCCGCCAAGAAGCAGCGGGAGCTCGACGTTGTCGACTGCGTCGAGATAGGGAATGAGATTTCGCGTGAAGTCCTGCCAGACGAAGCCGACGTCCCTTCGGTAGTACCTCGTCAGATCCTTGGACGACATCTCAGACAGATCACGTTCGACGACCACCGCCTTGCCAGCTGATGGCTTCTCGAACCCAGCAAGGATGGTGAGCAATGTCGACTTCCCTGCGCCGGAAGCGCCGACAAGCGAGACGAACTCGCCCTGCTCCACGGTCAGATCGAGTCCCTGGAGAGCGATGACCTCAAGATTGCCCTGCTTGTGGATCTTGATGACGTTCTGACAATCGATGATCGCAGGCATCAGCGGTCCACCTCCCTCAACACTTCGCTCATCTTGCGAACGGAGACTCTGCGCGTGGCCCACAGAACCGACAGGATCAGCAGGAAGCCGACGAACGCGACGTATGCAGCCAGCTGCGCCCCCGGCACACTCAGAAGGATCTCGGGGTGGATGACCTTCGCCGTCTCCCCGAGTTGGAGGAACGGGAGCATGACGACAACGAGGGCGATACCACCAAGGACACCGATCGCTGCCCCCAGCCCAATGACAACGAACTGCTCGAGGGCGAACGTCACAGCGACTGATTTTCTCTCGAACCCCAGTGCTCGCAGCACACCCATCTCCCGAGCGCGTCTACTCACCGCAAGCAGCACGTATCCCGTCACGCCCGCAAGAGCAAGGACAACGCCTGTGGCTGCTCCGACGAACAGGATCGCGACAAGCCCGACCTGCACAGGACGGGAAGAGAACGCCGCAGTGGCAGCACCTACCGTCCATACCTGGTCAGGCTCATCCGGCATTTGGCTGACAGCGATGCGTATAACCGCATCAGGGTCGGTGGTGGAGACCCAGAGCTCGCCGGGCGAATCGATCGCCCCGAGCGGGCCGGTCAACGACCAGGTTGCGCTTCCGTTGTTCCAAGCGTTGAGGGCAACCAGGTCGACCACCATCAGCCCCTCTCTGGTGCGGTCCGTGGCCGTGGGAACAGTCTCGACATAGCCGACGAGCTCGCCGGTGAAGATCTCGGAGCCGATGCTGTAGCTCGTGATGTCGCCAGGGTTCAGCCCGGAGAACGCCCCAACCTCCCGGTCGATCAGCACCTTCAGGTCGTCCGGAACCTTCCGCAACTGCGGTACTTGAGAGTTCACTCTCGTGCGCTGCCCCGGAAGTGACCACTTCTGAGCAGGCCCGGATCTGTTGAGTGGTGAGGCGGCAAGTTCAGCTGAGGTCGGCACGTCGTAGCCGGGAGGGAACGCGGCGTACCGCGCCTGGAGCGCCTCCGTAGCGTCAGCCGAACTGACGGTCAGGTTGCCGAGTGGGGTCATCTCCGACGTGTCGAGATCGACCGCTCCGTCGGGACCGACAGCCTTGATCGACGTGAGCAACAAGTCCCCACCGTTGATCACGTTCCCATTGACCGGATCCGACCGCTCAACCCACATCGCGTGAATCGACAGTGGATGCTCGGGCGGGTCGGGATAGTCGTTCCTGCCCGTCGAAAGGTCAACCGAGGCGATCGTCCACTCGGTGTCGGTGAAATCGACATTGGCGATCATCGTCCAGACCCTCGTCCGGGCATCGATGACCTTCATCAGCAGCCGGTGGTTCCTATTCGGCAAGGTCTCCACCGCCGCCTCAGCGGCAACCGAAACCGGTATCACGATCCCGTCCACCTCAATGTGCGTTGCGGTCTCAGGGATCTCCACCCCGACATCAGGCGCATTTCCATCGGGGCGAAGTAGGGAGAAGATGTCATGGGGGTCTTCCGCACCGAAGTCGCTTCTCCAATTCACGACGTCGCTGAACTCATCCGGCATGACAGCAAGAACTTCGGCTCGGCGGGTTGATCTCCTCGGTGCACCTTCGGTCCGCAGCACAGGGGTCTCCAGAGAGCCGACAGGGACTGACGAGTATCCGGCTTCGTCGCCCACGATCCGCACGTCGGCACCCGCTGCGAAAGCCGCGCGATCGTCGTACGACGTTTCCAGCGTCGCGGCGTAGGTCAGGGCGAACGCTCCTAGGCCGGTAGTGACCCACACGAGTAGGGCGAGACGCCCGTACGGGACCGGGTTCCGGCCGAGGTGCCAGCCGGTTAACGCCATCGCCATGGATCGAGGTTTCGTGAACAGCCAGCCGACGAACTTGAGAACGTACGGGAACAACCTCAGCAGTACCAGCGCGCCCGTGAACAGAAGAAGCGCAGGGAAGATGATGGCGAGTGGGTCGAGCGTCGTCTCTCCCGATGTCAGATTGACGAATCCCCTCAGACGCAGTTGGAGTAGTAGCACCAGCGACAGTGCGATCGCAAAGAGATCGAGGTTGTACTTCTGCCATACCGACTTGGTGCCGGGTCGGGTCGCAAGCGACCTCAACTCGAGTACGCCCTTGCGCGAGAACGGGATCACGGCAACACCCATGGCAACGAACGTCAGGATGCCGCCGATGATCATGAACGGGAGCACCGATCGCTGCTGTGCGACATCGAGTGGCTCTCCACCAGTGAGGCTCGAAAGCGGCGGGATCCTGCCGGTGAATGCCACAAGGGACCTCGCGACAAACGGTGACACGGCCGCAGCGATGCCCGCTATGAGGAGCGACTGGCCCAAATGGATACCGACGGTCTGGCCCGACGACGCGCCCCTCGACTTCAGGAGAGCCATCTCTGAACCTTCTCGCTCCACCGTCAGCGCCGAGGAGTACACAAGGAAGTAGATCGCCCCGCCCACAACAAGCGCGAGCATCGCCAGGATCGGACCACCAACGACGACAGATCGGACCTCGAACGCGCTGATGAGAATGGTGATCAATGTCACTGTTGGGATCGTCCCGCCGGACTCTCTGGCGACCTGGGCGGAGAACTGGTTGAGCCTGCTCTGGAACTCATCGAGGCCAGCCAGCTCCACCGTCGGTTTGTCGAGAGGTAGACGCCAACGTTGCGTGACGACGGTACTGGGGAACCCGCGCGAATCCCTCAGCCACGGATCTATCTCACGGCTTGTGGGCTGAGGTGCGAGCCACTTGTCGAACATGGCCTGATCCAGATACACCATCGAGTCTGGGTCATCGATGCCCCAGATATTCGCTGTCGGTTCGAGAGCCGATACGACGGCCGCAACCTCGACCCACTCGAACACAGTCTCAATCCCCGCAAACGGCCGGAGGAAGAACGTGTCGCCAACGCCGAACCCGGTGATCCTGGAGACCTCGGATCCGATCATGATCTGAACCGGCTCGAACTCCTCAGTCGAAACGCTGAAGTTCGGAACGTACGCACCTTCGACGATTGCGAGCAACTCCGGGAGGACGGGAGATGTGAAGAACCGTACCTGCGTCGCCTCAGGCGGAGGAGTCGGATACGGGGGCCTTGGCCACTCCGCCGGATCAATCTCATCCTCGATCGCCTTCTCGAGTTCCTCCTGCCACGCCTCGCCGAGGGCGATGTAGTCCACAAATGCATCGGGGCCCGAGGGGATGACAAGGAACTCCCGCGTCTGGGAGCGCTCCTCGGAAGTCGGGTACCACGGTTGGAGCCATCGCTGCTGCGAGTCTGCGACGACCGTCCGATTGAACTCGCCGCCTGTCGCCGTGTACGCGTTGGTGTTCGTGAACGCGGTGACGTCGACCTGCTCATCCAAGGCATTGTCAACCGAGAACTTAAGGTCTACGGCGAGCACCGAAGCCTCATAGAGGGGGACGACGACGAGCAGCGCTATCACGAGTATGGCCCCAAGCAATGAGCCGAAGAGGATCCCCTTCTTTGCCCACACCCGGCGCACCACAAGAGAAAGATACGTAGCGATCTTCATCGATTAGGTCCCAAAGCCTCCGGAACGAATTCCACCCTAGGCATCACCGGACGTCCTCTGTCAATTCCTGCCCACTCCACGTCCCCTGGGGGCCAGCCAATCATCTTCTGAGCGATACCGAACCCCGACGGATGCATTCAACGTTCTAGCATTGCGCCGACCAAGGAGACGATGGCCGGACCAACTCAAGCCCGTAAGCAGGAGGAGCGGATGTTGCCTCGGTTCATCGATACCGCGATATCCATCGCGGTTCTTCCCGGCGATTCCGCGGATGAAGTCCGCACCAAACGACTTATCACCGGGGCGCTGTGGTTGACATTTCCCATCTCCACCATATCGATCTATCAGATGGCGGTGGTCTTCGACTCGCCGATCGCCGCTCTGGTTCTCGTGGGAAATGAGATCGTGATGGCAGCCCTCATTGTCTCCCTTTGGAAGAGACCTGCGACATACCCGGGCGTGATGCATCCACTTGCATTGTCCACCATCGTCGTGTCCACCGCGCTTGTGGTCATGGCGGGCGGTTTGATCGAGTCCGGATTCAGCATCGTATGGGCGATACTCGCCGTCCTCGCCGCCGTCGCGGTCTTCGCAGACCACCGAGCAACGATATGGCTGGTGGTTGCCCTCATCGCTGTCATCTCAGCGACGATCGCCGCTCCCAATGTCGAACCGCTGTACGAGATCCCATATCCCGAATATGCCGCTGCCTTCAATTTCGTCGTTTCGATCGCCTTCGTGTACTTCATCATGTTCTACTTCGTACGCCAGCGCGCCGAACTCCTCGGTGAATCCGACAGCCTCCTGCGCAACATCTTGCCCGACGCGATCGCTGACCAACTGAAGTCGTCCGGCGACACCATCGCCGCACGCATAGATGAGTGTTCGATCATGTTCATCGACATCGTTGACTTCACTCCCCTCTCAGCGTCGATGGCCCCCGAGGACGTTGTCGGGCTCCTTGACGAAGTGTTCTCCCTCTTCGACGACCTTGTGCTCGAACGAGGACTTGAGAAGATCAAGACGATCGGGGACGCCTACATGGTCGCCGCAGGCGTGCCGGAGCCGAGGTCCGACCATGCAGTCGTGCTGTGTGATCTTGCACTGGCTATTTCTGAGAGCGTCGCAGATCGGTCCTTTCGCGGCCAATCAGTAACGTTTCGAACGGGCATCAACTCAGGACCTGTCGTGGCGGGGGTTATCGGCCATCACAAATTCAGCTACGACCTGTGGGGCGATGCAGTGAACACCGCAAGCCGCATGGAATCACAGGGCTCGATGGGCAGGATTCAGATCACGGAGGCCACGAAAACGCTCGTCGAGGAGAACTATCGCTGTGAACCGGCAGGAACCGTAGACGTTAAGGGCAAGGGGCCCATGCCCGTCTGGCACCTGTCCCGCGAGTAGCGCATAGCAGAGCGGGCGACCCGAAATGGACCGCCCGCTCTGCTTGATTGATGAACCGCTAGGAGACTTCGTCTCCGTGGACCGCGAGTGCCCAGATCACGAGAACCGACAGTGCGAGGATCGTCAAAGCCGCCGCCGTCCAGTACTGCATAATCAAGAAAGCATCGATCGCAGCGAACGTCGCTGCGATGATCCCAACGATGCGACCCCATGTCTGGCCTGAATAGATGGCCCATGACACGAGGATGGCGATTCCACCCATGATCAGGGTGATCCAGCCCCATACAGAGACATCGATGTACCAAACGTTGAAGGTCCCGAACACGATCCATTCACTATTGAGGACCATTTGAAGGCCGTGAATGATGTCCAACACACCCACGATGAAGAACATCGTGGTTGCGAAGATGATCCATCCACTCCGGTCCAGTGCTGCTGACGTCATACTGACTCCTATCCAGGGTCGATCGGCTTGCTACTGGTCTGACCCGCCTGTCGCGGGATTCGTTTCACGGACAATACGTCCGACGACTTGGGTTCTTCAGCCTTTGACGCCAGGAAGATCAAGCTCGGTCACACGGTGACAGGCGACCGTCGAGGCGTCCACGGTGACCGAGTTCGGTACCGCGTTCCGGCATACATCGATGACGAATTCGCATCGATCGGCGAAGACGCAGCCTGTTCGGTCGATGTCGACCAATCGTGGGGCTTCGCCCGGTATCGAGCGAAGCCGATCGAGCGATACGCCCGGAATCGACCCGATGAGCCCCGACGTATACGGGTGCTTCGGATGATGGAAGATGTCCGTCGCCGTCGCCTCCTCGATGATCACGCCCCCGTAGACCACAGCGATCCTGTCGGCGACGCGGGCGACGGCAGCTAGGTCGTGCGTGACAATGATCATCGCCATGCCTCTGCGGTCCCGCATGTCCATGATCAGATCCATGATCGCCGCGGCGACCGAAGCGTCGAGACCGTTCAGCGGCTCATCAGCGATGAGCAGATGTGGCGATTTCGTCAAAGCCGCTGCCAGCATTGCGCGCTGCGCCATTCCCCTCGACAGTTCGTTGCTGTATGCGTTGAAGAGTCGATTCGACTTCGGGAGCTTGACCTCGCCAAGTGCATCGAAGACCCTGCGATCTATCTCCTCCTGGGTGAGGTTCTCGTGGTAGCCGATCGCTTCACCAGACTGCTCTCCGATGACCTGCACCGGCATCCACGAGCCGACGGGGTTCTGGAACAGGAAGCCAACATCGGTCCCGATGGCGTAGGCCCAGTCCTCGTCACCATGGTCCTCCAGCACCGTGCCGGACTTCTCAGCACGCTCGCGATCCTTGCGCGAGCGTTTCACCGGGTCGTACGGGGCGCCACCGGGGCGGTACGTGAGGTCGCCGAAACGGGTCTCGCCTCCGATGACCCTGGCTCCCGGCGCCAGGAGACCGAACCCGCCCATCAATATGAGTGACTTCCCCGAGGCCGACTCGCCAACAAGCGCAAGCGACTCACCTGCCTGCAGTGACAGCGACACCCCAGGGATCACCTCAACCCATCCTTGCGCAAGCGCTTCACCGCTATCGGTGACGGGCCCGTCAAAGCCGTCACGTTTCGTATCGAACGCTGTATCGCTTACCGCGAGGTCGGTGTCGATCACTGCGATTCTCAGGTCCGTCAGTTCAAAGATTGGCGTGGGCACGTCGCACCTCCCCCTCCTTCGCCGAAGTTGCAGCCACGCTACCGCCCACGATCACGAGCGCAACGCCGACCCATGTCAATGGAGATGGCGATTCGTCGAGGAACACAGCCGCCCACACGACCGCAGAGGCCGGTTCGATGTACATCAGCACGCTCACCACGGCGACAGGAAGCACTCGGAATACTTCCCAGTAGATGAAGCCAGCCAAACCGGTGAAGACGGCGCCGAGGATCAGGAAGCTCACCATGAATTCTGAATACTCCGTGAGCGCGTGATACGTCGCCGGTACCAGCACGACAGAGGCGACCGTGAGTTCGCCGATGGCCATCGTGAGCCCACCCAGATCCTGTGCTACCGGCTTGCCCACGATCATCAGCGTCGCAAGAAGCGCTCCTGACAGGGCAGCAACCGCCACCCCATCCCACGACACCTGGCCCTCGCCAACTGCCCATGGCTGAACGACGAGGAGGGTTCCGGCCCCAGCAATGCCCAATGCAGCCCAGAGCCGGGGAGCAACATACTCGCCGAGGATCGGTCCCGAGAGGATCGATGCCGCGATCGGGCCGAGATAGACGACCGACAACGCCACTGCCACGGTGGTCAGTTTGAGCGCACCGAAGAACGTGATCCAGTGC
>CAXMSN010000104.1:0-63904 GCA_964196275.1 uncultured Kiloniellales bacterium | reverse complement strand
GCCGTTGTGGTCGTGTCCGGGGGTGCCGTTGTGGTGGTGTCCGGGGGTGCCGTTGTGGTCGGGGTTTCAGGTTCCTTGGGCTTTGGCTTCTTGTAGCGCCACGTCCATGACTGCTCGGTCACGGAGCCATCTGCGTGGGTCATCACACGTGTGATGGTGTTCCCGCTGCGCACCGACGTGCACTCCTTGCCACCGTTATTCCCGTAGAAGGTGACAGTGATGGATCCCGGTGTGTGCGTGGTCTCGATGTATACAGGAGCGGCTGAGTCGTTCATGAACTTCACGTCCGGAGCAGGGAACCCGAGGGTTGCCTCCCGGACGAACGGGTACCGGGAGAAGTAGAGGCTGTGTGGCTGATGGAACACGTCTTCGTAGCAGCCGAAGAACACAGCGTTGTAGAAAGTAGTGGCGAACTGACTCGTGCCACCACCGATGTTGATGGGGCTGCTGCAGCAGATAACTTCGCCACCGATGATCGCACCGGCACGTGTGTAGCCCTTTGCGGTTGTGCGCTGACCTGCGGTGTCGTTGACGGAGAACTCTTCGCCAGGCATGACCCAGTGGGCATCGATCGTGTCAGCAAGCAGTTGGATGTTGACCACTCTGTTCGCACAGCAGGGGTGCCTCGTGGTGAACGTCGAAACCTCGCCGAACGGACCCATGGCCTCAGCCTGCTCAGTTGTCAGTTCTGCCGCGTCGCCCTGCGTCATGGGAAGATTGCCGCCTCGCCACGTGACGGCTGCAGCTATGACCGCATCGGCGACGGCATCGACGTCGACCGCCCGGCCGACGCGGGACGGAATGACAGAGATCTGCTTCGTAACCTTGTCGAAGGCGAACCTGGCAGATACCGGGCTCTCGGTGAACTCTGGCGCCGATGCCTGAGCGATCGATCGGAGGATCTCCGGATCAAGGGATGGCACCACCGTCGCTGGCGAGTTGGTCACGACCTCGCTGCGGAGGGCGGAGGTCAGTCCTGCTGACGTGAAGACCATGCCGGCTGTTCGGCCCGTTGGCCTGAGCACGATCGGTTCGGAAACGAGAAGCGTTGCGAACGCCACGGCTTCATCGACATCGGCATCTGTAACGATCGGTACGAGCGGTCTGAGAGGGAGGATTACCGGTCCGCTTGTCTCTCCGGACATGGCGGCAAGGATCAGGGGCACGGATGCCTCTTCATCGATACGAACACCCGCCAGCGGGTATTCAGGTGCAGGGGCACCGTTCACAACTATGACGGATCCTTCGTACGCAGGTTTGTCGATCGCTGTGAGGTTCCAGTCGTCGAGCAGCGCGAGCACGGCCTCTTCATCGAGCGTCGTGGGCACGGTCACATCCTCGGTCTCGGAGAAGTTTCCGATCCAATTTCCGAAGTTCGTGAAACCGTTGATCGATCGACGCGTGTGCAACGCTTCGTCGACTACGGCATCCTCGTCGATCTCGAAGCCGACTTCGTAGGGGTCGATCATCCGGCTGTGGCCGTCGATGATGACCTCAAGTTCCTCGGAGGCAAGGGACTCTTCGTACGCGGCGATCTCTTCGGTGGCTTCTTCGACGGTCATACGGGAGAGATCGACGCCAACCGCCGTTACGCCGTGGCTCACCGTGTCATCGCCCACGACCTCTTCGTACGCGTACACCGCGACGACACCAACGATGAGGATGAGCGGTATTGCGATGAGAGCGGCGATGAGATATCGGCGCACGTGTCCTCCCTAGCTTGCACGGCACCGAGATTCTATGGCAGGTCTCCCTGTACACCGAGTATGCCCCGCGGAGACGTAAGGGTTGTTCCCCATGGAACGACCTGCCGGTGCGTTCTAGGATGTCGACATGGCAGAAGCCGCAGCAGTACAGCACGAACCGACGCCGATCCAGACGATCCTTACGCGGATCGTGCTTGCGTTCCGGATCGCGGGATGGGCGTGGCTTCTCCTGCTCGTCGTCGGTGCATTCTTCAGCGATGACCTGATCGACAAGCGGATCTCGATCAGCACGGCCATCATCACCGGACTCTGGACGATCTTCACGGTGTGGGTCGCAAAGGATCCAGACCGGCTCGGGAGCGTCCGGTTCGTCGTCGCCGATGGAGTCGTCGCGGTCGGTGCGGCGGTCGCGTCCTATGCGTCGGGGTCCGAGAGCACGTTCCACGGTGGTTACCCCATTTCGTGGATCGCAGTTGTCGCGTTCGCTGGCACGATGCGGTGGGCGATCGCTGCAGGCGGGGTTCTGTTCGTGACCCAGTGGATCGGGATGAGTCTTGTCGGCTCGCATCCCCTGAACGACAAACTTGGTGCTGTTGTCTTCCTCATCTACGGCTTCATCCTTGGCTACGCGTTCGACATCCTCCGTGACCGTGATCGCCTTCGCGAAGCAGCCGAGGAGAAGCTCGCTGAGGAGCGCCAAAGACAGATCCGGAACGATGAGCAGGCGCTTCTCGCTGATCAGTTACATGACTCCGTGCTTCAGACGCTCACGGCGATCCGGTCGGCCGCAGACGATGGAGATCAGGTCACGTATCTGGCTAGGAAGCAGGAGCGGGAGCTCAGGCGCACGATCCATCAGCTGCGATCGAAGTACGACAACTCGTTCGGGACCGTGATGTTCGCGACGCGGGACGATGTGGAGGACCTCTACGACATAGAGATAGACATGGTGTGTGTCTTCGATGCGGAGATCACGCCGCAACTCAAAGCGGTCGTCGATGCAACCAGAGAGGCGCTGGTCAACGCCGCGAAGCACTCCGGGTCGAAGACCGTCGATGTGTACTGCGGACGAGAGAACGGCACCGTCGAGGTGTTCGTTCGTGACCGCGGCCGAGGGTTCGAACCCGACGTTGCGCGCGGAGGCTTCGGGTTGAGAAACTCGATCCAACGTCGGATCGCCGATGTGGGAGGCTCGACCTCGATCACGTCGTCACCCAACATGGGCACGGAAATCGAAATCTCGGTGGTGTTGCCGTGAGCGAGAAGCTGTCCATTCTCCTTGTCGACGACCATCCCGCGCTGAGGCGGGGAATGCGCTCGATCCTCGAAGATACGTTCGACGTTGTTGCCGAGGCAGAGGAGCCTGACGAAGCGATCAAGAAGATCCTTGCCCATCGGCCGGACATCGCCCTTATCGACGTCCACTACGGCACGCGGAACATGGGGGCGAGCATCGTGGAAGCCGTCAAGAAGGCAGAGCCCGACGTCACCTGTGTTGCTTTCACGGTGTCAACCTCCCGCGACGACGTGGCAGCGATGCTCGGTGCAGGCGTCGACGGCTACCTGACCAAGGCAACGAACGACGATGACCTTCCCCGCTTGCTCACCGAGGCTGCGGATGGCAAGAACCCGATCTCTCCGGAGGTCGCGGGGTACATGCTCGATATCGACGTCGTACTTGAGAGGGAGACACCGTTCGACGGGCTGACGAAGCGCGAGCGCGATGTGGTCAAGATGATCGCTCGGGGCTACACGTATCGCGAGAGTTCCACGCGGCTCGACATGAAGGTCAAGACGCTTGAGACACACATGAGTCACATCTTCGACAAGCTCGGCGTCGCAAGCAGGCACGAACTGTCGTTCATGGCCTACGAATCTGGCTTCGTCGACCCGTCAAGCGGTGAGGGCTGACCGCGAGACTGTGTCAGTCGAGTTGCTTTTCGTCGGTCATCATCTCCCAGAACTCGATCCGTGAGCTGATGGCAATGTCCGAAAAGCCTTCCATGATGTCACCGGTGTCGATCCTGACCCTGTCGTCGCGGTAGGCGGACTTGAGTTCGGCGTCCGTCCACGCCATGACGACCGTGTCTTTGTCACCGGGTGTCGTCCCACTGTTGAAGTAGACCGTTGACGGGCCGCGCGTACCAGCTTCCTCGTATGCCTTTCCGAGTCGGTCAAGGTACGTGGCTGCCTTGCGCGCCTGGCCTGGCTGCACGCTGTAGATGCGTCGAACGAGAAACACGGGTGCCCCTTATTGGTTGCGTGACGCGCACAGTAATGCCGCCGCTGCTGGTGAGCTGCGGTCAGGGCTGACTCTTTCAGGACCAATGGTCGACGAAGAGGCCGAGAACGAACTCCCATGCCCGTTGGAAGTAGTCCATGTAGTCGTTCCAGTCATCGCCTTCGAGAAAGCCGGTGTGCACGAGTCGCACATGTGTGCCGCCGTCGACCTCGGTGAACGAGATGACGACCCATGTGTTGGATGTACGCAGCGGAAGGTGTGGGGGAGCGTTCCATGTGAACGAGATCATCTCGCCCGGCACATAGCCGAGGTACTTGCATCCCTCACCCCCCTGGCTTCCCAGTTCCGCCTCCATGTCGAAGAGCATCTCGAACACGCCACCGATCCGAAGGTCAACGTTGGAAGCAGGCAGTCCCCACCACGCCGTGATCTCTTCGGACGTTGTCCATGCAGTCCATGCGGTCATGGGATCGGTCGCGACCGTTGCTTCCTTCGCGAGCGACCTGACGTTCGGCCCGGATCCCGGGATCGTCGATGTATCCATCAGCCCATCTCCTCCAGAGCGGCGAGAACCCTGTCGACTTCGTCGAGCGTGTTGTAGTGGACGAACCCTATTCGGACGAGACCTTCGGGCTTTCCGAGGCGGTCCAGCACTTCAACCGCGTAGTAGTTACCGGACCACACGAATATGCCTTGGTCTCCGAGACGCTTGGCTACCTCGGCCGCCGGGATCCCATAGACATCGATGGCGAACGTTGGCGTTCGTCCTTCCGAGCTGGGTTCGCCGAAGAGGTTGATGTGAGGCATGTCAGCGATTCCCGCAAGGAACCGTTCGGAAATGGAGGCCTCCGCGGCGCCGATGTGGCCATACGCATCGACGAGACGTTCTCGGCGTGTCGAACCCGATCCGAGGCTCGCGATGTAGTCGACCGCGGCCGTAACGCCAGCCAACGACTCGAAGGACTGTGTGCCGGTCTCCCAGCGGTCCGGTGCGGTGTCGGGTGAGGGGCGCAGCTTGAACGGCTCGATGCTCGTGAGGAGTTCTGCCTTGCCGTAGAGGCAGCCCGTATGGGGGCCGAACCACTTGTACGCCGAGCAGGCAAGGAAGTCGGTTCCTGTCGCAGCCACATCAACGGCTGCGTGTGGCGTGTAATGGACGGCATCGACGTAGGTCAGCGCGCCAACAGCATGTGCGGCATCAACGATCTCAGATACCGGAGGCACCGTCCCTACGGCGTTCGAGGCATGCGTGAACGCAACGAGGGCGGTTCGGTCATCGAGGGCTGCAGACAGCGATGTGAGGTCGAGTCGGCATCCGTTGTCCGGGTCGAAATCGACGAACCGAACGTCGCAGCCAGCGGTCTTGGCCGCCTGTACCCACGGTGTGACGTTCGCATCGTGGTCCAAGCGTGTCACGACAACGTTGTTGGTGGGCGACCAGGTTCTGGCGAGCGCACGCGACATCGCATAGGTCAGCGACGTCATGTTCTGTCCGAAGACGACCTCAGATGGTTGGGAGCCGAACAGATCTGCGACGGCGCTGCGCGCACCGTCCACTCCGGCCACGGTCTCGACCGAACTGTCGAAGCTTCCTCCCAGATTGCTGCCACCCTTTCGCATGAAGTCGGACATCGCGTCGACAACCGAACCATGGACCTGGGTTCCGCCTGGACCATCAAGGTAGGCAGCAGGCTCGCCGCCGACCTGGCGCCCCAGCGACGGAAAGCCGTCCCTGATCCGATCGATGTTCACTGCCCGCTCCCTGCTGCCGAGATACTGTCGCTCCGATAGTACGGTCAGCGTGTGAAGTGGTTGGCCCTCAAGTTCGTGAATCTGATCGGATGGCGCGTTGTCGGCGAGATGCCGGACCATCCGAAGATGGTGATCATCGCGGCGCCGCACACCTCGAACTGGGACTACGTCCTCTTCCTCGGCGCTATCCAACACTTCCATCTCACGGTGCGGGTCCTCATCAAGGAGTCGGTCTTCTGGGGCCCCCTCGGTGCGATGCTCCGCCGTTTCGGGGGAATCCCGGTCGATCGGACCGAGGCGCACTCCTTGGTTCCGACGACAACGAAGGCGTTCGCAGAGGCGGACCGCTTGCTGCTCGTGATCACCCCTGAGGGAACGAGATCCAGGGTCGAGCATTGGCACTCTGGGTTCTGGCGTATAGCGGACGCAGCCGACGTTCCGATACTCATGGCGATCGTTGACGGCTCAACGAAGACGGTCCGCTTCGGACCAGCGAAGAAGGTCGACGGTGACCCAGACGCGTGGATGGCCTTCGCAGCAGAGGTCTATGACGGAAAGACCGGATGGAACCCTTCGAAGGTCGGTCCCGTCAGACTCGCAGGCGAGACCGGACGAACCTGAGATCTGATCCGTCATGTACGGAGTCCCTGTGGAACTGTCTTCACGCTGACCTGTCCGCTTCCACTCACCAACCTTCTCGGGTATGGCGTGACCTAATACGAGCCTGCGCACCTAGCAGTGTGGCCCCACCCAGTCCTGTCCAACAAACCACACGCTCCACGACACCCGAGATTCATTGTGCTTGCTGTCGAATGTGCGCTCATGTGCCGCTATGGGCGGGCTAGCACGCGGCGGTGGGCACGTTCAGTCGGGGAAGGTTGTGTCAGGGGCTCGCTGGGTGAATCGACTCTGGGCGGCGTGGAAATACCCTGCTTGATGATGACGAGGGCTTGGGAAACGGGATTTCGGGTCATGGGACTGTGGCTTTCGTGGTGAATACCGTTCAATTTCTGACGGCTATGCGGTACAGGCTGCGATGCAGGTATCTCGGTTGGATGACCCAGCAGCAAGGCGAGACGCGGTTTGGGCACTACAACGGAAGTGGTGGTGGGGAACCGAGGCGAGCGCAGCTGTTCGCGGTGTGTCGTCTGCGCTATGCCGTGGACACTATCTGTATCGCCGGGTAAGCGAGCATATTTCGTGGAATCGTTTCACCATCGTGCTCCAAGGGGCAGCACGTATGCATCCTCTCCGAGAACGCATACGTGCTGCGATGCCAGGGGTCATCACTCGGGTGGTTCGCCGTGCGTGCGAACGGCAAACCGCTCCTTACCGTTTCGGCTTTCTTGAACTGTCGCGGGCCTTGCGCTGGCGGCGCTGTTCGTCGGCCTCGTAGCGGCTCTTGTCCCGATGGTCGGAGTAGTAGTCCTGTTGGACCTTGCTCGAGCGGTATGCGCGGGCCGCGTAGTTCGCATCGTCGGTGCCACGCATCGCAGCTTCGCGGTCTGGTGAGAAGTCGGAGACGGCTGCGTGCCTCATTCCGAGGCGATCGGCAACGGCCCATGAGTCCTGGTTGGCTCCGAGGAAGATGAACTGCCATCCGCCCTGTTCGCACTCGGTGATGAGGTCGAAGACCCGCTGGTGGGTCCATCGGCGTGAGGCGTTCTCCATGCCGTCGGTCATCACGACGACGATCACGTCGCTTGGATTTCCTCGGTCCTGGGAGTCGACGAGGCGCTTCTGCGTCGCGATTATCGCATCGCCCAGGGCGTCGTAGAGGGCCGTCATAGCGCTCGGTTGGTAGTCGCCCCGTTTGAGTGGGCGCACCTCTGCCCCCGGGATGTGCTCGAAACGCATGCGGGCCTGTGAGTTGAAGGTGGCGAGCGTCCACCACGTCCGTCCACCGTGATTGATCTGTTCCTGGAGAAATTCGTTGAACGCCTCCCTCGCCGCGTCTTCCATGTGCGCCATCGATCCGCTCTCGTCGAGCACGAAAGTGATCAATGCATCGTCGTTCTGGTCCGCCTTGCGTGTGCTGTCTGTATTCATCTGTCCTCCTGGGTCTCCGGACGTTCCGGCATGACTCAGAAGTATAATACACCATCCAAAGTAACCCTGCAAGAAGTAAATACGTTGTGGTAGTGTCCGACGATGACATCAGGTCACCACAGCAGCGACCCCGCATTCCTTGCTGCATACGGGGAAGCGGTCGCCGAGTTGCGAGCCAGCAAGCGCATGGATAGAAAGCAGCTCGCCGAGGCGGCGAGCATCTCCTACTCGTACTTGTCGGCCATCGAATCTGGTCAGAAGATCCCAAGCCCCAAGCTCGAAGAGGCGATCGCTGCTGCTCTGGGGGTGTCACCGACGGAAATTTTGGCCTTGGCGAATGGGTCCTTCAGAGAGGACCACGGACCACGGACCACGGACCACGGACCGGCGGCATTGCAGGTGGATGCCTCTCGGATAGATGAGCAGCCTGCAGCGATGTATCGGATGTCGGCTCCTGCGTCGCCCATGCGTCAAAGTGCGGAACCCGAGCCGTCGATCGGAGGACTCAGTTCTTCAGCGGCTTTGGCTGAGTTGCGGGTGCTGCTCAGACACATGTCTCCCGAGGATGCGGCCATGGTGGTGTCGATGGCCCGGCGGCTTTCGGGGCAGACGCCGTCGCCCTACGAATCGCCGAACGTCTCCCCGTCGTACCGAGGCCGACAGGGCAAAGAGTTGCGCACATCGGCGTATCTGCGGTTCTGGACGGATTACATGACCAAGGTCGGCAACCGGGGGTTGGACTGGGTGGATGGGCGGCACCCTGAGCCCAGGAGTTACTTCACCATGGCGTCCCCGATCAAAGGGGCGTCGATAAGTGCTTCCTTTGCCCGGAACCGCCTGCTCCGTCACGAGTTGTACATCAATAGGGGCAGCAGGGATGCGAACCTCGAACTTCTCCATCAGCTACACGCATCGAAGCGAGCCATGGAAGCCGCATACGGCCGTCCGCTCGAATTCGAAGATCCCGGCAGGGAACGCCGTGCGGTCCGCATCGCCGAGTACCGCGAAGGGCACATCTCCAGATCCGAGGAGTACGGCGATTACATCGAGTGGTTCATCGATGCGGGTCTACGGCTTCGCCGGGCCATCGATGCGTATCTTGCGGGCGGGCCTGTCGGCTGAACCTGGGATCTAAGGTGCCGCCGAGAACTACACTGTGGGGCAAGAACCGCACATCTTTTCTCTGGCTGGAGGTCGACGATTCCCATGGGTGCACCCAAATATCCCGGTATCAGGGTCACAACCAACGGGAACCAACTCGTCGCCTATCACACAGAGGCCCGGATCACTCAGGCCGGTGTCTTCTACCCGATCACACCGTCCACCGAGATGGGCGAGAACTACCAACTCTCTTTCGCTGAGGGTGTTCTCGACGTTTTCGGCAACTCGAAGATCGCGATCGAAGCTGAGGGTGAGCACGCAGCACAAGGCGGGGCGATCGCCGCTTCGATGACAGGTCACAGGACCGTCAACTTCACCTCTGGCCAAGGAATCGTCTACGGGCTCGAGCAGTATTACCACGCACCGGGGAAGCTCTCGACCATGGTTCTCGAGGTCGCCGCCCGTGCGCTTACCAAGCATGCGCTCAACGTTCACTGTGGCCACGACGATGTGTACTCAGCGCTTGACACTGGCTGGATCATGCTCTTCGCCAAGGATGCGCAGCAGGCTGCGGATCAGGCTTTGATCCTTCGCAGGGTGACCGAGCTTTCGCTGAACCCTGGGATGAACATCCAAGACGGCTTTCTGACTTCCCACCTCGAGCGCACGTTCTACAAGCACGAGGCTGAACTCCTACGTGAGTACCTCGGCTCGCACGACGACATCATCGACACACCGACTGAGGCCCAACAGGTCCTGTTCGGTCCCACGCGTCGGCGGGTGCCAGTGATGATGGATCTGAAGAACCCAATGCTTCTTGGGCCTGTTCAGAACCAGGAGCACTACATGAATGGCATTCTGGCCAGGAGGAACCACTTCTCCGAGGAGATCCTCCCGATGCTCGATGCGGCGTACCGTGACTTCGAGGAACTCACCGGACGTAACTACGGGTTCGTATCGAAGTACAAGACCGACGACGCCGAGACGGTCTTCGTTTCGCTCGGCTCTGCGGCGGAGAACATCGAGGCCGCCGTCGATTACATGCGTGCTGAAGACGGCGCGAGTGTTGGCTCGCTTCATATCAACGTCATCAGGCCGTTCCCTGAGGCTGACGTCGTAGCCGCCCTTGCTGGCAAGAAGAGGGTGATCGTTCTTGAGCGGACCGACGAGTCGATGTCGGGAGATAACCCGCTGACCCGTGAGATCAGAGCGACGCTGAACAAGGCACTTGAGGTGGGATTCATAGGCTTCGAATCCGACATCCAGGGTCTGACGGATGCCGACACCCCGCTCATCCTGTCTGGCTCCTACGGGCTTGGGAGCAGGGACTTCAGGCCAGAGGCCATCATCGGCGCCTACGAGTACGCAACCGGTCAGCGGGCCCGCCAGGACGGCAGCACCGTTGCAGACGGAGAGACCTACTTCACCCTCGGCATCGATCATCCGTATGCCGTGGTCGCAGACAGGACACCCTCCCTCCTACCCGAAGGTGCCATAGCCGTAAGGTTCCACTCGATCGGCGGCTGGGGGATGATCACGACGGGTAAGAACCTGTCCGAGGTGATCGGTGCGGTCGGAGACGATCTGCTCGAGCACCAAGACGAGGTCGACGAGTACGGACGGCCGAAGGAGATCATCCACGTCTCTGCCAACCCCAAGTACGGGTCGGCGAAGAAGGGCGCACCGACCTCCTACTTCCTGGTTGCCGCCCCGGAGCGGATCCACCCGAACTGCGACCTCCACCATGTGGATGTGGTGTTGTGCTCAGATCCGAAGATCTTCACCCATGCGAACCCCCTCGAAGGGATGAACCAAGGAGGAACCTTTGTGTGGGAGTCCGAGGAGGACCCCGACACGGTGTGGCAGAGGATCCCGCCGCAGTACCGGCAAGAGATCATCGACAAGAAGGTAAGGGTCGTAACGCTCCCCGGCTTCAGGATCGCTAGGGAAGCGACAGACAGGCCAGAACTCCAGCTCAGGATGCAGGGCAATGCGTTCCTCGGAGCGTTCTTCAGGGTGTCAGGTTTCCTCGAGGAGTACGACGTATCAGACGACCGCTACCGCGAGATCGTGCACGCACAGTACGTCAAGAAGTTCGGCCGCTTCGGTGATGCCGTCGTCGAGTCGAACATGACGGTGATGACCGCTGGCTACGAGCAGATCCAGGAGATCCCGTACGGCGATCCTGGCGAAGCCGACCGTTCGAGCATGCGCCTCCCGTCCCTTGCGCCATGTGACTCGTGCAGCGTCGAGATCCCTGCTGCGGTGGCCCCGGCGGTTCAGGAGGTTCGCATCCCTCTCACTCTTGTGTCCACGTTCAACAAGGAATTCAAGGCAGGACTCGGCTACGACCAGCCATCGACTCCGCTTTCGTCGGTTTCGATGATGGCAGCGGGATCTGGCCGGACGGCGAGCAAATACGTTGCGCGGCGAGAGACACCGATATGGATCGCAGAGAACTGCACTGGGTGCATGGACTGCATCACGGCCTGCCCCGACACCGCGCTTCCCAACGTCGCGCAGGACTTCAACGTCGTGTTCGGTACCGCTGCACGCGGCTACATCCTTGACCCGGCCGAGCGGGCGAAGATGGTCGACGTCCTTCCCGATCTCGAGACATCTGTGCGCAAGAAGCTTCTCGATATCGTCAAGGACAAGGACAAAGAGAAGGCAGCGGTTCCGTTCGTCGATGTCCTCAAGCCCGAAGTCGACGCGATCGATGGTGTGAGCGACACGGCCAAGGACGAGTTCATGCAACTGTTCGATCGCGTGCCGTTCGCATATACGAAGACCTCCCACCTGTTCCGCTCTCTTGAGAGGAGTAGCCCCGGCGAGGGCGGCCTCTTTGCGATCATGGTCTCGGACCTCTGCAAGGGCTGTGCCGAGTGCGTTCTCGAATGTCCTTGGGAAGCACTTGAGATGGCTCAGGAAACGCCTCAGCTCAACGCTGACCACGTTTCAGGTACGAACTTCATCGACCTGCTCCCTGATACTCCCGAGAAGTACCTCGGCCGATTCGACCCGGACGATCCGATGGAATCCGCTGCTGCTCACCTGAAGAACCATCTGATGGTGCGGTCCAATTACGAGGCTCTCGTCAGCGGCGATGGCGCATGCGCAGGGTGTGGTGAGAAGTCAGTTCTGCATGCAGTTGCATCGCTGACAGAGGCCTACATGCGTCCGATGTACCACGCAAAGGCAGACCGTCTCGACAACAAAGCGCTCGAACTCCAGGACCACGGCATGAAGATGCTTGGTGAGATCAAGGCTCTTGACATGCCGTCGTACGAACGGCTCCGGATGCTCGTCGCACATTCAATCCTCGGACTCGGTGGAGAAACGATCGAGGACACAGCGGTTCGCATCGCAAGCCATGGCGAGATCAGCGACGAGCAGATCATCGAGGCCCTGACCGTCACCATGCGCCAGGACGCCTTCAACCACAGAGACCTTCAGGCGCTCGACGGGACCGTCCCGAAGGGGATGTCCGTCATGGCGATGGGTGCCCACACCGGGTGTAACACGGTCTACGGCTCCACGCCACCGAACAACCCCCATCCCTATCCGTGGATGAACTCGTTGTTCCAAGACGGTGCAACGATCACGTGGCTCCTCGGTGAGAGCTTCATCATGGACCACGCCAAGCGATCGGTCATCCCGGAGCGGATGGCCGACTACCTGATGCTCGGCGTTGGAATCTCAGAAGCCGAGTTCTTCGAGATGACGCACATGACAGACAACGCCATGACGCCGCGTGAGATCCGGGAGTTACCGAAGGCTTGGGCCATCGGTGGTGATGGCGGTATGGGAGATATCGGCTACCAGAACGTATCGAAAGTCGTCCTGCAGAACCGGCCGAATGTCAAACTGCTGATGCTTGATACGCAGGTGTACTCGAATACAGGCGGTCAGAACTCAGACTCGACACCGATGCCTGGTGGCGGCGACATGAACCAGTTCGGCGTCGCCTCTGAGGGAAAGATGACCGAGAAGAAGGGTGTCGCCGAGTCGTTCATCTCCGGTCACGGCTCCGCCTACGTGGCGCAGGTGTCGATGGCCAACACGGCTCAGTTCTACAAGGCGATCCTTGACGCACTCGACTACCGGGGCACTTCGTTCATTCAGTCGTTCACGACCTGCCAGCCTGAGCACGGCGTGGCCGACGATGTCGCAACGGTGCAGGCCGGGCTCGTGCGGGACTCGCGGGCAATGCCGCAGTTCGTCCACAACCCTCAGCTTGGGGAGACTTACCAGGAGGCGCTCGACGTGTCGGGCAACGCCAACCGTGACCGCGACTGGACACAGATTACGTCCAAGCAGTCGGACAGGACATTTGCGTACACGGTTGCGCACTTCGCGTCGACCGAGGCGAGGTTCCGGCGCCATCTCAAGCCAACGAAGACCACCGACGGCCTCATCTTCCTCGACGACATACTGCTGCTCGTGAAGCAGGCAGATGTGGTTGCGAGGAACGTGCTTGATCCGACACATCGTTCCTACGTCCCAGACTTCGGTGTGTACATCGAGGTGGAGGATGCGAAGGGCAACGTCAGGGCGATGTCGCTGTCACGCCAGCTCGTGCTGTACTGCGTAGAGCGGAGGAAGTCGTGGAGGATGCTCCAGTCGAAGTCCGGTGTGACCAACATCGACTACCTCTCCCAGAACGCGGCGTTGGAGGCGTTCGAAGAAGAGGAGGTCCCGATGTCAGATCGGATCAAAGGGATCAGAGAACGGTTCGACAAGGAACTCGCCTCACACCTGACCGAGTAGCTCCGCAGCCGACGACGAAACACGGACCCCGCAACATCCCCTTGGCTCGCTTCGCTCGCCCGTTCCCCTTGAAAGGGGAACAGAGGTAAGGCTGGTCCGTGGTCCGTGGTCCGTAGTTCGTAGTTCGTATTTCGGAGTGAGGCGAAGCCGAGCAACTTTGCATGATCGGTTCCGTCCGCTAGCATCGAACACATGTTCGATATCCGTGATGCCCCACCGTACCTTGAAGAACTAAACCAGGAGCAGCGCCGAGCCGTGCTTCACGAGACAGGCCCGATGCTCGTGATCGCCGGTGCAGGAACCGGAAAGACAAAGACGCTTGCGGCCCGGGTCGCCATGTTGATCGACCGTGGCGTCTCCGCCGACCGCATCCTTCTCCTCACCTTCACACGCCGTGCATCTGCCGAGATGGTTCGGCGAGCCGACTCGATGATCGAGGATCGTTCGTTCGGGCGTGTGTGGGGAGGCACCTTCCACAGCGTCGCGAACAGGTTGCTGCGCAGATACGGCAATGCCGTCGGCCTCTCCGATGGGTTCACGGTGATGGACCGCACGGATTCAGAGTCCCTGTTCGGGATCCTCCGCACCGAGAACGGATTCGGAACGTCTCGCACGCGGTTCCCGCGCAAAGAAACGATCGCGTCGGTCTACTCGCGTGTCGTGAGTTCGCAGATCCCCCTCTCGGAGACTCTTCGTGACCGGTTCCCATGGTGTGCTGAACACGCTGATGATCTCGCGGTTCTCTTCAAGGGCTACACGGAGGCAAAGCGCGAGCAGAACATCATCGACTACGACGACCTTCTGCTGTATTGGCACGCGCTCATGGAATCGGAGGCCGGGTCGACCGTCCGCGGCCTTTTCGACCATGTGCTTGTCGATGAGTATCAGGACACCAACCGTTCCCAGGCACACATCCTGAAGTCGTTGTGCGGGTTGGACGGCAACCTCACCGTCGTCGGAGACGACGCCCAGTCGATCTACTCGTTCCGATCAGCGAACGTCGAGAACATCCTCGGATTCCCCGATGAGTACACAGATGTCGAGGTCGTCAAGCTTGAGCGGAACTATCGATCCACCCCGCAGATCCTCGATGTCAGCAACGACGTCATCGAGGCATCGGACATCGCGTTCAGGAAACGACTGTGGACCGAGAGGCCTGCAGGCCTGATCCCTGATCTTGTCACGTGCTTCGATGAGGCAGCACAGGCGGATTGGGTCTGTGACCGCGTTCTCGAACTCCGTGAGCAAGGCATCGACTTGCGTGATCAAGCGGTGTTGTTCAGAACAGGCCACCATTCAGGTGGGCTGGAGATCGAACTCGCCAGAAGGAACATTCCGTTCGTCAAGTACGGGGGCCTGAAGTTCCTCGAAGCTGCACACGTCAAGGATCTCCTTGCGATGCTTCGTGTGCTCGACAATCCGAAAGACGGCCTTGCGTGGAGTCGGCTCCTGCTCTTGTTGCCGGGGGTGGGGCCTGCGACTGCGGCCAAGATCAAGGCCCACATCGACGAGGTCGGTGCGTCGGCTGGTGTCGACTCCCTCGAGGCGTTCATGCGATACGACCTTCCGGTCACCAACGAGACACGGGAAGTGCTCGGACTGCTGCGCGATGTGCTGCGCGATTGCAGGGGGACGAGCGGTGAGGAGCCTTCTCCGAGCGTGCAGATCGACAGGCTGAAGACCTTCTGCGACGTCGTCTTCGAGAGAACATATGACGATGCCGCGGCGAGGCTTGGAGATATCGGTCACCTCGCTTCCCTCGCTTCGGACTTCGACAGTCGAAGCCGATTCCTCACGGAGATAACCCTTGACCCGCCCCAGAGCACATCAGACTACGCGGATACGCCTCACCTCGACGATGACTACCTCATCCTGTCCACGATCCACTCCGCAAAGGGAGGCGAGTGGCGCTCGGTCACGGTGATCCATGCCGCCGACGGAAACATCCCATCGGACATGGCTTTGTCCGAACCCGGTGGACTCGAGGAGGAGCGCCGACTCTTATACGTCGCGCTTACACGGGCAAAGGATCACCTCGCAGTGACGGTTCCCCAGAGGTACTACCACCACCGATACTCGACCAGCGGATCCCACTCCTACGCCCTGCCGAGCCGCTTCCTCGACCCCGCAATGAACGGCTTCCTTGCATCAGCAACCGGCGTACCTGTTGCCGACGACCTCGTGCCATCCCTTGCCGATGGTGCAGACCCGGTGGGGGACGTGCTGCGGTCGCTCTGGGAATAGCGGCGGAAGACCATGGACCACAGACTCGCTCGGCTACCTGTTCGTTGTGGGAGGTGACAGGGCACGCAACGCCAAGACCTGCTGAGGCGTGGTCCTCGCTGACGATGTGATGTGGATCGGTGTCGTCACATTCGACAGTTCGTAGCGTGTCCTCGCATTGATTTGCGATTCTCTCCGCGGGAATCGGGAAAGCCGATGGCGTATCTCGGCGTGGAGATCTCGAAGCGCATAGGCACCGACATGTGAGCCTAGAAAGTGACTTATGGCTCTATTGCGACGGTGGCTGTGCGTGTAGCTTCGAAGGCTAGAGGTGCGCTGCGGTCGTGCGCTGCGGTCGTGCGCGGCTAGGCGTAGCCGCTGGATAGGGTGATGAACATCCGTCTTCATGGGTGGCTGTTCCGTCTGTGACTCACCCCCCGCTGTGGCGCGCATTGGTGCGTCGAATCGCTGACTCGCATAGGGGGTGGGCAATGTCTTGGGCTACTCGTTCCATGGCGGTGTGGACCGGCTACGTGCTGGTAGTCGGCGCCGGGTTTCTACTGATTCCCAACGTCATCCTGTCTGTCTTCCAAATCGAAGAGACCGACGAGGTCTGGATCAGGATCCTGGGACTTCTGTTGATCGGCTACGGCGCTTTCTACTGGACGGCCGTGCAGGCGGAGTTCACCCGGCTGTATCGCATGAGCGTCGTGGTTCGATGGGGCATCGCCGCAGGGCTGATCGCGCTGGCATTCACCGTTGGGCCTTGGCAACTTGTCCTGTTTGCGTCGGTGGACTTGCTCGGAGGCGCATGGACGCACATCGCCCTCAGGCCCGCCTCGGCTGCGACAGTCGCATGACCGTCCGGGCAATACGGGCCCCGACAGCTGCGCGTATCTGCCGTTATGGGCGGCCACGGACGTGTACTGGACGCGATGCTCCATCCAAGACATGAAGGAATCGGGCGGGAGGAATCTCAGATGTTGGAAGATGTGAACAGAATCCGATTCGGCATGGGGCTACTTGTGGTCTTCGTCGCCGCCAGCCTCCTGCTGATGGATGTTCTTGAGTCCGGTGCCGCTGCAGGCGTTGGGTTCATCGGAATCGTCCTGATCTCTGCATCAGGCTGGAATCACAATCGCACCTGACATCACGAACGCAGAGGGAGAACAGGCCGTCCACGGTTACGAATTGCACCGGAATCGTCGCGATCCGACTAGGCGGTCTGGACCCGATACGCCTGCGGATAGCTGACGATGGTTCCTGATTCGGTCGCGGTCTCGAGGAGGCTGAACGCCATGCGCATCACGTCGAGATGTCGGTCGGTGTCGTGCGGCGCCCCGAGAGGCCTTCCCATCGGGAAGCGTGTGATCACCGCACGCGGGACCACCATCTGTTCCGCCCGATGGCGGAAAGCCTCGACCATGATCGTCGTCGTTGCGATCCCGGCCTCTTCGAGGCCTCGTGCTACGTGCCCGACCGACACGTGGCAGACAGGTCAGACGGGAACCAGCAGCATGTAGTCGAGATTTTCGGCCTTGATGCGATCGATCCATGCATCGAGTTCGCGCTTGAGCCGACCCTGGGAGGTAGCTCCGGGAAACGAGAAGTAGGTCGATGCCAATGCACCGATCGTTCCGTCTCGCTCCAGTTCGTTCATGCGGTCTATCGGGAAACTGACGTTCGGGTCGATCGCGGCAGAGGTGATGTCGTATCCCCCGTGCCTCACAGTGATCGATTCAACATCCGACGTACGCGGGATCTCTGAGAGGGTCGGCGTCCCCCTGAGCGACTCAGAGATGCGATCGACCGCTTCAGCCTGCGTCATGCCTTCGGGCTCAGGGTCGTCGTCTTCGAGGAAATGCCCTGACGTCGTCAGGAGCCCGATCGTCGCTTCGCTGACCTGAGTCTTCGCAGGCGCAAACGGGCCACTGTCGAACTCGAACATGGGAGGCATGTCGGCCGGCTTTGGGGCGTACCCAGCGATCTGGGCTTCGATCGCCGTCTCGATCATGGGCGAGACATCTCCGGTGTCGTACGCGTCGCCGAGCTGCTGAAGAACGGTGGCGAGGAAGGCTGCGGCATCGGCCTCAGACATCGACTTCATGAACTTGAAGTTCAGGTTTCCCCGAGAGCCGTACGAGAACGATCGCCGGAACTCGTCGAACGTCTCTCCGACCCCTGTTACCGATGCGTCGGCATCATCGCTCACTCGTCGTCCGATGTGTCCGATTCGTCGTCGTCGGTCTTCGGCTTGAATCCGAGCTTCACCTTGCGCTCTGCCCGCTTGCGATCCTTGGCGTCCCTGATCGCCTGCATCCTGGCGGAATACTCGTCCGGCGATTCGATGAGCTCGTTCTCGATGATTTCGTAGTCATCCGCATAGGTCTGGACGAGTGCCGTGATAGTGGCGGCGACCGGAAGCGCAAGCAGGGCACCTATGGCCCCAAGGAGCGCCGCACCGATCATCGCTGATCCGAACGCGATCGCAGGGTGCAGGTCCATCGTGTTCTTCGTGATCTTCGGTGACAACAGGTAGTTCTCGATCTGCTGATAGATCGTGACCGCGATAAGGACCCAGATGGCAGTGGATGCCCCCCCTTCGGCCAGTGCGATGAAGAACGGGACGACTCCAGCGAGATATGTGCCGACGCTTGGGACGAACTGGCTTACGAGGCCGACCCACAGGGCCATCGCCAAGGCGTATGGCAGGCCGAGCATCTTGAAGACTACGAAGTGGTAAGCCGCCGAAAATGCCGCAAGGACGAGCCGGCTGTAGATGTATCCACCGACCTTCTGCACGGTGATCGACAGGAACGTGTCGACATGGAGCTGCGCGGACGGACGCAGGTTGTGAAGCAACGCTGCTCGCATCTTCGGGAAGTCGGCAAGGATATAGAACACGAACAGGGAGATCGTTAGCGCCTTGAAGATGAGACCAAGGATCGAACTGGTGAAGCCAAGAATGCCAGAAATCAGCGTCTTGCCAGCCTTGACGGCGATGTCTTCGTAGCCACCGAGCTGTACGACGACGTCGTCAATCGTATAGTTCTGATCGAAGGTTGAGTTGACCCAGTCGATCAGCTGCTGCGCGTAGCCCGATGACTTCCCGATCATCTGGATGATCTGATCGACGACGAGCTGTGCCATGGCGAAAGCGAAGAGGATCGCCATGAGCATGCCGACGAACATCACAGTTGCCGTTGCGAGGCCTCGCTTCCATCCTCGGCCCGAGAGGTAGTCAACGGCGGGGAGCATCGCAAAGGCGATGAAGAATGAGAGGATCATCGTCATCAGGAAGTCGGTGGTGCTGGTGAAGACCCACTGACCGCCGAACACGACCGCCATGGCCACAATCGACCCGATCGTGATCCGCGGGAGCCAGAAGCGGTACCAGGCTCTCTGTACCTCTGCGATCTCGGCAGGTGTCATCTCTGCGGGGTTCATCTCGCTGGTCAGAACGGCTCCTCTGTGGGTGACCCGATACTAGGCGAATGCTGCGGTGCCAGGGGTCTCTGTGGCTGTCTCAGGCGTAGAGCGTATCGACCCACTCAGACGCCGCGACCAGAGCCCTCTCGGTTGCCGGTTCCCATGGAACCAACGCTGGCCAGACATGCATCATTTCCTCTTCCACCACCAGCGTGGTGTCAACACCGTCTCGTTTGGCGTTGGCTACAAGCCGCACAGAGTCGTCGAGGATCATCTCGGCGCCGCCAGCGAGCACGAGCATCGGCGGGAGGCCTGTGAGGTCGGCGAACACCGGTGAGACCATGGGATCCGTCAGCTGGTCTGCGTCCGCGTAGTAGTGGTTCGGCTGCGCCAGTTCGGCGGCCGGGAGATAGTCGGTGTCGGCGTTGGTCGTGATCGTGTACGAGGAGTGCGTGAGGTCTGTGTAGGGGGAGAACAGCATCGCACCTCCGGACATCGGGAGGCCCCGTTCGCGGATCGTGAGGAGCAATGCGAGAGCGAGGCCTCCACCGGCAGAGTCGCCTGCCACGACGATGCGCTCAGGTTGTGTTCCCGAAGCGAGCATCGCGTTGTATGCGGTCAGAGCGTCCTCAACGGCGGCGGGGTACTTGTGCTCCGGGGCCAATCGGTACTGCGGTGCGATCGCGTTCGTGCCTGTCTCATATGCCAGTCTCGAGAGGTGCTGCCTGTGCGTCCCTGGATTGCCGAAGACATAGCCCCCGCCGTGGAAGTAGAGCATCGTTGCCCGATCGGTTGCATCGTCAAGCCGGATGTAGCGATCGACGGGAAGGCCACCGAGTTTCGTCCTGTTGACCCTGACCTTGCCCCACATCTTGATGGGGATCGGCGCCCGGACCCTGGCCCCGAACTCAGTGATCAGAGGGTTGTCCGGTTGGGTCGCTGCCGACGCGATCGCCGCTCTGGCTCCTGCGACGGTGACGTCTGTCCGCCAACTCCAGGACGGCAGGGTGGGACCGAGGAGGAGTCTGCGGAACAGTCGTGATGCCACAGCGAGGGAGACCGCAATCCACATGCGGAAGAGATGGATGAGTGACTGCATGGTGGGAAAGGTAGTGGTGGCTCGGCTCCGCCTCGCTCCGGACCATGGACTACGGAGCAGAACTGGCGACCTGGCCGTGCTCCCGGATTCGGTCCGTATGGGAGAAACGTACATAGCATTTGTGGATCGAGGATTCCGCCGGCAGCGCGGGATCTGTTTCTTTTCCGGAGTAACCACATGATCGTCAGAGTCGCGCTCGCACTTGGGGGCTTGACATTCGTCTTGACGGGCATTGCCGTGCTGAGTTCCGACGCGTGTCGATCAGTGATCTGGGGTCAGAGTGGGTCCGACAGGGCGGGTCGGTTCAGCGCGACGTGCGCCGACGTGCTGACGGACGGCGGTATGGCCCAATCGACCGCCGGAGCGATCGCGATCGCCGCAGGCTTCGCCCTCATCATCGCCGTAACCCTCGACCTCGCAACAGGGAGGTACCGGTCCCTCCCAGACAGACCGTAGGCATCCCCCTGGCTCGCTTCGCTCGCCCGTCCCCCTTGAAAGTGGGACAGAAGGGATGCTGGCCATAGTACGTATTACGTAGTACGGAATACCTGGTCTTCTGCTAGTTCCGGACTTTGCCGATCAGTCTGAGGATCTCTATGTAGAGCCAGATGATGGTGACCATCAGGGCGAACGCACCGAACCACTCCATGGACTTCGGGGCCCTGGCCTGTACGCCACGTTCGATCAGGTCGAAGTCGAGCATCAGGTTGAATGCAGCGATCCCGACGATCAGCACGCTGAAACCGATTCCGACGGGGCCGCTATCCCAAACAAGCGGGATGCTGGTGCTGAAGAGCGATAGCACGAAGCTGGCGAGATAGAACAGCATGATCCCGAGCGTTGCTCCGATGATGACGCCGCGCAGTCGATTGGTCACCTTGATCGTCCGGGTCACGAACAGGACCAGCATTACGAAGAACACGGCGGCCGTGGCCATGATCGCTTGAAGAACGATCCCTTCGAATTGCGATTCGTAGAGACGGCTGATCGTCCCGATGGCGACGCCCATAGACAAGGCGTACAGGGGTCCGGTGATGATCGCAAGGTGCGGCTTGAACGCAGTCAGTATCGCAAGGCCGAACACGCCGATCGCCAGGAAGAACCACCAGCCGGGAAGCCCCGTGCCACCAGTGACGGGATCGACAAGCGTCCACCCCCAGGCGCCAGCACCGAGGACGAGGATCAGCAGGAACGCTGTCTTCGCTGAGGTCCCGCCGATGGTCATCGGATCGTCTGCTCCAAATCCAGCGGGCGTTTGGGCGCCCTGGAGCGCCGCGTCTGATCCCGCACCGACCTCAGGGAGGGCGCCGAATTGCTTCTGGAGCGGTGGGTTGGCCATGGGTCCCTTTCGACTCTGGACGCATCATCGTATATCTGTGGGCGAAGACAATCCCCGAAATCGCCGCGTTGTTGATCAGGACCCGTCTAGCCTCGCGTGCATGACCGGAAACGGCTCGCCCGTCAAGCCTGAACCGTCCGTCGTCGACCAACTGGTCGCAACGATTCCTGCCGACGTACCCGATGAAACTCGGGCGATGCTCTCGGCCTTTGCCCGCCTCTACATCAGGCGCATTCCGAACATCGATCTCCCGGACATTCCGATCGACCAGTTGTACGCCGAGATCTCAGACCTCTTCTTGTTCGTGCAGAGCCGAGGCCTCGAGGAGATGGCGATCCGCGTGTTCGACCCGTCGCTTAACGAGTGCGGATACGAGACCACTGGATCGGTTGTCCAGGTCGTCGTTGATGACCGGCCGTTCCTCGTCGACTCGATGGCTCTCGCTGTCAGCCGGTCCGGAGTTGGGATCGAACGGCATCTCCACCCACTCGTCGGGACGACGAGAGACGAGACAGGCTTCCTGATCGGTATCGACTCGGCCCGGTCCTCAGGCAGGGTCGTAAGCGTCCAGCATTTCGAACTCGACCGCAGGCTCGACTCGGACGCCAAGGCGGAACTGACCAGCGACATCCGCGACACACTGAGCGACCTTGCCTCGGTCGTGCGCGACTTCGAGCCAATGCGAAGGATGGTCCCCAAGATGGTCGAGGCTGCGAAGTCGGGAGACACGTACTTCCACTTCGACGAGATCTCGGAGTCGGTGGAGTTCTTGCGGTGGCTACTCGACGACAACTTCGTGTTCCTCGGATATCGCGAGTACGACATCGTGGATCAGAACGGTGACCAGGCAGTTCTGGCGAGAACCGGAAGCGGATTGGGCATTCTCCACGACAACGGGTTCGAGCCCGAGGCCGTGTTGCTCTCTGACCTGCCGCCGTACGTCCGGGATCGATACAGAGGCGGAGACCTGGTTGTCATCACGAAGACCAACCAGAAAGCCACTGTCCATCGCGGCGCTCGGATGGAATACGTGGGTGTCCGGAAAGCCGGCGATGACGGCAGGACCGTGACCGAACACAGGCTCATTGGGCTGTTCACGTCAAAGGCCTATATGGCAGCAGCCAGCGAGATTCCCGTGCTGCGACGCAAGCTCGAGCAGATCCTCAAGGATCAGGATCTCATCGAGGGTTCTCATGACTACAAGTCGATGGTCCAGCTCTTCGACAGCTTCCCCAAAGACGATCTGTTCGCCGGCACTATCGAGGATCTCGGTGACACGCTCAGCGCGCTGATCGTCGCAGAAGATTCTGAACGCGTCCGACTGTTCGTTCGTCGCGATGCGCTCCGGAGATCTGTCAGCATCCTCGTCACGGTTCCGCGTGACCGGTTCAACTCGGTGCTGCGCCAGGAACTGCAGCAACTCTTCAAGGATGCGTACGGAGGCCTCACCGTCGACTACCGACTGTCGCTCGCAGAGTCGGGAGATGCGCGAATCCACTTCTCGGTCTGGACCGAGGGGTCCGGGCCCGTCGAGGTTGACGTCTCACAACTCGAAGTCGAGGTGCTTGCACTTGCGCGAACGTGGGAAGACAAGGTTGTCGGCGAACTCGCCAAGGCGGTTGGAGACTCTGAGGCGAACCGCCTTGCAGATCGCTGGACGCCGGGGTTCCCTGACTATTACAAGGCCTCGACAGCCTTGGCGCTCGTTGTTGGAGACATCCTCAGCCTTGACCGGCTGGCATCGACCGGCGCCGATCTCGTTGTGGGACTGCAGAACGAGGCCGACGAGGCGAAGGCGCCCGCCGCATCTGAATGGCTGACCAGGATCACGGTCTACCGGAACTCGGGAAAGCTCAACCTGTCTTCCGTCGTGCCGTTGATCGAGCATCTCGGCCTGGTCGTCGTCGAGGAGGTACCGACGCGACTCCGTAGCGAAGAGCAAACCTACATCCACGATTTCGGTGTTCTCACTTCCGAGGGAAATCAGGTCGATATCGCGACCGTGGGGGACCGCATCGCGACTGCGATCGAAGCCGTTCTCACCGGCGGCGCGGAGTCGGATGCGCTCCATCGGCTCCTGCTCGGAACCGAGTTGGCGTACGGCGAACTCTCGATCCTCAGGGCCTATCGGAACTACTGGCGCCTTGTGACTCCGTCGTTCTCCATCGGCTACGTCAACGACACGCTTACCGCTCACCCCAAGATCGCCGAGGCTCTCGTGAGGCTGTTCGAGGCGAGGTTCGACGAGGCTCACAGCGAAGAACGAGAGAAGGCGATCGCCAAGCAGATCCGGCACGGCCTTGACGCTGTCTCGTCGCTCGACGACGATCGGATCCTGAGAGGCTTCTTCGGACTCGTGCTTGCAACCGAACGAACGAACGTCAGGGTCGAAGGCCGTTCCTCTCTGGCGCTCAAGTTCGCATCCGCAGACGTTCCTGAGATGCCAGAACCCAAACCTCTGCACGAGATCTACGTCTATGCGACAGATGTCGAAGGCGTCCACCTTCGAGGCGGCGCCGTTGCGCGCGGCGGCATCCGATGGTCCGATCGCCGGGAGGACTACCGAACTGAGGTTCTCGGGCTGATGAAGGCCCAGATGACGAAGAACGCTGTCATCGTCCCGACGGGAGCGAAGGGCGGTTTCGTTCTACGCCGACCAGCCGACGCCCCTCGGCCTTCGTACGAGGAAGTCCAAGATGCATACCGGCTGTTCATCAGAGGGCTGCTCGACGTTTCGGACAATCGTGTCGGGGACGAGATCGTCACGCCTGACTCTGTTGTGGCACACGATGCACCAGATCCGTATCTGGTGGTCGCTGCCGACAAAGGAACCGCGTCGTTCTCCGATACGGCGAACGAGATCGCGGCCGAGTACGGCTTCTGGCTCGACGACGCGTTCGCATCGGGAGGGTCGGCCGGTTACGACCACAAGGCACTTGGAATCACCGCTCGGGGCGCCTGGGAGTCTGTGCGGCGGCACTTCTTCGACCTGGGCGTCGATGTAGAGGCCGAGGAGATCACCGTCGTCGGGATCGGCGACATGTCAGGTGACGTGTTCGGGAACGGTCTGCTTCGGTCCAAACACATGAAGCTCATTGCAGCCTTCGACCACAGGAACATCTTCTTCGACCCGGATCCCGACCCTGCTGCGTCCTGGGACGAGAGAATGCGCATCAGTTTGTTACCCAGATCTTCATGGCTCGACTACAACGCTGATCTCATCTCGGCCGGGGGCGGCGTGTTCGACCGAGCAGCCAAGAGCATCGAACTCACACCCGAGATGCGTGAGGTCCTTGGTACACCCGTCGAATCAGCGAGACCGAGCGAGCTGATCAAGCTGATCCTCAAAGCGCCAGCCGACCTGCTGTGGAACGGCGGTATCGGCACGTACGTCAAGTCGAGGGCGGAGACGTCCGAGCTCGTGCAGGATCGCTCCAATGACTCCGTCAGGATCAACGGCCGAGACGTGGGCGCTCGCGTGATAGGAGAGGGCGGAAACCTCGGTGTCACCCAGCGCGGTCGAATCGAGTTCGACATGGGGGGCGGGCGCGTATTCGCCGACTTCATCGACAACTCGGGCGGCGTGCACGCATCCGACCGTGAGGTGAATTTGAAGATCCTCCTTGGACTCGTCGAGGCATCAGGGAAGATCGATCGGGCTGAGCGTGACGAGATCATCGCGAGTGTGGTCGACGATGTCGTAGAGGCGATTCTCTACGACAACTTCCTTCAAGCCCAGGTTCTCTCGCAGGAGTCGGCAGAGTCACATCGAACCGTCGAACTGTATGCGGACCTCATCGACCGGCTTGAGCGTGAGGGAATCCTCGACAGGGAGATCGAGTTCTTGCCCTCCGCCGAAGAGATGAATCAGCGCGGTCGGGAAGGCCGCGGCATGACGAGGCCTGAGCTGGCGGTCCTACTCGCCTATGCCAAACGGTCATTGACGGACCTTCTGCTGGATTCTGACTTGCCCGATGACCCCCATTTCGAAGCAGACCTGCTCGGGTACTTCCCTACGGCTGTGTCGGATCGGTTCGCCGATGAGATCAGGGTCCATCCCCTTCGGAGGGAGCTGATCGCGACGATCGTCGCGAATCAGGCCCTGAACTCGCAAGGCTCGACCTTCTACTCGAGGATGCGCCACCTCACCGGGTCGCCTGCCAATCGAATCATGCGTGCGTACCGAGTCGCGAGAGAGATAACCGGGGCGAGTGAGCGGTGGGCAGCGATTGAGGGCCTCGTCGGAACCATCGGCCCAGACATCGACCACGAGATGCTCCGTGACATAGACCGCTTGGTATCGACCGTGACCCGTTGGTATCTGAATCGCCCGGTGACTCCCACAACCATCGATGAGGAGATCGACCTCTCGCGTGCGGACTTCGCTGCGCTGTCAGAGGGGATGCCGAGCCTCGACCCCGAGGGCTGGAGGGAACCAGCGGAAGCATCCGCCTCCCACATGGTCGCAAACGGTGTGCCTCCGGACATCGCGAAGCGCCACGGCTTCCAGCACTCGCTCCGTAGGGGACCAGACATCATCGAACTCGCACATCAGCACGGTCGTGATGTGATGGAGGTCGCCGCCATCTACACGCGTGTCAGCTACGAGTTCAAGGTGGACTGGCTCGAGCGCCAGATCCGGAACCTGCCAGGCACGACGACATTCGAACGTCTGGCCGCAGAATCGCTTCGAGACGATCTCCAACAGATGCGAAGGCATGTCGTTGCGATGGTGCTCGGTGAGACCGAAGGATCGCTCGACGCCCACTACGCCCGCTTCCCACGTCTTCTGCCTCGAAGGGACCGCTTGTTCCACTGGCTCGAGAGAGACGGCGTCGAAGACATCTCGGCCGGGATGGTGGCGGTAAGAAGGCTCAAGCAGATAGCGCTGGGTCACTGACAGGTCGAAAGCACCTCCGTCCCCCTTATTCAAGGGGTACGAGTGAGCGCAGCGAGCTAGGGGATGTTGCAGGTCCGGCTCTGGACTTCGATACTTCCAGCCACTCCGGGCTCTCAGGCCCGCAGGCCCCCCTACATCGCAGCTGACGCTGCTCTGTTGTCCCCCCTGAAGGGAGGACGAGCGCGGCACCTAACAAACGTTCGTTTGTTAGTATCGGGTCGCTACCTGGGGAGGCTGCGTGACGATTACCGACAATGAGCGCTTCGAGGCGATGATCGAGGCGGATGAGAAGATCGAGCCGAGAGACTGGATGCCTGACGGCTATCGAGCGACGCTGATCAGGCAGATCGCTCAGCACGCACATTCCGAGGTGATCGGGATGCAGCCAGAGGCCAACTGGATCACGAGGGCGCCGACCCTGATGCGCAAGGCGATCCTCATCGCAAAGGTCCAGGACGAGGCCGGACACGGGTTGTACCTCTACTCGGCTGCGGAGACGCTCGGGATATCGCGCGACGAAGTGGTCAACATGCTCCACACCGGTCGTCAGAAGTACTCATCGATCTTCAACTACCCGACGCTGTCATGGGCTGACATCGGCGTGATCGGCTGGCTGGTCGATGGCGCAGCCATCGTCAACCAGATCATGCTGCAGGGCACCTCCTACGGCCCGTACTCCCGGGCGATGGTCCGTATCTGCAAGGAGGAGAGCTTCCACGCCAGACAGGGCTATGCAATCCTCATGGCGCTCTCGAATGGGACCGACGAGCAGAAGGCGATGCTCCAGGATGCGATCGACCGATGGTGGGGGCCAGCACTGATGATGTTCGGACCGCACGATTCGGAGTCGACGCACACGGAACAGTCGATGGCGTGGAAGGTCAAGAGGATCTCCAACGACGAGCTCCGTCAGATGTACATCGACCAGACCATTCCCCAGGGCCACTACCTCAACTGCACCTTCCCCGATCCAGACCTCTCGTTCGATGAGGAGTCTGGCCATTGGAACGTCGGCCCGATCGATTGGGACGAGTTCTGGGCCACGGTGAAAGGCAACGGCCCGATGAATCGCGAGCGGATCGCACACAAGGTCCAGGCGTGGGATGACGGAGCCTGGGTGAGAGAAGCCGCCGAAGCCTATGCGGAGAAGCAAGCCGCCAGAAGCCACAAGATCGCCTGAGGAGACCCGTGCGTAAGGAGAGCTCATGAGTTACGAAGTACCGATCGCTCCCGGCGAGACCGTTGACGATTTGAAGACAGAGACGACGGCCAACCACGGTTGGCAACTCTGGGAGGTGTTCGTCCGGCCGAAGCGTGGGCTGAGCTACACGCACTGTGGTTCGGTGCATGCGGCCGACTCCGAGTCAGCGGTCCAGAACGCGAGGGACGCCTACGCGAGACGCGGCGAGGCGATCAGCCTGTGGGTCGTGCCGTCGTCAGCGATCCACGCATCTGACGACCCGGAGTCGCTCTTCGAATCGTTCGACGACAAGCCATATCGCCACCCGACGTTCTACGAGATCCCTGACGAAGTTGGTCAACTGTGACCACGACCGTCGAAAGAACTGCGCTCGTCGACTTCCTCGTTCGCCACGGCGATGACAACGTCATCCTCGGCCAGCGCCTGGGCGAGTACATCTCGTACGCCCCGGAACTTGAGGAAGACCTTGCGGTCGCCAACATCGCTCTTGACCATCTGGGCGTGGCGATGCACCTGTACGACTACGCCGCCGAAATCGAAGGTTCGGGCAGGGATAGCAACTGGTACGCGATGTTCCGGAACGAGCGCGACTTCACCAACGCGCTGTTGGCGGAGCAGCCTCAGCCTGATTTTGCGCATCTCATAGCGAGAGGGTTCTTCTTCGATGCATACCAGACGCAATTGTGGGCGGGGCTGAGTTCGTCCCGCGATGAACGCCTCTCCGGGATCGCTGCACGGGCGTTGAAGGAGGCCACCTATCACCTGCGTCACTCGAGTTCGTGGGTCATTCGGCTCGGCGATGGCACCGAAGAGAGCCATGTGAGGATGCAGCGTGGGATAGATGCCATGTGGCGGTTCACCGAGGAGTTGTTCGACCAGCCAGACACGGATGCCGCTCTCGTGGTGGCTGGCCTCATCTGTGACGTCACGGCTGGAAAGGGCCGGTTCGATGCGATCGTTGCCAGCACGCTGGAGGAGGCGACACTCGTGTCGCCTGAAGATCCGTATCAGGCGTCCGGTGGGCGAACAGGAATGCACACAGAGAACCTTGGGCCATTGCTTGCTGAGATGCAGTGGATGCAGCGCGCACATCCGGGTGCCTCATGGTGACGGCGACGAAGGTCACGGCCGACGACATCCGCGTGATGCTCGAAGAGGTCGTCGATCCCGACATCCCCGTACTGACGATCGCGGATATCGGCATTCTCAGGCACGTCGATGTCCACGACGACGGGTCCGTAGCCGTGTCCGTCACGCCCACGTACTCCGGGTGTCCTGCCATGGCGGTCATCGAGGAGGACATCATCGCCGCACTCAGCAAGCGCGGCATCGCGGATGTAGCGGTCGAGATGAAGCACTTCCCCGTGTGGACGACCGACTGGATGTCGCCGGAGGCCAAGCGGAAGCTTGCAGGTTTCGGCATCGCTCCTCCCGATTCGACGCTCGCTGTCGTGCCGGAGATCTTGTGCCCAAGATGCTCGTCGACCGGTGTGGCGAAGGTGTCGGAGTTCGGATCGACGGCATGCAAGTCGCTGTGGGTGTGTAGCACCTGTAGCGAACCGTTCGACTACTTCAAGGCGATCTGATGGAAGGCGCGGAGTTCCACACACTGACGGTCGCCTCCGTTGAGCCACTCACGGACGATTCCGTCGCGGTGACCTTCGAAATTCCAGACGATCTGCTCTCTGCCTACACGCACACGCCGGGGCAGCATCTGATCATGCGGGCGACCATCGACGGCGAGGACGTGCGGCGGAGTTACTCGATCTGTTCGCCCGCAGGGACGACTTCACCCCGAGTCGGCATCAAGCAGCTTTCCGGAGGTGCGTTCTCCTCGTTCGCCAACGATGTGCTCAAAGCGGGGGACGTGCTCGAGGTCACGCCTCCCAAGGGCGAGTTCACGTTGGCGCCGTCAGCATCCAACCGGAACCACTACGTCGCGTTCGCAGCAGGCAGCGGGATCACCCCTGTCATGTCGATGATCGCGTCGGTTCTCGAATTCGAACCGCAGAGCATGTTCACGCTGATCTACGGAAATAGGGACGGCCGATCGGTGATGTTCCTTGACGACCTTGATGCACTGAAGGGGGCGTACGCGGATCGGTTCGTTCTCCTCCACATCCTGACAAGGGAGTCCCACACGATTCCTCTGCTCGAGGGCAGGATCGATGAGTCGAAGGTCGAGCAGCTGCTTGGCACGGTGGTCGATCCAGACACCGTCGATTCGTGGTACTTATGTGGTCCCAGGGGCATGGTCGACGCTGTTCGGTCGTCCCTCGAGGAGCGGGGCATCGCAGCTGCACGCATTCACGACGAACTGTTCTTTGCCGGGGATGTCGATGAGATCGAGGTCGCCGAGGACGACGTGGTCGGTTCAACGGTCAAGTTCACGCTCGACGGAAGGACGTCGACGGCGATCGTCGCATCAGACGGCGCTCCGATCCTCGATCACGTCCTCGCGATCCGTCCGGAAGGACCCTTCTCATGCCGGAGCGGCGCCTGTGCATCATGCCGGGCGCAGGTGACGGAGGGCGAGGTTCGCATGGACCGGAACTGGAGCCTGAGCGCTGAAGAGGTGGCATCGGGCCAGGTTCTCACGTGTCAGTCCCACCCCGTGAGCGAGCTGGTCGAACTGACCTACGACGTATGACGAGGCTCTCGCGAGAGGACATCGTTATCGGAGCGGGCAAGCGTTTCGCAACGCACGGCTACCACGGGACTTCGATGCGCGATCTCGGTGATGATCTCGGCATCCTCGGGTCGTCCATCTATGCCCACATCGGTGGAAAGCAAGAGTTGCTCCTGGCCGTGATCGAACGGGGGGCGAGGTTGTTCGAGGATTCGGCCGCCAACGCAGTGTCATCCTACGATGAGTCGACCGAGCGGCTCCGATCGCTCATCGATGGCCACATCGAGGTTCTCGTTGACCACGAGGCTGAATCTCGAACGTTCCTCAACGAAGCCGCTTTCTTGGACCTCAGTGATCACGACCGCGTGACAACCATGCGCGATGCGTACGAACTCGTGTTCCGAGACACGATTCGTGCTGGTGTCCTTTCGGGTGCGTTCAGGTCCGACGTCGATCCGAAAATCTCGGGCATCTTCGTCCTGTCCATGCTCAACGCAACGCAACGCTGGTACCACCCCGATGGAGCACTTTCACGTGCCGATCTCGTGCAGCAACTCCACCTATTCGCCATGTCAGGCCTGACCTGACCACTCTGGCGTCCCGTGGGACCGCATAATGGGCTTCAGGACGCCGGAACGGATGGGTGAAGTCAGCGATGAGTGAATCTGGGAACGTGGAGAAGGTCTCGTTCAACGAGTTCCGCATCGTCACGCACATCGACATCGAGGCTCCGGTCGAGGAAGTATGGGCGACACTCACCGACTGGGAGAATCTTGCGGCATGGAGTTCGTCTTTCGTCAGCCTTGTTGGTGACTTCAGCGTCGGAGGCGATGTAGAGGTCGCGTTCAAGGTCTTCGGGATGACGCAACACTACGAACACAACCTCATCGACTTCATCGACGGCGAGCAGTTCGGATGGTCCGACCCCTTCCTCCTCGGCATGACGGACCATCACGTCTACCGGGTCGAAACGATTGACGAGGAAACGACGCGCTTCCACCAGACCGATCAGGCGAACGGTGGCGCAGCGAGCGTCATCGGCTGGCTCACGTCACGCACCATGAGGAACATGTACGTGGGCTTCAATCAGGAGTTGAAGACCGAGGTCGAGCGGCGCCGATCGTCGAACGACTGAGCAGCGACGCTCAGCTTTCGGGGCCCCAGATTCGGCCCTCCGGGTAGTAGTAGCTGAACTTGTCTGCGTAGATCATCGAGGCTGGCAGGACGGTTGAGCAGCTCGCATGTCGTGCCTTCATCTACTGGGGCCAGAGCTCCGGCGGAATGATGTGTGGCTGCGGTGCGTTGCGGAACACAGGAGGTTGCGATGGAAGCTATCGACACAGCCGCACTCGGACTACGACTGGTTCTCGGCATCGTGATGCTCGCCCATGGGGTGAAGCATCTTCGGGGCAGGGAGAAGACCAGTAGATGGTTCGGCTCGATCGGGTTCAAGGCCCCGCAACTCCAATGGTTCTTCTCGACAGCGACAGAGATCGGTGTTGGAGTCCTGTTGATCGTCGGTCTTGGAACGTCGCTTGCGGTGATGGGAACCGTGGCGATCATGACCGTCGCGTTCATCTCGGTCCATCGGATGGCCGGTTTCTGGATTACTGCACGGCCGGACGAGGGGTACGAGTACGTCCTGACGATCGCCGTCGCTGGCCTTGCGCTGGCCGCGATCGGTGCAGGCGACTGGGCGATCGATGCTGCAATCGAGTTCGACGGTACGACGCTTACGTTGCTTCTCGACGAATGGGTGGGTATCGGACTGGCCGTCGCGGGCATAGCCGCAGGCATAGGCCAAACACTGATCTTCTACCGGCCGGGTTCCGTGGTCGCAGCCGACTGACGGCTACTTTCGCGACGAGCCGTAGTTCAAATTGCGGATGCGGTTCTCGACCGTCTCAGCATCCTCGCGGTCAACTTCCTTGTTGAGCACCACGCGCATACGTTCGCTGACGTGCTCGTTGTGTGCACGCTCGGAGCGTTTCGTCGAAGACCCGCGATTGAAGATACTCATGCGGGGTGTATCGGCTGAGATTCATCACCGCTTGAGGCATAGCGAACGGCTCATCGGGAGTCGAAACGTGAGTCTGCGGCGGATCAGTTGCTGATCAGGTCGCGCAGTCGTTCGAGCGGTCGCAAGGGCGAGACGACGGGCGAGGGAAGGTCACTTCTGGACATGCCGACATCCGGTTGGTCCTCAAGGTGTGGCAAGGACCCGCTCCGACGCTGATAGCGGGTTCGTCGCAGCGGGTTGCTGGCGAAGACTCGGGTCGCGCTGTATGTGTCGGCTGGAGGTGGTGATTCCGTCGCGTCGTAGCCCAGTTGAGGCGCCTGGTCGCTCATGTGCCCGCAGCCTAGACATTTCTGCGCATGGCCCGTAGGACCTACGTCGATACGCCGACCGCCTGTAATTCTGCGCTTCCGTCTGCGATGAGGTTGCACCTCATCGCGAAGTCGAATCTGTCGACATCGGTTGCAAGAAGCACGTCATCAGGATGTGCCCACGTTGATTCTGCGAGCCTGCTTGCCGAATCACAGTCCCTCACTCGTGTCGCAACGCGGTGTGGATCGCCGTGTCCGTCGATCAGATCGTTGATCAACATGGCCGTTGCATCGTCCTCGAACGCGGGAACAGCGCCATTTCGGCCGCTTGCGATGATCGTGACGGTGGGTTCAGCCCCGACGGCGGATGCCGTGGCCGTCGCCACCACGAGGCTGGCCGCGTAAACGGCGACCGACCCCGAAGAGAGGGCAGTTCGGACGCATCGCGTGCCGCCCGATGTCCGCTGGACGAGCACGCGACCCTCGACGTCGGTCTCAAGCACTTCGGCTGGTGAGTTGCCGAGGTCGAAGCCGTCCGGCCGAACCCCGTCGACCTCACCGCAAAGCAGCGCTCCGCGGTGCCGTTCAGCGATCTCGCGAGCCTCCTCCACGGTGCTCACCAGATAGTGCGTGCCCACACCTTGGGCCTGTGCGTATGCGGCGGTGGTGAACGCCCGAAAGGTGTCAATTACCACAGCGACTCCGGCAGCGTTCGCTGCGCCTTCGAGGCCTTGAACGTGGATGACCGACATGTGCGCAGTCTTGCATGCCTCGGTAATGGGGAGTACGCCACAGCTGTAGGGTCGGTGATAACGAGAGATGAGATATGGACAGACAGTTCCTGACAGTCAACGGTCGCTCGATGGCGTACGTGGATGTTGGCGAGGGTGAGCCAGTCGTGTTCCTGCACGGGAACCCGACATCGTCGTATCTATGGAGGAACATCCTTCCCCATCTTCAGGATGGCTATCGATGCATCGCCCCCGATCTCATCGGCATGGGCGATTCGGACAAGCTTGAACACAGCGACTCCACTTCCTACTCGCTGGTCGAACATCGCTCCTATCTCGATCCGCTCCTGGAGTCACTTGATCTCGGAGATTCTGTCACGCTGGTCGTGCATGACTGGGGAGCGGGGCTCGGATTCGATTGGGCGAACAGGCACCGTGATCGAGTGCTCGGAATCGCCTACATGGAGGCGATCGTCAGGCCGTTGAGTTTGGCGGACTGGCCGGAGAGCTCTCGCTCACTCTTCGAGTCGATGCGGACCGAAGCGGGTGAGGTCATCGTCATCGACAAGAACGTATTCGTGGAACGCCTACTGCCGTCGGCCATCATTCGTGAGCTGTCTGAAGATGAGATGGCGGTCTACGAGGCCCCCTACATCGAACAAGGAGAGTCGCGCCGGCCGACATTGACGTGGCCGCGTCAGCTCCCATTCGGTGGCGAGCCGTCAGATGTGCACGAAATCGTTGACTCCTACTCGCGGTGGCTGTCCGCGACCGACATCCCGAAGCTCTTCATCAATGCGGACCCCGGATTCATTCTCACCGGGAGCCAGCGGGACTTCTGTCGAACATGGAGCAACCAGGAGGAAGTGACGGTCGCGGGGATTCACTTCATCCAGGAAGACTCGCCGCACCAGATAGGCGAAGCGATCCGCTCGTGGCGTGACCGAATCGGGAGAGAACGTCGAATTCGATAGTTCTCTATCCCACTTGCAGATCACACGAATATGAGCGATCTCAGCCTTGGCTGATGGCAGCTGGGAGCAGATGGGCAATATTGTTTGTGGTACGACTGGCGTTGATCCACCCTTCATACAGTATGCGTCCGAGTTACACATGGGGCTGAATGAGACGTCGAATCGCCACCACTATCGGCGCCGCCATGGCCGGTCTGCTACTGCTCACCGCCTGCGGCAGTGCTGAGCCAGCCGAAGCAACCGCGACAGTGACGTTTGGTGGAGATGCGTGTGGCTACGCGGGAGCATCGACATTCGACACCGGCACAGAGTTGACCATCAAGGTCATCAACGGGAGCGAACAGAGCTTCGGATTCAGCGTGTGGAAGGTGCCTGATGGCACCACCTTCGACGATATCCAGTCACAAGGGATGCTCACGGTCGGTGGTGAGGGAGAGAACATGCGCGGCATCCTGCGTCCAGGGAGCGTGGATCGAGAACTGATGGTCGTCCTTGACGAATCGGGAACGTGGGGGATGGACTGCTTCCAGCTGGACGGCCTAACCGCTCCAAGTGATGGCTACGCCGCAGTCGTGGTTGAAGTCCGATGAGGCGAGACCGGCCCAAGTTCGCCGGGCTCGGATCACCTGCTCATTGTCTTGGTCAAACTCTGAAACGTACGCCTGACACCTCGGCGCCCTCCACCCATTTACGTGAGTCGTCCGGGCGGACGATGAGTTCCACGTGTCCGAGGGTGTTGAAGCCTCGTTTGGAGAGGAAGTCGAGAATCATCGCGTTCCGAGCGACCGGCCGTACCTTCAGTTCAGGTAACCCTTCGGTATCCGCAACCTCTTTGTTGTGGTCGATGAGGGCGCTCGCAACGCATCGGCGACGGAAATCGGGATCAACGATGATCGGCTCGACCTCCGCCGACTCATCGGTCACGATGAGTCCGGTGAGTCCGACGATCTGACCCTCCCTCACAGCCACCCAAAGACGCTGTGGCCCGACCAAGGCCAAGTGATCGTCGAAGTCGGCACCTGGATCGTCACCACCGATGTACGGGGCGTCATAGATGACTCGATGGTGCTGCGTAAGTTGGACCCACAGCCGATGACGACACGCGTCGTAGTCGGCAGGTTGATAGTGGCGGATAGAGATCACGACTACGGCGTAGATGCCCTGAGTCGGACCTACTCGCCGTGGCGCTGAGCGGCCATCAGAGGGAATTGACCACCAACGGGCTCCCGCCGGCGAATCGATTGAACCGATTGACACCGACTAGCCCCTCGGCTGGACAACGTCATCGCTGGAACTCGCCGAAGCGTTGCAATGCGGCATCGAGGGGCAGCACAGGGCGAGCCCGCCGACAGGGCGAATACGTGATGCGTCAGCGGAGTACGCCGAATCTCCGGTATCCGCATATCCTCGCCTCATGATCCGGAACGTGATGCGCGTGATACTTCTTGATGTCGACTTCTTCAGAGAAGCCGCGACCGATAGTTCTCTGAACCTGCAGGCGGCGGTGGTCGTGGTCGTCGCATCCGGCATGGCGGGAGTTGGCTCTGCCATTGCTGAGAACGTTCCCGTGGTCGCATCCATCCCGGTTGGCATCATCGCAGGCGTCATCGGGTGGCTCGTCTGGAGTGGTGTGTCTTTCGTCATCGGTACAAGAGTGTTCGGTGGCGACTCAGACTTTCCAGAGATGCTGCGGGTTATCGGCTTCGCGTTCGCACCTCTCGCCTTCGGAGTTGTGCCGTACCTTGGTTTGCCCGCAGCGGTGTGGATGCTGCTGGCATCGGTGATCGCCGTCAGGGAAGGTCTTGAAATCCCGACTCCCAAGGCGTTGATCACGATGGCAGCCGGCTGGGTTCTGTGGCTGGGATTGACCCTTGCGATTAACGCCTTCCTTGATACCCGCCTCGATGCGATGTGGCCGTTCGTCTGAGCGACAGTCACTCGGTGACGATGGTCTCGCCTCTCCGGTTCGATCTCCAGTCCTGACGCCAGCTCTTGTTAGCACGCCAGAACAGCCACGAGGCCATGCCGATCGGGATCGGTGGGAGAAGGCTGAGTCCACGGAACAAGAGAACACCTGCGGCGATGCGGTCGGTGTCGACAGGTTCCCCCGAGGTCATCTGCCAGCCGAGCGTAAGGATGCCGATCCAACCAAGGTCAACGAGTCCGAGGCCGCCGGGGCTAACGGGGATCATGACGAGGAAACGTCCAAGTGTGAACGCAAGCACGACCCACGGGACGGCGATCTGGTCGGTGCTGATCCCGACCGCATAGACCGATGCGGTGAACAACGCAGCCATCGCGGCGTGGTTGCTGATGGTTGACCAGGTCAGTCGCCATGCTCTGTCCGAAACGATCCCTTTCAGGTCGAGCCTGAACTGCATCACCATGTCGTGGACGCCGGGGTTCTCCTTGTTGAGCCTTCCGAGAACCTTCGAAGCCGTTCTGTCGACGAACGATGCGAGTTTCTCCGCTGCGGATTCGGAGCCAACGACTTTGATGAGCGTGAAGACCATGACTGCCACGATGGCGACTCCGACGACGGTTACAACCCACATCCACCAGATCGCCTCGCCAACGATTGCGACGCCGATCACGGCGATCACGGGGAGGGAGATCCGAGCGAGCCAATCCCAAACGCCTGCTCCGAGCAGCGTCGCTGAGATCGATTCCGGCGTGAACCCCCACGACAGATACATCGCATAGTTGAGAGGAAGCGCCAGGGCGCCTCCGGATGGGACGGAGTTCGTGATGGCCGTTCCGGTCATGTGGTTCACGAACGTCTCACGCAGTCGTGCGCTCCGCAGGATCTGCGCGAGCACAATCGGGTAGGCCATCAGGAACCATCCGGCGAGCGCGACGAGCACAACCCATTCCTGTGTCGTGATCTCACCTATGTACTCGAGGACCTTGTCATAGTCAGCGAGCTGTGGGATGACGAAGCCGAACACCGCGACGAGCACGACCAATGTGATCGCGATCGAGATGGCCTGCTTCCACCACGGCCGTTTCGGACGCTCAGGGATGCCAGCGTCATCGGCGTCGATCGGCACCATCTTGCTCTCGGGCATGTCGTCTGTCACGAGAGGATGTCTCCCTGTGCCTCTGTCAGGATCTGTTCACTGACCTCCCAGAGTCGCCCAGCCTGCTCGTCGTCTCGAGCGTGGCGCGTGGATCGAGCTACCTCGCGGTCCGCGAAGTAGCTTCCGGCCTCCTCGGAGATGTCAGGATCTGTTGCTGCCCACACGACCGAATCCGCTCCCTGTTCGGGCGATCGTAGCCAGCGGCCCACGATTCGGATGCCGAGGCCGATCACGAACGAGTCCCCTCCGGTTCCGAATGCGGTCCCGACGAGTCCGGGGTGGATCGAGTAGGCGGTGACACCCGAGCCAGACAGACGGCGGTTCGCTTCGCGGGCGTGAAGGATGTTCGCAAGCTTCGAGTGTCCGTAGACGTCGCGCTGTCTGTACCTGCGGTCGTTCCACATGAGGTCGTCGAACACGATCCCCTCGGTTGCATATCCATGGCCGGACGATCCGACATTGATGATGCGAGCGGGGGCTGACGCGATCAGAAGGTCGGTGAGGAGGTTCGTGAGGAGGAACGGCCCGAGATGGTTGGTTCCGAACGTCAATTCGAACCCGTCCTTCGTCGTCTTCCTCGATCCGATCACTGCCCCTGCGTTGTTGATCAGAGCGGCGAGTTCGTCGTGAGCGGCGAGGAAGTCTTCTGCGAAACGGCGTACGGAATCGAGGTCCGCGAGGTCGAGGATGCCGACCTCCACGGAGATTCCGGTCTCATCCATCACGACGGCCCTTGCAGCTTCACCCTTCGCCGGGTCGCGAGTTGTGATGACGACGCGTGCGCCGTCGCGGGCGAGCGCCGTTGCCGCTGCAAGGCCGATGCCGCTGTTTCCGCCAGTGATCAGGACGGTCCGCCCGCCGATGGTCCATGTCATCGGGCGATGGTAACCCCGACCCTGCCCGGCAGGTGCTTGACGAGAACGGCTCTCACCGCGTTCTTAGGCTCGTTTCACGCTCCGCTCACCACTGCGTCGTAGGCTGGCGCAATGGAGAATTCCGACATGAAGATTCTCGTCGTCGAGGACGACCCTGCCGTTCGTGAGGCGCTGGAGCGCGCCCTCGGCTTCGAGGGTTATGAGGTTGACGCCGCTCGCGACGGGGGCATCGCCTTGTCGATGGTCAGGAGCACCTCGTACGACCTCGTCCTGCTTGATGTGATGATGCCCCACGTTGACGGCATCGAGACCTGCAAACGGATCAGGGCATCAGGGGACACGATCCCGATACTGATGCTCACAGCGAAGACCGCCGTAGACGATCGTGTGGAGGGGCTTGATGCGGGTGCTGATGACTACCTGACGAAGCCGTTTGCGCTCGACGAACTCCTTGCCCGGATCCGGGCGCTCCTCCGTCGGTCGATGGGCGACGTCTCGCAGGTGATGCGATATGAGGACCTCGTCATCGATCCTGGGGCCAGGACGGTCATGAGGGGAGACGACTCGATCGTTCTCACGAAGACAGAGTTCGACCTTCTCGTCCTGCTCGCCCGCACACCGGGCATCGTGCTGGACAGGGACACGATTTACGAGGAGATCTGGGGCATCGACTTCCTGACATCGTCCAACTCGCTCGATGTGTACGTCGGCTATCTCCGCCGCAAGCTCGAAGCCGGTGATGCACCTCGTCTCATCCACACTGTTCGAGGCGTCGGGTACGTACTCCGCTCAGACGGATGAGCATTCAACGGCGCATTGCGTTGGTATCCGCTGCTGCTGTTGCCGTGACGGTCTTTGTGGTCTCCATCGGAGCGTTCCTCGGCGCAAGAAGCCAGATCATGGGTCAGATCGATGAGAGCCTCCTTGAGCGCGCCTCGATCGTCGAGATCGGCTCGGTCGTCGTAGAGGAAGGGCCACTGTTTGGAACGGGGGATCGCGGCCGCAATCCTTTCCGCGAACTCGTGACCGTGTTCGCTCGCCCGGGCCGGCCCGAATTCGACACAGCCTTCTTCCAGATCATCACCCCGGAGGGCACGCTCAACATCGGCTCCGACGAGCTTGAGCTCCCTCCACCGAGCGCGGACGACTTGGATCCAGATGAGGCGACTCTCCGTTCCGAATGGGTCGACGGAACGCACCTGCGCATCGCGACACTGGTCGTTCCGGGCACCGAAAACATCTTCCAGATCGGACGACCGCTCACCGAGGCGGATGAATCGCTTGCTGGATTCGCGCTTCTTCTTGCCGTCGGGAGCGCCCTTGGCATCCTGCTCGCGGGAGGCCTTGGCCTTGTCGTCGCTCGCCACGCTGTCCGTCCCATCGGAGATCTCGAGCGGTCCGTGTCTGAGATCACACAGACGCGAGATATCGGAGGCAGGCTCGATGTGAGAGGGAGCGATGAGATCGCTGAACTCGCGATCGCGTTCAACGCGCTCCTCGCCGAAGTCGAGGCGGCACGAGAGGAGCAGACACGCCTGGTCCGCGATGCGGGACACGAACTCCGAACGCCCCTGACCGCGCTCCGTACCAACATCGAGATCCTGCAGCGCCATGAGGTAGAGCCCGACGAACGAAAGAGGATGCTTCAGGCCGCACATGCCGAGGTCGAGGAACTGACGGAGCTTGTCTCGGAAGTCGTGGACCTGGCTACGGATCGGTACGAGGAGGAGCCTCTGGCGGCTGTCGAACTGCGTGCCGTCGTTGAGGCGATCGCTGAGAGGCTCGACCGGAGAAATGGGCGATCGGTCGTCCTTGATGCGGACTCGTCAACGGTTTCGGGAAAGCGTGCGGCCCTTGAACGTGCCATCGGCAACATCGTCGCAAATGCCGACAAGTGGTCACCGATCGATGGCGAGATCATCGTCACCATCGACGATGGCACCTTGACCGTCACTGACGGCGGGCCAGGCATCGCTCGGCCTGATATCGGCCATGTGTTCGAGCGTTTCTATCGGTCAGACGACGCGAGGTCAAAACCGGGCTCGGGTCTCGGCCTGTCGATCGTGGAGCAGATAGTGACGGATCACGGCGGCGAAGTGTTCGCACGGAACCGTCCCACGGGATCCGGCGCAGAAGTTGGGTTCACGATTCCGTGTCTGGACAGCGATGGCGACGTACAAGATCTTTCAGTTAGTTCTTAGGTTCACCTGACAAAGCGACCACATCGGCTTGTCAACCTGCAGGGGCAAAGTCGGATGAAAGGAATCCACCATGAAGAGACTTATTGCATCGGTCGCTGCGGCCGGGATACTCGTTGCAGGTGCGTTCGTCGCATCTACAGCGACGGACTCGCCTGCCGAGGCTCAGACCATCGACGACACCACGACCCAGGAGAGCCAGGAGCGGCCAGAGAAGGGCGCCATCCTCGATGAGGTGCTCGGCGAACTCGTCGATGCTGGCACGATCAATCAGAGTCAGGCGACAGCGGTGAAGGAGGCCCTTCAGGCCAAGCACGAGGAGCTGAAAGCGAACCGCCCGGACGGCGAAGGCAGACGCCATCGCCGGGGGCACCTGAGGGCTCAGACCGAGGAACTGCTCGATGATGGTGTGATCTCGGCTGAAGAGATCGCCGAACTCCCTGATGGCCATCCGTTCAAGAACGATGACGGCCCGTTCGCTGAACTGATCGAAGACGGTCAGATCACCCAGGCAGAGTGGGATGACTTCGTCGCAGAGAAGAAGGCAGAGCGTGAGGCTCAGCAGTCCGACCAGGACGGAGACGACGCCTAGCCACCACCAACTAACCCGCCCTGAAGCGTCCGGCTACGTACCGGGCGCTTCGGCGCGTCTGGTGAGAAGGTCGGTCTCTTCGATGAGTTCCAGCCGGAGTTCCTCGGGTGCATCGGCGTTCCATGCGACCACCGCCTGGTTGCGCTTGGCGAGAATGTCCCTTGCTGCCCTCAGGTCCGGTTCCTTGACCGCCATGTCAAAGAGGCCATCCACCATGCTCTCCGCTTCCGCAAGCCGTTCCGGCATCGATTCGCGGTCGAGGAGGCCTCTGACCCACCACAGCGGGTCACGGTTCATCGACGGCAAGGGCTTGCCATGACTGACCCCGGTGTCGAGAGTTCCATCTTCCAGGGCCCTAGCTATCAGCCAGTCCGCGTGGTGTTCCTGATCCATGCTGCAAGACTACGCGACCATGGCATTGCCTACGAGAGCTCAACTTGAATCCGCCTTCGCCGCGGCGGTTTCGGCCGCGGACCCGCTCGATGCGGTGGCGAGATCGCTGACGTACATGGACGGCGTTGTATCTGTCGGTGGTCGGGCTGTGGGAACGTTCCGCCCGGATCAGATCACGATCGTCGGTATCGGGAAAGCTGCCCCAGCGATGGCCGATGCTGTTGCAGCCGAGACAGGAAGCACGGCAGGCCTCGTGGTCTCGCCGTACGAGGCCCCATGTGCGGTCAGGCTTGTCCGCGGAGGACATCCTGTCCCAACTCAGGAGAGTCTCGACGCCGGCCTGGCCATCATGGAAGTTGTCTCCGGTGCACCCGACGATGGCCTGATCGTCGCTGTGGTCTCCGGTGGCGGCAGCGCTGCGGCCGATGTGCTGGCCGAAGCAGTCACGCTCGACGACCTTGTCGACGTGAACGCATTGATGCTCGGGTCCGGCATGCCGATCGAAGACATGAACGAGATCCGCGCAGTGATGTCCCAGATGAAGGCAGGAGGGGTCGTGGAGTGGGCCGGCGCCACGCAGGTTGTCAGTCTCGTGCTCTCCGATGTCGTTGTCGGTGGTGCCGACGTTGTGTCTTCAGGTCCGACGATTCCGTCGGACCTCGGCACAAGAGCGCAACAGATGATGGGCAGATGGGGGCTGGCTGATCACATTCCTGACTCGGTGCGTGCTGCCATCGATGGATTCGAGCGGTCACCTGCTCGGTATGAGACGGTCGTCGAGACAGTTGGTTCGCCTGCCATGGCTGCCGATGCCGCTGCGGACGAACTGCGGGCGGAGGGCTTCGATGTCCAGATCGCGACTTTCGAGTTGGTCGGAGAGTCGCGCACTCGCGCAGTGGAATTGATCACGGCGTCCGAGCCTGGGATCGTCTGGGTCGCAGCCGGGGAGACAACTGTCACGCTGCAAGGGACAGGACTCGGCGGGCGAAGCCAGGAGGCTGCGCTTGCAGCGGTACCGGCTCTTGCACTATCTGGCGGCGTCTTCGCTGCCCTGGGAACTGACGGGATCGATGGGCCGACGGATGCCGCCGGAGCGATCGTGGATGGAGCCACGGGTGACGAGATCGCCCGCAAGGGCTGGGATGCAGTCGCGGAACTCGCATCGAACAACAGCAACCCCGTTCTCGAGGATGTCGGCTGTGTTGTTGTCACGGGACCGACGGGAACGAACGTGTGCGATGTCTGGATGTGGGCGAAACCCACTGCGCGATGACATGAAGACCGTGGCGGATACGCTGGCGCCGATGATGCGACACGGCCTGCGGACCTTCAGGAACGCTGCGGTCCTGATCGCGTCAGTGGCGCTTGCTCTCTCCGGATGTGGGAGCGGCTCAAGTTTCGGGGCATCGGACGCTGAGAAGGCGGCACCCGGGGGCGATGGCACGGTTCGGATCACCGGCGTCGGTGCGTTCAGCCAACCTGCGGCGAACCTCGACGACGTCGGGGCGGTCGTGTTTCGGATTGGAGATGAGTTCTTCACGGAACCGTGGACGAGCGCTCCCGGGCCGGAGCCGACCAGAGATGGCCTCGGGCCGACATATCTGTCCGCTTCGTGTGCAGCATGTCACGTGGCGGACGGCCGGGGATCTGCTCCGAGTTCTTCAACGAGCGAAAGCTTTCCCATCCTCAGATTCGTCGACGACAACGGCAAGGACGTGACGGCCGATGCCTACGGCATTCAGGTCCAAACGCAGGCGATCGACGGGGTCCTCTCGGAAGCGATCGTGGAGGTCCGGTGGGAGGAGGTTTCCGGTGCCTACGTCGATGGCACTCCCTACACGTTGCGGAGACCCGTTGTGACGGTCAGAGACGAGATGTTCGGATCGATCGGCTCGCTGCACGCACGTTCGGTACGAGTGGCACCGCCACTGATCGGTGTTGGCCTCCTTGAAGCCATCTCTGCGAGCGCCATTCTCGAGAACGCGGATCCGGAGGATCTCGATGGCAACGGCATATCAGGAGTCGCCTCCCGAGCTGTACCGATTGGCGGTGGTGAGTCGGTTCTCGGCCGATTCGGGCTGAAGTCGAATGTCGCCTCGATCGCCGACCAGACAGCGTTTGCGTACTTGTTCGATATGGGGATCACGTCTCCCTCCCTACCCAGCCAGAACTGTCCGACGATCCAGGTCGCATGCGCCGAAGCTCGGAGTGGGGGATCTCCTGAGATCTCAGGAGATCGCCTCGATGCGGTCATCTTCTATTCACAGACGCTTGCCGTGCCTGCTCGAAAGGGTGTTTCGGATGCGTCCGTGGTTGAAGGAGAGGAGATCTTCGACACGCTCGGCTGCTCTGCGTGCCACATCGCCCGGTGGACCACCGGTGAGCACAGTGTCCTCGCGCTCTCGGAGCAGACGATCCTTCCGTATACGGACATGCTGCTCCATGACATGGGTGGCGGCCTGAGTGACGGGCGATCGGACGGCACAGCGCTACCGAGCGAGTGGAGGACCTCGCCGCTGTGGGGGCTCGGCATGATCCGCTCCGTCAATCCGGATGCGGGATTCCTTCATGACGGCAGGGCGCGAACCATCGAAGAGGCTGTGCTGTGGCACGGCGGTGAGGCTGCGGTCGCTCGAAACGGGTTCGTAGCTCTCGATGTCGCCGATAGAGAGCGGCTCCTCATCTTCCTCAAGTCCCTGTAGTTTGGGTCATGATGAGTCAAGCGAAACACATGTCAGGCCTCGCACGCGGTCTGAACATGCGGCGAACCTCAAACAAGATCGTCGTGGCAGGGTTCGGCATCGCGCTGACGCTGTATCTCGCGCGGGCGCTGTCTGAAGAGTGGATGGTCGGAAACCCGATGACCGTGGCCGAGGCGGTCGCGGCTGCGTTTGCCGTGTTCATCGCATGGGCACTCACGAGAGAGCTCGATCCAGACCACCCATGGCCGGCAGCAGTGGCGATGATCGCCTCGTTCGTCGCTGCGTTGTGGTTCGTTCCATCGATCCTTCTGGTCGCTTCCGCCGCCATCGCTCTGCGCATGGTCTCGGGGACGGTCGCGAGGTCACTCACGATGTTCGACCTCGGCCTTATGGCGGTGATCGGATACGGCTCCGGACGCGAACTCTCGTTCTGGAGCATCGCCATCTTCGCATTCGTGGCCCTGAAGGTCGCCCCTGAGTTCGGCCGGTTGCGTTGGTGGGCCGTCGGCACCCTCGCTGGCGCCTTCATCGGAGGGTGGTATACGGGTGAGCTCAGCCCGGTGACCGTGACTGCACAGACCGCAGCTATCGCGGTGGCGTTCCTCCTTGTCGGTGCGATCGCAGCGTCGAGGGTGAGCGTGTCGGCAAAGACGGATGCCAGACCAGGTCTCGTCGAGGACTCCCGTTTGGTGATGTCACGTATGGCAGCCAGCGTGATCCTCGCATCGGCAACACTGATAGGAGGCTTCGATGCGATGTGGAGGATCGCGCCGGTGGGCATCGCACTCACCGTCGTTGCCCTTGTATCCCTGATCCCACCCTTGGCCGGCCCCACCACCGACGGCCTGAAACGAAGCGTCCCCGTCCCCCTTTCAAGGGGGACGGGCGAGTCTGCGAGCCAGGGGGATGAAGGGAGCGCCAGCGACCGCAGGGGGACGGGCGAGTCTGCGAGCCAGGGGGATGAAGGGAGCGCAGTTCCCTCGGGCTAGATCTCGAACTGGATCCGGACGACATCCTTCAGGACCGGCTTGATGCAGGTCTCGAGCACCCGGACGTGCTCGAGATGAGCCGAGTACACGTCAAGGTCGGCCCGGGAGCCGAATTGACCGACGACTGCGTAGTCGTAATTCGTGTCGCTGAATCCGAGATCGCGCCCGAACGAGTAGCTACGGATCGCATCGATCACGCCAGGCAGTCCGGCTAGACCTTCATCGATCGCCCGCACATCGTCGTCCGTGACACCATCAACGAACGTGAACATCGCGATATGCCGAATCATCGGACCTGCATCGCTTCGTTTGTCTGTGGTCTTCTGAATCATGGAAAATCTCCTGCTTTCGGCAGCATTGCGGGTACTTCCTTCCCAAGGGCTTTGGACATCTCTGCCGATGTACCGATCAGCTCAGAGAGCGAAACGCCGTGAGAGAACCCGGCCCGGTTGAGCATGTATACAAGATCGTCAGTTGCGATATTTCCCGTTGCTGCAGGGGCGAATGGACAGCCACCGATGCCGCCGACCGATGCGTCGACAACCGAGACTCCAGACTGGATCGCTGCATACACGTTGGCGATTCCCGTGTTACGGGTGTCGTGGAAGTGGACACGCAGGGGGGTGTCGCCGGTGATCATCTTTACCGCCTCGATGCGTTCGGTCACAGACCACGGATCGGCCACTCCGATGGTGTCGGCTAGGGCGATCTCGGAAACCCCGATCTCCATCACGCTCTCAACGACAGCGAGCAGGCGCTCTACCGACACTTCGCCTTCGAACGGACACCCCCATGCGGTGCCGACCGTTGCCGACACAGGTGTAGTCAGCGATTCCGCGTCAGCGACTATGTCGGCGAGAACGGAGAGCGACCCCTGCGTCGTGGCGCCTTGATTCTTTGTGTTGAACGTGTCCGTGGTGAACATCGGCATGTTCACCTCATCGACATCGGCTTCTACCGCGCGCTGCCAACCCTTTGCGTTCATGACCAGGCCGATGTACGACACGTCGTCGGAGCGTTGAACACCTGCCATCACAGCCTCAGCATCAGCCATTTGGGGAACGAGATCCGGGTGGGCGAAAGAGACAGCTTCGATCCGCTTCAGCCCCGAGCCGATGAGATGGTCGATGAGGTCGAGTTTCTGCCCGGTGCTGAGCACCACGGACTCGTTCTGGAGCCCGTCCCTGGGTCCCACTTCGACGATGTCGATCATGTCGGATGATGTAGCCATGAATCTGGAGCATACGATGCGCACCATCGACGAGGATCGTCACGGTGCCATTTATGGCAGCGCGATGTCGGCCAACGCAAAACTCCACGGTCCCACGAACCGTCGTTCTCTACGAAGGCGTGGGCTGGCTAGAGGCCAAGATCCGTACTCTTGCCGGCCGCTTGGTCGAGTGCAGCTGTTCGGAGAGCCGCGTACATCGCCGATTGGTCGAAATCGGTGGCTGGCAATGGCATGTCAAGGCTCACCATGCCGTCCTCGGTGTGCCCTCGTATCGCTCCAACAGCGGTCAGTGCCCTGAGGACCTGGAGGTTGGACAGGGAGACGTACGCCCTGAATCGCTCGATGCCGTTGTCGCGGGCGGCATCGGCGAGCGCCTCGAGAAGTATGCGTCCAAGCCCTTGCCTCTGCCGGCTGTCCACGACAGCGAGGGCGGCCTCGGCCACCGTGGGGTCTGTCGGGTCTCGGATGTAACGCGCGATTCCGATGCCAGGGGTGTCGTTGCTATCGAGGGCCTCAGCCGCCCAGGCGAAGTGGTTCTCGTAGTCGATCTCAGTGAGATAGACGAGATCCGTGGTGCTGAGCGCGGGCTTTGCATGAAGGAACCGGAGGTAGCGGGACCGCTCAGACAGGTTCTTCCAACCCTCGGACAGTCGTTCCTTGTCCTTGGGTGCGATCGGTCGGATGCGAACGAGAGCGCCGTCGTTCAGGACTGCCGTGAATGCGAGCCCCTCGACCAGGTTGCCGACGTCCTCTGCGGGGTTGGAATCTTCCATGAGTGCATTCTCGCCCCGCGGAGTTCGTACCGCCATCGGTTCGTCGGAACTCTTGCCGCGAGGTCTCGGTTCCCAACCTGCGGGTAGCCTCCGCATCGTGAACATCGAGGCAGACGCAGACAGTGCGGTGAAGCCGAAGCTCAGGGGATGGCTGCATGCCGTCATGTTCCCTGTCTCCGTCATCGCAGGCATCGTTCTTGTCGCAACCGCTCCATCACAGGCCAGTCGTGTCAGTTCGGCGATCTTCGCCACCACTGCGTCCATCCTCTTTGGAGTCAGTGCGCTGTTGCACCGCGGATCGTGGTCACCCGCCGTCGAGGGACTGCTGCGAAGACTCGACCACGCCAACATCTATCTGATCATCGCGGGCACCTATACGCCGTTTGCCGTGCTTGCACTTCCGGACAAGGAGGGTCGAATCCTCCTATTGATCGTCTGGGCCGGTGCGTTTGCCGGTGTCGTTTTCAGAGTGTTCTGGGTCACCGCTCCGCGTTGGCTCTCGACAGCGCTGTACGTCGTCGTTGGTTGGGTTGCGATCTTCTTCATCCCCGAACTGGTGGATGGCGCTGGTATCGCAGCCGTCGTGCTGATAGTGATCGGCGGAATCCTCTACAGCCTCGGAGCCGTGGTGTACGCCACCAAACGGCCGAATCCTTCACCCGAATACTTCGGGTTCCACGAGGTATTCCATGCGCTGACGGTCGCTGCGTACATGGCCCACTATGTGGCGGTCTGGATCGTCGTACACGCGTAGACGACACGGCAGCGGCTTCGAACGCCGCGGAAATGCGATGCACGCCATCGATGAGGATCGCCACGGTACGATTTGCGATCGAAACGACAGCGAGGGACACAATGCGCGGGACATCGATCGGACCCGAACGATTCAAGAACTTGATGGCGAATGTGGCAGCGACGGTCACCGTCGTGACCGCACCGTCAGACGATGGCCCAGTCGGCATCACGGTGTCAGCGTTCACCTCAGTGTCAGCGGACCCGCCGATCGTCCTCATATGTATCGACAAGGTCGCAGGCTCGTTGGAGCCGCTGCTCGGTGCCGATGGCTTCACCGTGAACTTCATGCCTGAAGGGGCTGAAGAAACGGCGATGGTGTTTGCGATGAGAGGTGCCGACAAGTTCGGATCGGTCGAGTGGAGTGACCCGGTGGCCCCGTTTGCCGGGCCGATACTGGCCGAGGCATTTCAAGTGTTCGAATGTGAGACGGTCGAGCGCACGGAGATCGGCGACCACTGGGTGATCTACGGAACGGTCGTAGCGGAGAGGGGCGAAGCTGCTGTACCCCTGGTCTACTTCAACCGTGACTTCGCCAGAATCTCATAGCCAAGTGCCAGTCCTCCCTTCAGGGGGTCTGTGAGCTTGCGAATCCGGAGTGGCTGGATGCCGTCACCGAGGAGATCGACCTCCACTATCCCTGAAGGCTCGCTGCGCTCGGCTTCCGTCCTCTTGAACCTGAATTTGTGAACCGTAGACCAAAGATTGGTTCCCTCTCCGCCTGTCCTCCCTGCGAGGGAGGACGAATGAGCGGAGCGAATTAGGAGGGTGTTGGAGGGAATCGCCATACGGCGACCGGCCTGCATCATCCCCCTGAAGCCTCGCTGCGCTCGGCTTCTGTCCCCCTTGAAAGTGGGACGGAAGCGGGTGGTGGACCGAATCGAAAGCGCGCAGCGTGCGACGGGCGGTGCGCTGTTCGCGCTAGAGGGTGCGAACTTCCGGCGCAACGCGTCTCCATCGCAGCGTGTTCGTTGCCTCACGGCTCGCACCGTTCTGCACGTAAGAGAGTTCGAGTTGTTCGGTCCCGTCATCGGCATCGACCCATGCGATGCGACGGGTCTGGATGTCGCCCTCCCAGTCGGGGAAGAGGCTCAATTCGACCTGGTGATGCACGAGATCACCATCGATGTGATAACTGCCTGCGTACGAGATGTATCCCGTTGATGCGGCTGCACGCTGCCTGGATGTGGCCTCCGCAAACGACGTCGTACCGATGCTGGCTCTCCCCATCTTCATCAACGACGCGGTCATCCGGCCGTCTGCTGTGTATGTGAGGAGCCCGGTCGACTTCCCGCTGAACGGTTTGACGATGCGATCACCAAGCGTCACCGTCCAGTCGACGAGTCGCCAGGTTCCAATGAGGTCGTGCATCACGCAACCGTATCAGGGCGTCGGCCCCTGCGGCGATAGAAATAGAGTCCCTCGCCGGAGAACGCACGTGGCGGCTACTCCTACAGTGGTGATGTCGTCGGAGGCCCAATGACAGTGCGAACGCTCGCGTTCAGTGTGATCGGCTTCGTCGCGGGCGTCGCCGTTGTCTTGGGATTCCGGTCGCAGCCCGCGCCGGAGCCTGTCGCCGCGCCTGCCGCCACAGTTGCTTCGACGACCGATGCCGCACAGCCATCCGCCGAAACGATCGAATACCACTCAGCGCCTCATGAGACCATCATCGGAGGGGTAGCGATCGTTCCTCTTGGGGCCGTCGCTGACGATGACTCCTACGACTTCACCTTCGATGCGGTGTCCCTGGCTCCACAGGCGCAGTCCACGGCTCTTGCGGCGGCCTTCGGTGAGGAGCTCGATCCCGTACACGCCGCTTCGATCTATCCGATGGAATGGGTTCTGGAAACGGGGGATGGAGATATCGACGGGTCTATCCCCGGACCGGGAGTGAACGTCGTCCGATTCCCCGTGGAGGAGGGATTCTCGGAAGAGTCTGTCGAGGCTTTGACCATTAGTAGATATCTGTTCGGTGCTCCGATCGATGCTTCCTTCACCCTGTCGCTTGAGCAGCCACACCTCGAGCTTTTCCCTGGGGGCGCAGTGAACCTGATCCAGGTATCGCATCACGCTGAGTCGTCGATCGTCCGGGTGGGTGCGTCAGCCGTCGCATCGACGGCCGATTGGATGTTCATCATCGGGGAGGGCCATGGGTGGAGGTCGTTCGCTCGCGACGCAGGAGGCGGCTCCGATTGGACGTTGACGTGGGTCGGGAACGACCTTCCGACAGACATCCCTCTTCGGATCGTCGGAACAGCATGGCTCGAGGGCGACGGATCTGTGGAGATCGACATCGAGGGAATCCGATGACCGACGACCGCGACTTCAAGCACCTGCTCGCCTCTCCCTACGAAGTTGACAATGAAACGAAGCCAGGTGCCACTGTCCGTCTGTTGCGTTGGCTCCTGCCACTTCTGGCCGTCGTCGCCGGCGCCGGCATGGCCTACGTGTTGACAAGTTCGCCCGAGCCGGTAGCCGATGTGGAAGCGAGTGCTCCCTCGGAAACGACGACGACCGTTGCAGGTTCCGAGGTGGTATACGCACGTTCCAGCTCGTTCCCCCCTGGTTTTACCCCAGTTTCCGAGACGGTCGCATTCTCACCCGTAGCCATATACGAGATCGATGGTCGAACGTATGTGTCCGTTGGCGTTGCCGTGCGTGGAGGCGTCGATCCGTTGTCCGAGCCGTTCCCTTCGGTTGCACGGTGGGAAATGACTTCACCCAACGGTCTGCATGAGATGGTCGGCCAGGTGGTGGACAGCGCATCGCCAGCGTTACTCCAAGTGGCCTTCGACGGTGTTATCGACCCTAGCGGAGCCGTTCTGTCCGCATATCTGATGACTGAAGAGTCTTCCGTCACCGTGATGATCGATGACAACGCACCCCAGGAGCAGGTTATCGATGTGCCGTTCGAGATCGATGCCGATGGAACACCGATCGTGATCGAGCGCCTGAACTACAACGACGACTGGGGATACGTCTCGTGGAGCGGCCGTGAAGAGTCGCCGGCGACGGTCGAGATCGTGGTGTCCTACCTCGGGACAGAAGGATGGAACGAGGAGAACGATCTGCCGGCCAGAGTCATCACGTTCGGTTCCACGGAAGTGTTCCTTGGCGTCGAGAGTGACATTGACATCCCACGATGGTCATTCAGCGCACAAGACCGCATGGACCGATCAGGCCCCTTCCACATCGACGACGACCTGATCGAGCGCGTGACCCTCGAAGCGATCGTCTCGCTCGCCCTCGAAGAGGCCGACGCTGTCGAGTTCCCGCTCGACCTCCTCGCAGAATCCTGACTCTGACTTGTGACTTGTGACTTCTGACTTCTGACTTCTGACTTCTGATCCGTGGTCCGTGGTCCGTCTTCCGACTTCCGCCATCGTCCGCAACTAGCCTCCACCCATGACCGCCAACGATCACCACCATCCCACCGAGGCTGAGGAGATGTACCTCATCACGATCGCCCGAGCGATCGAAGACGGTGCGACGCCACCGATCGCGGTGTCAGGGATCGCAAAGGATCTCGACGTAACTCCCGTCGCTGCGAACCAGATGATCAAGAAACTTGAGGTGGCGGGTCACGTCGATTACACGCCGTACAAAGGTGTCACCCTCACGAACAGTGGCGCCGCGCTGGCAAACACCGTGCTGCGGAACCGGAGACTGTGGGGACTCTTCCTCTCGGAGCACCTTGGTTTGACTCCGGAGCATGCAGATGAGGTCGCCTGTGAGATGGAGCACATCACTCCTGACGCGGTCGCCGTCCGTCTTGCCGAGTTCCTCGGGAGTCCGGCCTTCGGGCCGACAGGGAAGCCGATCCCATCCGTCGACCAGAGATCCGATACGTTCCCGCTCAACGAGGTTGCCGCGGGGATGACGGTGGAGATCGTCGATGTCGCAAGTCCGTTCGATGCGTTTCTCGAGTCCCAGGGAGCGTCGCGCGGTGTGACCGTGTCCGTCATGGCCTCCGCGCCTGATGGGTCCATCGTCCTCGATACCGCAGGCGGACCGATCCAACTCGCACCCGAGGCCGCCGAGGCCATCGTCGTCGCGATCGGCGGGTAACTCAGCTTCGTTTCCCGGCGTATTCTGTCTGCGACACCACCAACGGAGGAACGATGTTCGACCGAGCTGAGATCGCTGTCCAGGCCGCGATGGATGCCGGTGCGGCCTATTCGGATGGCCGTGCGGTGCTCGACCGTGTCGAGAAGATCGAGGTGCAGAATCAGCGTCTGCGGAGCCTCAACGAACAGGAGAAGGTCGGGGTTGGCGTGCGGGCGTTGATCGGATCTTCGTGGGGATTCGCTGCAACGAGTGACCTGTCCGATGCGTCCCTTCGTGCGTGTGGAGCAAAGGCCGCGGCGGTTGCCAAGGCCTCGGCCGTTGTCTCCGGCCCTCCGCTCGACTTCCCCGAGATCCCAGCTACCACGGCCACGTGGGAGACGCCACACGTTGAGAACCCGTTTGACGTCTCCTCGTCTGAGAAGGTCGACATGTTGCTGGACATCACGACAACCATGCTGGCGGTCGATGGCGTCGATTCGGCGTACGGGACCGTGTCTGGAGGGGATTCGGCCAAATGGTTCGTCTCGTCCACCGGCAGCGCGATCGAGCAGCACCTCATCGAAGCGGGTGGCTATTACAAGGCAACGGCTGTCGGTGAGCATGAGACGCAGGTTCGCTCGTATCCCCAGTCGTGGGGTCAGTTCGAGACGGGTGGATACGAGGTGATCCGTGCGTGGAACTATCAGGATCACGCGCAACGGGTCGCCGAGGAAGCGGTCGCGCTCCTTGGTGCCCCACAGATGGAGGAGCGTGAAACCGACCTGATCCTTGAGAGCTCCCAGCTCGCCCTGCAGATCCACGAGTCCGTGGGTCATGCGATCGAGCTCGACCGCATCCTTGGTTGGGAGGCAGCATTTGCGGGCACGAGCCATCTCGAGCTCGAAAGTCTCGGAACACATCGATATGGGTCAAGCCTCATGAACATCACGGCCGACGCGACGATTCCCGGTGCCCTCGGCACGTTCGGCTACGACGACGAAGGTTCTCCGGCGCAACGTGTGGACATCGTGAAGGATGGCATCTGGGTCGGTGTGCTGTCGGGTCGAGACTCCGCGGCGGTCGCTGGCCTCACACCGGGCGGAATGGTTCGCGGAGATGGCTACAACCGGATCCCGATGGTCCGCATGACGAATGTCGGGCTGCTTCCCGGCGCCGGGACCCTCGAGGACATCATCGCGGACACGGATGATGGCGTGTACATGGCGACGAACAGGTCGTGGTCCATCGACGACAAGCGGCTCAATTTCCAATTCGGATGCGAGATCGGGTACGAGGTCAAGAACGGAAGGCTCGGTCGGATCCTGAAGAACCCTACGTACACCGGTATCACGCCCCAGTTCTGGGGCTCGCTCGACCGGCTTGCCGGCGAGCCGGAATGGGTGCACTGGGGGATCCCGAACTGTGGAAAGGGTCAGCCGATGCAGGTCGCCCACACAGGGCACTCGGCGTCACCGGGAAGATTCAGGAACGTGCGCGTCGGGGTGCAGGCATGAGCCGCTCAACCGAACTCGTCGAGAAGACGCTCGAGATCGTCGGTGATCGCGCCGAGGCCCAGGTGGTCGCAAAGACCGGTACGTCCGAACTCACCCGGTTCGCCAACTCCTTCATCCATCAGAACGTATCGGACGATGTCGCCGACCTGACGATCAAGGTGGCGGTCGCAGGGAGGGTCGCAAGCGCGGCGACAACGAATCCGACGTCCGCCGGCATCGAATCGCTGGTCTCGTCTGCGATCGCCGAAGCGAGCCTTCAGCGCGTCGACGATGACTTCCCCGGATTCGGCGGACCCGTGGACCCGGTCGAGCACGATCGCTTCGACGAGCCCACTGCGACCGTTGACCCAGCCGCCCGAGCCGACATCGTCAAGGACTTCGTTGACGCGGGTGAGGGGCTCTCTGCTGCCGGGATGTGCGAAACCAACAGTTGGTATGTCGCATACGGGAACACAAACGGGCGGTTCACCGACGGCCGGCACACGACGGCCGTGCTCGACGGCATCCATCAGACGGGCTCGAGCGCAGGCACCGGACATTCGGCAGGGATAGGCATCGGTTCGATCGACGGTCGAGCCGCCGGGGCACTCGCAGCGGAAAGAGCGCGAGCGGGACGCAACGCGTTCGACGCAAAGCCTGATGTGTACGAGGTCGTTCTCGCTCCTGAGTGCATGGCGACGATCGCTGAGTTCATACGGGACGACGGCTTCAGCGGTCGCAGCGCCAGGGATGGCACATCGTTCGTCACGATCGGTGAGCGAAGATTCGATCCGGGGGTGAGCCTTATCGACGATGCGTTCGATTCGAGAGCGCTTGGGCTCAGTTTCGACGCGGAGGGGACGACGCGTGAGCGTCTCGCGTTGATCGATGGTGGGGTCACCCCGACGTTGCTCCACGATCGGCGTACTGCAGCGCATTTCTCCGTGGCACCCAACGGACGGGCACCGTTCGCCGGGGAGGGCTACACGGGTGGCCCGACCGCACGGAACATGTTCTTCAAGGAAGGTGCCGCCACCGAGGAGGACCTTATCGCCGGGGTCGAACGCGGCATCTATGTCTCCACGTTCAACTACTGCCGCGTTCTCGACAAGAAGTCTCTTGTGGTTACCGGTCTCACCCGCAATGGCACGTTCATGATCGAGAACGGAGTGATCTCCGGGGCGCTCACGAATCTTCGATTCACCCAGTCGTTCATTGATGCGCTCGCACCGGGAAACGTCACAGGCGTAGGATCGAACAGTCGGTTCGCCAATGGCGAGGAGGACCCGGCGGTCGTTCACACACCGTCATTTCACCTCGCAGCGTGGAATTTCACAGGAGGTACAGACGGCTGATGTCCATTCTCGGCAACGATATCGCGGCCGCCGTGTTCGACAAGATCGACGACGCGGAGGAGGGATGGGGGCTACTCAACGACGCCGAAATCCCATCCACGGTGATCACTGACCCGGGGATACTCGGTCGTTACAGCGTCCAGCTTGTCGTGGACAGAGCCGATCTTGCGGCAGCTCAGAAGGTGCTTGCCCCGCTGGTCAATCGCGACCGGTAGGTCTGACGAAGCTCGTTAGGCGTGCTGGTGATCGTGATCATGGTCGTGATCATGACCGTCGCCATCGCCCTCAGCTTCTGATGCGATCTCTTTGCGGATCGCATCCATGTCGAGTCCCTCGATCTGCCCGATCAACTCCTCGAGTGCATCCTGAGGCAAGGCACCCGGCTGTGAGAACACGCCGATGTTGTCTCTGAAGGCGACGAGCGTTGGGATCGATCGGATACCGAAGTTCGCAGCGACCTGCTGCTCGGCCTCAGTGTCGACCTTTGCAAAGGTGATGTTGGGGAACTTCTCGGACACCTTCTCGTAGGTGGGTCCGAAGGTTCTGCACGGTCCGCACCACTCGGCCCAGAAGTCGATGAGCACGATGTCGTTGCCCTCAATCGTTTCGACGAGCGTGTCTGCGGTGATGTCGGTGGTTGCCACGGTGTGGTTACTCCTGAATAGTCTCGAATCTGAAACCTAAGTCGGTGCCACACTATTCCACCCTCTGTCGACTTTCGCGTACCCAGGGTTCCAACGCACGAGTAGGTGGGTTACGGCCCACAGAACGGTTCGGGTCGGTGCGTCAGGTACCTGTGTGCTTGGCACAATCGGTACCCTGCGCCAATGCCCAACGCGACCACGATCGTCTCGCTCGCCGGCGCCGCCGTGAGAGCTGGCGCGGTTTCGATCCTGCGCGATGTCGACTTCACAGTCACTGAAGGAGAGTCCGTCGGACTGTTCGGAACCAACGGTGCAGGCAAGACGACACTCCTCCGCCTGATCGCAACTCTGACCAGGCCGTCAGCTGGCACGGGAAGTGTCTTCGGAGTGGATCTCTCCAGCCCCGATCGGTTCATCGTTCGCCCCCGAATCGGATACATCGGTCACACGCCCGGCTGGTACCCCGAGCTGACGCTCATGGAGAACCTGACGTTCGTCGCCCACGCGATGGGGATCGAGGATGCGCTTGCGATCTCAAGCCTTGAATCTGTGGGGCTTGGCGGAGCGATCGACCGAAGGGTGGACCGCTGTAGCCATGGCATGAAGCGAAGGGCTGAGTTCGCCAGGATCCTGATGACGAAGCCAGACCTGCTTCTTCTCGATGAGCCACATTCAGCCCTGGATGCCGATGCGATCGACCTCGTCGACGACCTCGTTGCGAGAACCGTCAAACGGGGCGGTGCTGCCGTTCTCGTCTCGCATGATCACGCAAGGGTTGAGGCGGTTGTCGATCGGACGTACGAGATCGCCGAGGGGACCCTGCGATGAGCGTTTCGTTCTTCGGGCAAGCTCGCACCGTTGCGAGCCGCGATCTCCTCAGGGAAAGGCGGTCCGGTGAGGTCGCCTGGGTGACCCTCCCGTTTGGTGCTGTTGCCCTGCTTCTCGTCCCCATCGCCATAGGGACGGATGCACCGACGCTCAGGGCTGTTGGCATCGGGATGTTCTGGGTCGTGGTGATGCTCTTCGGGGTGCTCGTTTCTGTGCGAAGGACGGGCGCTGACTCGCAATCACAGAAGGACATGGTGTCGCTCACCGGCATCGATCCTGCGGCCTCGTTCGTCGGATCTGCTTGGGCGAGTTCGCTTCTCCTCATCGTGTTCGAGGTGATTCTCGGCCTGCTCACCATTGCGCTGTACGACATCAGGATCGTTGGCTGGGCATGGGTGCCATTGATCTTGATACTCGTCGCTGTCGGCCTTGGCCTGCTCGGAACGCTCGCAGGCGGAATCGTCTCGACTGACCGGTCCGCGGCTGCCCTCGTCCCTCTCATCGTTGCGCCGATGTCGGTCCCCTTGCTCATCGCTGCAACGCAAGCCTTCGAGGGACTACGGCTCGGCCACAGTATCCTCACATGGATTCTGATGTTGGTCGTCGTTGTGCTTGTCTTGGCGATCGCAGGAGTTCTTTCTGCCAGGCCTCTACAGGAGACAGGATGACCACCACAGCGCCCGATCGCAGCCGCGTATGGCCGTGGATTGCCATTGTCGTAGCTGGTCTGGTCACTCTTGTCGCCGGGATGCTCGTCCCTCAAGACGCTGTGCAAGGCCAGTTGTCGCGCATCCTTTACGTCCACGTGCCTGGCGCGTGGCTTGCGTATCTCGCGTTCGGCGTCACGATGGCCGCATCTGCGATGTACCTCTGGCGATCGACGCTCATCTGGGACCGCCTCGCGGCGTCGTCAGCTGAGATAGGTGTGTACTTCACGGGTCTGACCCTTGCGCTTGGCATGATCTGGGGTAAGCCGACATGGGGTGTCTGGTGGACTTGGGACGCCAGGCTGACACTCACCGCCATCATGTTCTTCGTGTACCTCGGGTATCTCGCCCTCCGCCGAACGACGGATGACATCGATGCGAGAGCAAAGAGGAGTGCCATCCTTGGCGTCCTCGCCGTCGTGCAGGTTCCTCTCGTGCACTTCTCGGTTGTCTGGTGGAGGTCACTGCACCAAGCCCCAACGCTGCTCAAGCCTGAGAGCCCGGATATGGATGGCGAGATGGTCGTGGCTCTTCTGGTGTCGCTTGCGATGTTCACGCTCATGTACGTCGCGATGATGGTGAAGCGGATGGAACTCGCAAGGCTCGAGGAGCAGGTCCTCCGTGCCGAGCAGTCAGACGCCGGCCCGGTAGCCGGTGCCGCCGTCACCGCCCCAAGCCTCGGGGAGGAGAGTTGATGGACTTCGGAAGTGAATGGGGATGGGTCGCCGCGGCATACGCCGTGACCTATGTGAGCCTTATCGCGTTCGCCGGTTCGATCGCGATAAGGATCAAGAAGGCCAGACTCAAACTGAACGAACGCTCGTGAGGCGCTACGCCAAGTTCGTGATCCCCGCCGTGGTTCTGATCGGTGTGCTCGGTGTGCTCATGGTCAACCTCAACGCCTCGCTCGTGTACTTCAACACGCCCGAGGAGGTGCAAGCAAGGTCTGCCAGCGAGGATCGGCTTCGTCTCGGTGGCCGCGTCGTTGTCGGGTCGGTCGTCGATCAGGGAACCGAGGTCCATTTCGAGGTTGAGGACTGTGACACGTTCGTCGGCGTGATCCACACTGGTGTGCCGCCGCAGCTCTTCCAAGAAGGCATCGGTGTAGTGGTTGAGGGCGTGTGGACCGGTGAGGCGTTCGAGTCGGACACGATGCTCGTGAAGCACGATGAGCAGTACGGGTCGGACACCGATCGTTACGACACCGAACTGCACACCTGCACCGAATCGTGATCGCCACGCTGGGGTACGCAGCTGTCATCACAGCGCTCTTCGCTGCGGGCTCCGTCGCCTTTCTGGGGGCAAGGTCGGCGATGAAGCGAGAACCCGCGAATCTGGCCCTCCCCGTCGCCGTGCTCGCAGGAGCATCCCTCGCGTCTTTCGTACTGCTTGAGATCGCGATCCTGAGCCACGACTTCACGGTGCTGTACGTGGCGAACAACACGGCCACCACCACGCCGCTCATCTTCCTCTTTGCCGGTGGCTGGGCAGCGCTCGAGGGTTCGATCGTGCTGTGGGGACTGCTTCTTGCGGCGTTCATATTCATCGTGTCACGCACGTCGTCCGGGAAGGACACGCTCGGGACCGCGGCTCTCGCTGTGATGGCGGCAGTGGCGGTGTTCTGGTTCGGACTCATGGCAACGGTCGCCAACCCATTTGCGGTGTGCACCGATGTGACGAATGGCGTCTGCTCTGCCTCATCGTGGTGGCCACTTGCCGATGCTGTAGCGCCTCTTCAGGGCCGCGGTCCCAACCCCCTGCTCCAGAACCACATCCTGATGGCCATCCATCCACCGCTGCTGTACGTGGGCTACGTCGGGCTGACCGTCCCGTTCGGCTTCGCCATGGGCGCCCTCTGGCTGAAGCAGACCGGTCGGACATGGCTCGACCGCACACACCGTTGGACGCTCATTTCGTGGGTGTTCTTGACGTTCGGCATCATCCTCGGGGCATGGTGGTCGTATGAGGTGCTCGGCTGGGGCGGCTACTGGGCCTGGGACCCGGTCGAGAATGCTGCCCTTCTCCCATGGATCGCCGCCACGGCATTCCTTCACTCTGCGATCGTTCAGCGGCGTAGAGGGATGCTGCAGTCGTGGAACTTCATGCTGGTGATCGCCACGTTCTCGCTAACGCTGCTCGGGACGTTCCTCACGCGATCCGGGGTGATCGCATCGGTTCACTCGTTCACCCAGTCCGCCGTCGGGCCCGCCATCTTGATGTTCCTCGCTGTGGTCGTGGTGGCGTCGTTGGCACTGTTCGCCGTCCGCGCTCCAGATATCGCACAGGCGCCAAGGCTCGACTCACTCGTTTCGCGTGAAGGCTTCATCCTTGCGAACAACCTCTTGCTCACCGTCTTCGGGTTCACGGTCCTGTTCGGAACCATGTACCCGCTGATCGTCGAGGCGATCTCCGGAGACGAGGTTGCCGTTGGTCGCCCGTTCTTCGACCGCGCAGCTGTGCCTATTGCACTCTTGTTGCTTCTGACCATCGGATTGGGTGCCGTTTCTCCTTGGCGGGTTGCGGCGCCTTCCCTGCTGTGGCGGAGGCTGAGGTGGCCGATCGCGATCGGACTCGTCGCTGGAGCGCTGACGGTGCTGGCAGGCGTTGACGAGGTCGGGGTCGTGGTCACGATCGTTCTCGGCGCATTCGTGATCTCATCCCTGTCGCTGCGGTACATCGAGGTGGTGTCTGCACGGCCGGAACCGCTGTTCGCAGCGATGGCGAAGGTTGGAAAGGGCGACCCCGGATACTGGGGTGGCCAGGTCTCCCATATCGGCATCGCGCTGATGGCGATCGCGTTGGCCACTACGAGTGGCCTCGCTGTGCGTGAGGTCGTCTCCGTGGACGTGGGCGGGACAGCGCATGCGGCGGGGTATTGCATCGAGTACGTCCGATCGTTCGAGGAGGTGCAGCGTCACCGCACGGTTTCCGGTGTCGTCATCAACATGCTTGATCAGAGTTGCTCGGACGTGCGGGCGACGCTTCGCCCTAGCGTGAACACCTATCCAGGCGCTTCCCAGCCGATCGGCACGCCAGACGTCTGGACATCGTTCAGCGAGGACGTATACGTCGGCATCGCTGGCGGTGGTGCTGACCAGATCCTTCTGAACGTTTTCGTCTTCCCGTTCCAGTGGCTCCTGTGGCTCGGTGGCATCGTCGTGGTTGCGGGTGGCGTCATCGCCTACTGGCGGAAACCTTCGCGACGTCGCGAAGCGTCAGAACAGGTGACTGCCGCCGACAAGGAAGCCAGCGATGAGTGACCGCCTCAAATCGACTCTTGCGATCGCCATAGGTGCGTTCGCGTTGGTCGTCATGGTCGTGGGTTTGGCTTCGACGGGTTCCTCAGATCCAACGTCAGAGGACCGGGTCGCAGCACTTTCCGTCTCGATCAAATGTCCGTTCTGCAATGGCGAGTCGCTTGCGGATTCGGCGTCGGGAGTCGCTGCGGATTACAGGGCGTTGATCGCTGTGCGCGTGGCCGAAGGCGCAACTGATGACGAGATTCTGGATGAGTTCGCCGCCAACTTCGGGGACTCTTTCATTCTCGACACCTCAACCTCAGGCTGGTCGGTGGTTCTCTGGCTTGCTCCCGTGGCCATGCTCGCGGTAGGCATCATCGCGATCGTCGCCCTCAGGCGGTCGACCGTGAAGCGCACGGGGGTCGAACCGTGACCGAGGACAGGGACCTCCAACAGATCGAACTCCTGACCGACGAACTTGCTGACCTCGATGCGCAACTCGCCGACGGTGAGATAGACGTCGAGACCGCCGACCGCCTGCGCGCCCGCTATGTGGCCGAGTTGGACGCCGTGATCGAGCGCCGAGGTCAGGGCGGCGTTCCGGGGTCAAGTGAGCCGAGTGAGACAACCGGCCGCCGGCGGATGAGCCGTCGGTCGATCATCGGTACAGCGGCTGTTGCTATCGCGATCGTCGTCATCGGGATATCAGCCGCGATCTCGCTCACGTCAACACCTACGAGTGGGGTCGAGGGGATCGTTGAGGAGATCCTGAGTGGGGAAGGAAGAGACCTCTCAGAGGTCACGAACGAGGAGATGGAAGCCGTGGTGGCGGCGAATCCTGGCGTCATCCCCATGCGGCTTGGGCTTGCTCGGAGATACTTCGAGTCCGGCGAATTCGATCAGGCACTCGACCACTACTTCGTCATACTTGAGGTCGAGCGAAATCCGGAGGCATTGGCCAATGTCGGGTGGATGACGTACCTCTCGGGTCATCCCGACGTCGCAGTTGGGTACGTCGAGGCCGCGCTCGAGCGTGACCCGACCTCACTGACTGCGCATTGGTATGTCGGCAACATCTACGTAACGCTCGAACGCGGCGATGAGGCGATCGTGCATCTCACGATCGTCGCGTCGGATGACGGGATTCCGGCTGAAGTGCGTGACTCGGCGATCGAGCTCATCCGCGAGATCGAGACATCGCGTGGCTGATGTAGACACGACGCGAGGTTCAAGGATGGTCTGGGTGGTCATCGTGGCAGGCGTAGCGTTCATCGCGCTTGGCCTTGTGTTCGCTGGGCGGTTTGGCTCCGATCCCGGCATCTCCTCATCGCCGCTCATCGGAAAACCTGCCCCTGCGTCGCCCATCACCCTCATGGAGTCCGATGGTGAGATATCGATGGCAGATCTGTCCGGGGACATCGTCGTCGTCAATTTCTGGGCGTCCTGGTGTCTCGGTTGTCGCACCGAGCACGACGCACTCGTCCGTGCCGCTGACGACTACGCGGAGTTCGACACGACGTTCGTGGCGGTCAACTACCAGGACAATGCCCGGAGAGCTGAGGCTTTCCTCGACGAGCTAGGAAGAAGTGCTGCAACGATCTATGCGATCGATGAGGGCTCTTCCACCGCCTTCGAGTGGGGGGTGCTCGGGCTGCCTGAGACCTTCTTCGTTGACCGGAACGGCATCGTGGTCGGAAAGGTGTCCGGGCCGGTGTCGTATGGTCTGTTGTCCCAGACGATCGAGCAGATCCTCATCGGCGAGGCGATCGGCGACATCAAGACCGGTGACGTCGAGAACCGGTAGTGCCGTTGACTTGGAGCGTCAGACCGTGCCGCTGATCACTCAATGAGGCGCTGAGCGCCCGTGATACGATGTGATGTCGAGTGATGAGGAGGGATCAGTGTCGGGCGGACCTGAAAAACAAGCACGGATTGCCCCGCGGTGGTTCGTTCGCTTCGCTTGGTCTGTGCACCGAGGCCTGTACTCAGTCACCCGCGGCCGCGTCGGGTTGAGACGTGCGAAGGCGAACCGCTGGGGCATGATGAATCTGACGACCACGGGACGCCGCAGCGGCCAGGATCGGAGCGTGATGCTCGGCTACTTCGACGACGGTCCCAACCTGGTGACCTTGGCGATGAACGGCTGGGCTGATGCAGATCCTGCATGGTGGCTCAACCTCCAGGCCAATACCGATGCGTTCGTCGAGACTTCCGCTGGTCGCCACGAGGTCACGGGGAGAGCTGCGGTGGGGGAGGAACGGTCGCAGCTGTGGGCACGGTGGCGCGAGATCGACGAGAACCTTGACGGTTTCGCAGCCCTTCGGTCCTCGGAGACCGCCGTCGTGGTCTTGGAGCCGCGGTCGGACGATCGCGCCTGACGCTTCGGCACCGTCCGGTCAGGCCTGCGGTGACCATTCTCATCACGGTTCACCCGGGACGAGCCGGTCATGACGAAACGCTGGTGTCGTTGCGCATGCAGGTCCCTGTGCGTCATCCAACCACGGCTGATGCCGACGCCATGGGCTCAGTTCACGTCCGGGCGTGGCGGGCTGCGTACTCCGACGGCCTGATGCCAGATGAGTATCTCGCAGCGTTGTCGGCAGAGCGGCGAGCTGAGATGTGGCGCAGGGTGCTGTCAGAGTCGTCTCGTGATCGAGCGTCCCGGTTCGTGGCCGAGGATCCGACAGGCACGGTCGTGGGGTTCGCCCTGGTGGGTCCGGAGGCTGAGGATGATCTGGCAACGGGCGGAGAGCTCTACGTCATCAACGTCGATCCGGATAGCTGGGGAACCGGAGTAGGCCTGCGTTACACGAGGCAGCGCGTGACGCACTGAAGTCTGCCGGTTTCCGCCAAGCGATCCTCTGGGTGCACCCCGACAATGCGCGGGCACGCCGTTTCTACCAAGCTCGTGGATGGGTGGACCAGGGTGTCGAGCGGACCGAGTTGGTTCTTGTGGTCGAAGTCGCTGAAGCCCGCTACTCCCTCAGGCTCGATTGAGGACGGCTTGAGGGGCGATGCCGGTACGTGGCGCTCAGTTCGACCTGGTGGCGCTGAGAGCGATGAGTGTGAGCAGCGTGATCGCTGGTAAGAACACGAGAAGGAACACGATCGTTCCGGTCGAGAGTTGCGTGATCCTTGAGGGGTCGTAGTTGTTCATCGATACCTTTCAGCGTCGGCTGACACCGAGCCTACCTGACCACCCTCAAGATGACTCACTGGCAACTGCTGACCGCCTTCAATCAGTCTCATGGGTGGGCAACGGGAGCGTAAGGTTGTCGACATGCGGGAAGGCACTGTTCGTATTGTCGATGACGAGGCCGTCGAACCCGACGTTGGCTCGCGGCCGCCCGGTTGGTTGATCGTCGCCGTCGTGGTGGTGGGAATCGGCGTGGCTTCATTCGTTGTGAGCCAGGCGTCTACGAGAGGCGATCCGACGACGGATGCCGCCGCGGCTTCCATCGACGGAAGTCCGCTGATGACTGTGACTGCGGAG
>CAXMSN010000103.1:0-15954 GCA_964196275.1 uncultured Kiloniellales bacterium | reverse complement strand
GTTCGTGTGTCGGATCAACGTCACGCGAACCATCGCCTGAAGCCCGATGCCGAACGCGTGCGGATCAACGGCTGCGTGGTATCCGCTGATCGCACCGACCGCCTCGAGTCGCCGCATCCGGGATGAACATGTTGACTGGGCGACCCCGATGGACTCCGCAAGTTGCCTGTTCGGCAGTCGCGCATCGTGCTGAAGGAGAGAGAGAAGGTGTCTGTCCGTCGCATCTAGTTCGATATTCATCCTGAATAACGCGCCTTTCACGGTTCGGGTGGTACTGAAGTGCAACTCATCGTACATTCATGGTGAGAACGTGCATGTCGTGCGAACCAGGAGGCACACAGGTGACTGTGCTCAGTCAAGGAGTTCAGGAATACGTTGATCGGGGCGAACAAGCCGCCGGGCACCGAACGTCCGCGATCGCGGCGATGCGCTCAAAGCGATTCGACACCATCGCGGTGCACGGCCTCTACGGGGCCCAGGAAGCGATGGCCAACCAGGGCAGCATCATCGAGCCAGCCTATCTGTCGACATCGCAGCACTTCGACAGCGCCGATCACCTCGAAGCGGCTCTCGGCTACATGATCCCTGCCTGGGGCTACAGCCGCATCGCAAACCCGACCACCGGATACCTCGAGGCAACCCTCGCGATGCTCGAAGGCTACGGCTTCGACGGAGACGTCAGCGCGATGGTGACCTCGTCTGGGATGTCTGCCGTGTTCATGGCGACACAGCCGTTCCTGTCAACCGAGTATGGCGATGACGTCAACTTCGTGTCATCGGTGAAGGTCTATGGCGGTACCTACCAGTTGTTCTCGGAGAGATACGCACGGGAGCGTTCGGTCGATGTCCGGTGGGTCACGGATCCGATGGACACAGCACAATGGGAAGCGGCGATAGACGACAACACCCGATTCCTCTATACGGAGATGCCAAGCAATCCCGGATGTGCGATTAGCGACATCGAACAGCTGAGCCGTCTCGCCGAACGCCACGGGCTCCCGCTCATCGTCGACAGCACACTCGCATCGCCTGCGCTCATGCGACCGCTCTGTTTCGGTGCAGACATCGTCGTCCACTCGCTGAGCAAGATCATCGGGGCAAGCGGAATGGCGATCGCTGGAGCCATCATCTCCCGAACGGGGATACGGACGCGCATCGGCGAACCTGCAATGGCTGAGGACTTCGCAACATGGGTGAAGCTGTGGCCAGCCCGCGACTTCGGCCCGAGTCTCAGCCCCATGAGTTCCCTTCTCATCCTCAGCGAGTTGCGGAGCTTGAGACACCGTGCCGATGTGATGTCGACAACGGCGCTGGAGGTCGCCCGATTCCTCGCTACGCATCCGAACGTGAGCTCGGTCACCTATCCGGGGCTCAGTGACGCCCCACACCACGATGTCGCAACCCGTCTGATGCAGCTCGTGGACAGCAAGGCGCCGAGATACGGATCGCTGCTGAGTTTCGAGGTTGCTGGTGGGGACGCCGCAACCAGAGTCGCATACGACCGGCTGCAGATGATCATGCGTGCGACCGACCTCGGGAGGGTGAAGTCAGTGGCGGTGATACCTGCTATCTCCACGCACCAACAGCAGGGCGTCGATGCGCGCGATGCGGCATCCATCCCCGGCAACCTTGTCCGCCTCAGTGTTGGCCTCGAACATCCTGAAGACATCACCAACGACCTGGCGTACGCGCTCGACGCTTAGCCGGTTGAAGGCGCGATCTTCCGAATGTGTTTCGTAGCCGATCGCCGTATCACGAGATGTGTAGGACACTAGGGACACAGCGGTGTTCGTCGTCCGGCACACAGGTGCGAGCAGACCTGACTACGGATCTGCGAACCCGATCAGACACGCTCGTGAGCTACAGGAGGATGCATGGTGAACCGCAGTTGGGCCGAACCATGGAAGATCAAGATGGTCGAGTCGATCCCCGTGACCACACGGACACATCGTGAGGCTGCGATCGCTGAAGCTGGCTACAACACATTCCTGTTGCGCAGCGACGACGTAACGATCGACCTCCTCACCGACTCTGGCACCTCTGCGATGTCCGACCGCCAGTGGTCCGCCCTTATGTCCGGCGATGAGTCGTACGCCGGATCGCGTTCGTTCTACCGACTCGAAGCTGCAGTGCAAGACATCTACGGATACGAGGAGCTGATTCCTACGCATCAGGGTCGGGGAGCGGAACATCTCCTCAGCCAGATCCTCATTGCTCCAGGCGATGTGGTGCCAGGGAACATGTACTTCACGACGACGAGATTTCACCAGGAGCGAGCAGGAGGGATGTTCGTCGATGTGATCATCGATGAAGCGCACGATCCACGTTCCATGCACCCCTTCAAGGGAAACATCGACCTCGAGAAACTGCAGGCTGTTGTCGATGACGTCGGCGCTGAAAAGGTTGCCTATGTGTCGTTCGAGACGAACGTCAACCTCGCAGGGGGACAGCCTGCCTCGATGGCCAACATCGCAGCCGTGTACGACTTCTGCTCGTCACGTGGGATCCTGGTCATGTTGGACGCCACACGCGCTCTCGAGAACGCCTACATGATCCAGCAACGCGAGGGCGGATACGCCGACCGCTCCGTCGCCTCGATCCTTCGAGAGATCACCGGCTACTCGGACGGCGCCACAGTGTCCTCCAAGAAGGACAATCTCGTGAACATCGGCGGTTTCCTTGCCCTGCGCGATCCGGATCTCGCTCGCAAGGCGCGTGCGCTGCTGGTTGCGTTCGAGGGTCTGCACACATACGGAGGCATGGCCGGCAGGGATATGGATGCCCTGGCAGAGGGGATCAGGGAGATGGTTCGTACCGACGACCACATCCGGTCGCGTGTCGGCCAAGTCGAGTACCTCGGGAACCGTCTAATCAAATACGGTGTGCCCGTTGTGATGCCGATCGGTGGGCACGGCGTGTTCCTCGATGCTGCAGAGATCCTGCCCCATATCAACCAAGACTCGTTCCCGGCTCAGGCCCTTGCGGCAGCGATCTACGTTGACAGCGGTGTCAGGGGCATGGAGCGCGGCATCGTGTCGGCTGGACGCGATCCGGAGACCGGCGAGAACCGACATCCCGCGCTCGAACTCGTCCGACTCACGATCCCACGCCGTGTATACACCCAGTCGCACATGGATGTTGTCGCGGAGTCGGTGATTGCAGTGATCGAGCAGACCGAAAACGTCCAAGGGCTGCGGTTCGTCTATGAGCCCGAGGACCTGCGGTTCTTCCAGGCACGTTTCGAACCGCTACCAACCGGCTGAGACAGAACCGCCTATACGGGTTCGATGAGGACGGGCTTGGATCTGTGCTCGAAGACGAGCGAGGTCTCGACATGTGCGACCTCTGGCAAGGTCGTGAACCCGTTCACCACCAACTCCCTCAGTCGCTTTGCATCTCGCACGATCACGTGGCAGAGGAAGTCGTTCCCTCCTGATGTGTGGAAGATCTGCTTCACCTCAGGCATCCCGTCCGTGCTCTTCGTGAACTTCTCCACCTCCGGTGCTCCATGACGCCTCAGCCGTATGGAGATGAGGGCCTCGATGTCGAGCCCGAGCACCGCCGGGTTCACCTCAGCGTGGAATCCGTCGAACACCCCTGCGTCGCGGAGCTTGTTGAGGCGCTCGGAGCACGTGGATGGGGCAATCGACACCGCATCGGCGAGCGCTCTATTCGACATCCGGGCGTTGCTCTGAAGATGGGCGATCATCGCCCGATCCGTCGCGTCCAACATGGATTCACCCTCGATTCCGTATGGCGACCGCTGGTTCACACCTACGTCGATGTTCCTTCGATCATAGATGGCCTGCTCCACACGAAGTTCGCTGCGGTCCGCCGTCAACGCTCGGGCTATCGTTATCACATGTCCACCGAACTCCATCATCTGTATCGCGAGACCGCGCGGTGGACCGAAAGCGTCGGGTTCTGGAGTCGTCCCGGGTTCTCGTTCGAGCAGCAGTGGGGGAGCGAACCACACCGCGCAGGGACACTCGTGAGCGGCACCGCAAGAGTCGTGCTCGCTGAGGTTGCCCCGGAATCGGAACCATCGGAAGCGTCCTTCCTTGAGACCAGCGACCTCGACGCGGTCTCGCATGCCACGGGAAGCGCGGTCGCTGATACGCATTGGGGAACCCGTATGGTGTCAGTCACCGACCCTGACGGGCGGACGTACAACTTCGAGCCAAGGAGCGACCAATCGTGAAGATGACATCGGCCATGTTGGCTGACTCGGCTCAGGTCCAGTCAGGAAAGCTGTTCGTTCTCGGAGGTGGGTTCGATACGATCAGCGTGAGGTCGCTGCCAGCGGTTCACAGGAGCCTGTCGGTCGCCATGGTGGCGGAGGTGCCACCGGAAGAACGCCAGAGAGACCTCGAACTCGAGATAACCCTCGTAGACGAAGACGGCACAGAAATCGGCGTCGCAGCGAAGGGAAAGCTGCGAGTCGGGACACCACCGAATCTTCCCCCGGGAGCGTCAAGCATCGTGCCGATCGTCAGCCCGTTCCACAACATCACGTTCCCAGAGGCGAAAGGGTATTCGTTCCTCGTCAGCCTCAACGGTTCAGAACTCGCCCGAGTCAAGTTCAGGGTCGTGCTCATCTCTTGATGAAGGACCTCTTCAACGTCCCGAACACGATATCGCTGATTCGTATTGCACTCATCCCTGTGTTCGTATGGCTCGTTGTCGTCGAGAACTACGGCCCAGCCGGATTACTCCTCGGAGTCATCGGCGCCACGGACTGGATAGACGGTTACCTCGCACGCAGGCTGGATCAGGTCACCGAGCTCGGCAAGTTCCTCGACCCGCTCGCTGACCGGGTCGCCATCGCGATCGCTGTCGTCGCAGGACTCATCGTCGGGGTGCTCCCACAGTGGTTCGCCTGGGCGCTCATCATCAGAGAGGTTGTGATCGGAGTCGGTGCTGCGTACGGGTGGAAGAACGGCGTAACCCGTCTGGACGTCCGGTACATCGGCAAGCTCGCGACCCTCTTGCTGTATCTCTCGGTCGCACTCTTTTACGTGGGCGAGGGCTTCGACCAGCAGGTATTGACTGCAGCGGCTATCGCAACGGGCGTTCCCGGCCTCGTCCTGTACTACTGGGTCGCGTTCCAGTACCTCGGTGACATGCGGAAGGCGATCGCACAAGCTCACACCCCGTCCAACTGATCGTTTGCACGCATCGCGGCTTCGTCAATCGACTACTGTCTGAGCGCAGACGATTCGAAGCCGCCAGTGGAGACACCATGAACTTTCCAGAGGACCTCAGGTACGCACCGAACCACGAGTGGAGCCGACGCAACGGTGACACCATCCGGATGGGGATCTCCGACTTCGCACAGGATGCCCTTGGGGACGTCGTGTACGTCGAGCTTCCGGCTGCTGGAATCGAGATCGGTGCAGGCGAACCGTATGCCGAGGTCGAATCGACGAAGTCCGTCTCCGATGTGTACGCACCCGTCAGTGGCACGGTTGTCGCCGTGAACAACGCCCTCGACGAGAACCCTGAACTCGTGAACACAGATCCATACGGAGACGGATGGTTCGCAGAGATCGAGATGTCCAACCCTTCTGAATTCGATGCCCTGATGGATTTGACCGCATACCAAACGCACATCGCCTGACACGGTTCGGCGTCGTTCGAGCAAGATTCGACCACAACTTGAGGCAACACGGAGTGGACTCAAGATTGGGTCGGCAGCACATCCCGCACCTCGGTCTGGCGATCGCGTGGCAGTCGATAGCGCCTTCAACCCGCCAAGCGTCGCAATGAGCCACATTGATATCAGCCGGTGAACCTCCGGGGCACACTCGGCGAGTGGCTGGAAGCGTGTTAGTGAGCCACATGTAGCGGTTGTGAGATCATGGGATCGTCGCATCACTTCGGCATCTCTCGCACAAGGTTCGACCACAACTTGAGGGTTTGTCGGTAGCATGGAACCATGAACGACGGTGAGACCAGAGACGAGAACGGCGTATCGATCGAACACGACCCCACGATGGCGTGGGAGCCGAGCGAGCCACCCGAAGATCCCGAAGGTTCGGCGAGCAGGCTTGAAGGTGCGTTCGCTTGGGCTCTCACAGTTGAGAACGGACCCCAATCAGGACTGACATACGTGCTCGGCCCAGGGAACACCCTTGCTGGGCGCGGCGGCAGTTGTGCGATCTTCCTCGCAGACGTGACGGTGTCACGCGAACACGCCCGATTCGCTGTCGATTCAAACAGTCTCTCTGTCACCGATCTTGGCTCCACGAACGGCACATACGTAAACGGCGAGCGCCATGAAGCCGGGCAACTCGCGGAAGGCGATCAGCTCATGATCGGGAAGTTCCACCTGAGGGTGTCCAGAGGCCATGGCTGAACTTCGGGCTGTCGGCAGCCCCAAGCAACGTACCCACACCATCGGGGAAGTGATCAATCTCCTTCGTGGCGACTTCCCTGACGTCACCGTCTCCAAGCTCCGGTTCCTCGAGTCCAAGGGACTTGTCACCCCACAGCGTTCCTCGTCTGGATACAGGGTGTTCACGGAAGACGATGTACGCCGCATCCGATTCGTTCTCTCGGAGCAACGCGACCACTACCTCCCGCTCAAGGTGATCAAGTCGAAACTGACGGCGTGGGAGCACGGCGAGGAATCGCCCATCAGCCCGGAGAAAGGCGCGCCCCCTGAGGCGTACTTTGCGACGTCGGGGGTGTCGTTGTCGACGTCGGAGGTCATGCGGTCATCGGGACTGAGCGACGAGCAGTTACAGGCGATCGTTCACGAAGGCCTGGTCAGCCCGGTGACCCTACCCGACGGAACGGCTACGTTCACCGACGCGGACCTCATGATCGCTCGAGCGGCTCACAGGCTCCTGACGCGCGGCCTTGAAGTCAGACATCTCAGGGGAATCCGACTGTCAGCGGAGCGCCAGACCGATCTCCTCGGCCAACTCGTCGCACCGATGTTGAGGCACCGGAATCCCGACAATCAGCGCCGCTCCGAGGAGATCCTGGCGGACACCTCACAGGCCTCCGCCATCATTCAAGAAACGATGATTCGCAGTAGGCTTCGCAAGCTACTTGAACACTGATGTTTGCTACTTTTGCCGCCTCCCTGGCGCTTATCGCGTCGTTGTCAACGCTGCCGGTCACACCAACACCGGTGGTGGGGGTGGACGCGCCACCGATACCCAACATCACCGCGGATCGGTGGATCGTCTACGACGCTGACGCCGAGGTCGTGCTCGCATCGTGGAATGCCAACGATCGGGCTCCCATGGCGTCCGTCACAAAGGTCATGACGGCGATCCTCACTGTCGAGAACGCTGATCTCAACGACCTCCTCACGGTTCCTCGGGTGGCCACCAGTGCGCGAGGTTCCGTAGCCGGTCTCGTGGCTGGGGAGGAATGGACCGTGGGTGATCTCCTGATCGCGATGATGGTGCGATCCGGGAACGATGCTGCCATCGCACTTGCCTATCACGTGGGCGGAGACTCCGTATCGAACTTCGTCTCCATGATGAACGCCAAAGCTGCAGAGTTCGGAATGTCGAACACGAGCTTTGCGAACCCGAACGGACTGGACAATGAGCAACACTATTCAACCGCTACTGACCTTCTCACTCTGATCATTGCATCGCAGGACTACGCAGACGTCCAGCGCGTGGGAAGGATCAAGAAGGTCAATATGCCGGCCGACCCGAACGGGACGAGTCGCACGTTCAACAACACGAACAAGCTGCTCGGTGCCTATCCCGGCGTCGTAGGCCTCAAGACCGGCGACACCCCGTGGGCGGACAAGGTGCTCCTGGGAGTCACTGAACAGGCTGGTCGCACGATCTACAGCGTCGTGATGCACTCCGATGACCATTTCTCAGACACGCGAGAGATCGTCGACTGGGCGTACGACACCTACACGGTCAAGGATCGCTGGATGAGGACCTTCTATACCGAGCAAGGAGGAGGCGCAACCGTCGGCGCCCCACAAGATCTTTCGGACAGCCATGAGCGGCGACTGCGGAATATGCCGGGCCTCGACGACGGACGATGGAACACGTCCTCCCTTGTCGATCTCCCGAAAGCCGAATCCATCGGTAGGTGGATCAGAGAGGCGATCCCTTCAGTCGTCGGTGGCGGATGAGCGACGACTTCGTTCAAGTCATCGACGAATCCACGCTCCAGCGGAGGGTGGGCGAACTCGCTGCCGACATCACGAACGACTTCCCAGACGGCGATCTAGTGGTGGTCGGCATCCTCAAGGGATCCCTGCTGTTCATGAAAGATCTCCTGCACCATCTACCCCTGACGTCCACGCCCGAGTTCCTTTCGCTCACGCGATTCGGACGCGAAGGTCGGGTATCCATTGCGCTCGACGTCTCCGAACCCCTCGAAGACCGCGATGTTCTCCTTGTGCTCGAGATCGTGGACACAGGTCTCACGCTCGTGACCATCCGCAAGATGCTGCTCGCACGGGGTGCCCGCTCCGTGAGCACAGTGGCCCTCCTCGACAAGACGCCTCGGAGGATCGTTGACGTGCCCGTCGAGTATCTCGGCTTCAGCGTTGGCGACGAGTACCTGCTCGGATACGGGCTCGATTGGAAGGGTCTCTACCGGAACCTCAGATCAGTGTGGGCAGTGCTCGACATCAAGAAGCTCCACGATGACCCGACCGCCTATCTTGAGAATGCCTACGGACCCGGCGGGCACCGCAAACCAGCATGATATCGTTGGCGTATGGGTGACCACGTACCGCTCGAACTGATCGGCGTCCGGATCGAACTGCCGACCAACACGCCGATACTCCTTCTGCGCGAGCAAGGCGGTGACCGTTACCTCCCGATCTGGATCGGGACACCCGAAGCGACGGCGATCGCCCTCGCCAGCGAGGGGATCTCGACGCAGAGACCGCTCACTCACGACCTTGCTGCATCCCTGATCGAAGAACTCGGCGCCACACTCACCGGTGTATACGTAACGGAGCTCCGAGGCGGCACGTTCTTCGCTGACCTCAGACTCACGATTGGGGACGATGTCCATACGATCTCCTCGCGACCGTCAGATGCCGTCGCCATCGCGGTAAGGATGGAAGCACCGCTCTTTGCAGATCGGGATGTGCTCAATGAGGCTGGCGTCGAGATCAAGGATCAGTCGGACGAGGATGAGATCGAGAAGTTCAAAGAGTTCCTCGACCAGATCGACCCTGGCGATTTCGAGGCGAACACTTCGCAGTGAAGATGCCCAGCAACCTCAAAGCAGGCATCGTTGCATTGTTCGTAGTGATGGCAGTCGGGTCAATCGGGTTCATAGCGATCGGCAACCTGACGGTTGGCGATGCGCTCTACGCCACGATCATCACGATCTCGACACTTGGATACTCCGAGATAGGGGGACCGTTCCTCGGTGCCACCCGTATGTGGGTCGCCGTCGTCCTGATCTCCGGGATGGGCGCCGCCCTCTACACCGCGACCGCGGCCGTGGAGTACGGCTTCGAAACCGTGATCGGATCTGATTATCGAAAGCGAAGGAAGATGGAAAAGGACATCTCAGCCATGAAGGATCACATAATCGTGTGCGGGTACGGAAGGGTGGGTGCCTCGGCCTGGAGGGCTCTCACCAGAGACGGCCTCGATGTCGTGGTGATCGACAGGGACCCTGCCGCCGTCGAAGCTGCCATCAAAGCGGGGGCATCTATCGTCGAAGGGGAGGCGACGCGGGACGATGTGCTCTCGCAGGCCGGCGTTGCGAGGGCCAAGGCCGTGATAGCCGCCGTTGCGTCACCAAGCGACAATCTGGTCATAACCCTGTCCGTCAAGGCGGTGTATCCGAATCTTTCGGTGACCGCACGCGCCATTGACCATGAGACGGAGAAGAAGCTCACACTCGCCGGAGCCGATGCAGTTGTGACTCCGGAACTTGTGGGAGGAGAGCGCATCGCTGCGTTTGCGACGCAATCTGGTCTTGCTGAATTCCTCGACACCGTAGTTCACTCAAGCGCCGTTGAATTCCGCATTCAGCGGTTCATCGTGCCGGACGAATCGCGTGTCGTGGGCCAAACCATCGCAGATCTGAACCTTCGCAGGAACTCTGGAGCCATGGTCATCGGTGTTGCCCCGCCGAACGACACGGTGAGGGTGAATCCCGACCCCAATGTCCCGTTCACCAGCGGAGATCTCGTGTTCGGACTCGGAACGGCGAGCGAACTCGCACGCCTTGAAGCCATCTTCGCTGACGCTCTCTGAAGGTAAACAATCGTTGACAATGGCGAAATCCGACCGTAAATTGCGCGGCGGTAATTCAACGGGCGGAATTACGACTGTGTAACCTCTGGGTAATAGGAGACGCAAGAACATGACCGAAACAAACATCGACACAAGTCTCGGCTTTCGCTCGCCACAGGTGTGCGCCGTCGTCGGCATCACTTACCGGCAGCTCGACTATTGGGACCGATCCGGGCTCCTCGGCCCGTCGCTTCAGGAAGCGACGGGATCAGGTACACAAAGGCTCTACACGTTCCAGGACATCGTCACGCTCCGCGTCGTCAAGCGACTCAAGGACGCGGGAACAAGCCTCCACAAGATCCGCAGCGCCTTCGAACAACTCGAGGAACAAGAGGGGGAGGGATGGCGCGAGAGCGACATCACCCTGCTCTCCGACGGTTCGACGATCTATGCCGCACGAAGCCCCGAAGAGGTGATCGACCTTCTTCAGAAGGGTCAAGGCGTCTTTGGCATTGCGGTACGCCCCGTCCATGACGAGGTAGCGGGTGAGATCCACAGGCTGTTCCCTGATCACGCCATGACCGATGCCACTCCAGCAGCAGATATTGCGAAGGCAGCCGGAACCTGACCACAGACGACCTATTCGCGCCGTCAAAGGCGGAGACCACCGATTTCGCCCACAACAGCGAACGGGAATTCGCGAGACTCCTCGACTTCTACGAGATTCAGTGGGAGTACGAACCGAAGGCATTCGCCATCGAATGGAACACGTACGGCGATCCGTCGAAGCTGTTCCGACCAGACTTCTACCTCCCAGACGACGACGTCTACATCGAGATAACGACGATGAGCCAGAAGCTCGTCACGAAAAAGAACCGGAAGGTTCGGCGTCTGCGTGAGCTCTACCCGAATGTCAAGTGCAAGGTGTTCTACCAGAGGGACTACCTGCATCTCCTCGTGAAATACGGGCTTGAAGAGCCGGACGCATCGGTTGAGCATGCGGCGCCGACCCGGATTCCCGGACCTCCCGAAGTGACGGATCTCGGGAAGGTCGCCGACGTCTCGTAGTGGTCTATCTGCGACGAACCACTTGACGGTGCCCCACTACCATCTCGGTCACAAGCAGCACCTCGCCGTAGGACTGATCGGAACCACGTATGCCAAACTCGCCGCTTCACTCTGCACACGAAGAGTCGGACACCCGGTTCACTGACTTCGGGGGTTGGACGATGCCCGTCCAACACGACAGCGTCCTCGACGAGCACCATGCCGTAAGAAACGATGTCGGAGTGTTCGACGTCTCCCACCTTGGTCGCTTCGAGGTCAAGGGAGAGGGCTCCGTCGAACTCCTCCGGAACCAGCTCTGCAACGACATCACGAAGATCGAACCGGGACGCGCCCAGTACACCATGGCGCTGAACGACCGCGGCGGAATAGAGGACGACATCATCGTTTGGTGGCTCGACGCCGATCGTTTCTGGGTTATGCCCAACGGAACGAACTTCGATGGCATCGTTCAACGCTTCCGCGACGCAGCGGCCCCTTCTGTTTCGTTCGACGATGTCAGGGAACGCACGGCCCTCATCGCCGTTCAAGGCGTCAATGCACCTCATATCGTCGAGAACGTCCTCGGCTTCATGCCCAGACGATTCAGAGTTGCCACCGGCGAGTTCGCCGGCCACCAGGCCACCGCTGCCGGGACCGGCTACACAGGAGAGGCCGGCGCCGAGATCTGTGTTCCGCACGATTCTGCACACGATCTGTGGGAGGCCCTCATCGCTGCCGGTGGGAAGCCTGCAGCCCTTGGTGCGCGGGATACGCTGCGCCTTGAAATGGGATATCCGCTCTGGGGCCAAGACCTCCACGAAGACGTAACCCCGCTTGAGGCGGGTCTTGGGTGGGTGGTCGACTGGAACCATGAGTTCATCGGCAAGGAAGCGCTCGAGGCGATCAAAGATGATCTGCCATCACAACTCGTTGCGTTCGTCACCGAGGGACGGGCTATTCCACGGCAGGGCTACGCCGTGACGACCTCCACAGGCTCCGGGTCGGTGACGTCCGGCAACTTCTCACCGACCCTCGGCCATGGGATCGGCATGGCCTATGTTCGCCCGCCACCTGGCCCCGACGACACGATGACGGTGACGATCCGAAACAAGGAAGTGACCGCTCGCATTGTCAGCCTCCCGTTCATCGAGCGGTGATCCCCAGCTCAGCCGAAGGCGTATGGGTGTCCCGGTTGCGAACGCCGAATTTCGGGGCGCAGATGGGATTCGCTCCCTCGGTCGCCAACGAGATACCGCATGTCGGGGGAATGCCCGTCGACGTTGCCATTCCCGAAGGGGACACCGTGATCAGGGAATGGCCGAACATTGCAGGACGTCTTGAGGCGCCGACTAGCGATCAGATCGTCCGCTGGCACCGATCGCTGGCTCCACCTCCGCCGTGCGGGGTGGTGTTGCCCCGAGGAGCTTCAGTCGATGATGCACTGCTTGCTGAGATGCGCACGTGGGTTACGAAGTTCGCTCGGAGTCTCGAGCAATTGCCCGGCGTCACTGTGGCGACCTCAGGTGACTCGACGCGAGCCCTCCTCCTCACCCCCCGTGGTGTCTTCCGTCATTCCGATCTTCCGCGGGGCATCGATCCCGTCCCTGAGCGTCTCGCCGAATTCCCGGGAGGAGTCGTCCTGACGATGGACGAGACATCCTTCGGACACAGAGCAGAATATGCTGACGCCGTAGAGGCGATCATCGAGGAGACGTAGAGCCGTGACAGCGTTCGGGATAGATATCGGTGGATCTGGCGTCAAGGGCGCAGCGGTCGACCTCAAGTCCGGTGCTCTTGTGACAGTCCGGCATAGGATTCCCACACCCACTTCCGGTACGCCAGAGGACATCACCGACACGGTCAGACAGGTCGTTCGGTTCCATGCCTGGGAGGGGCCGATCGGCGTCACGGTTCCTGGAGTGGTGGTCGACGGCGTGGTCCGGTCGGCTGCGAACATCTCACCTGAGTGGATCGACTATCCGGCACAACTGGAACTGGAAGCCGCTCTGGCCGTTCCTGTTTCCGTTGTCAACGATGCAGACGCGGCAGGACTGGCCGAAGCCCATTACGGGGCCGGCAGGGGCGTTGCGGGTGTGGTCATGCTCTTCACGTTCGGTACCGGGATCGGGTCAGCGCTTCTGAACGACGGCGTGCTCGTACCGAATACGGAGCTGGGCCACTTGGAGTTCAAGGGAATGGTCGCCGAACACTATGCGGCGTCGAGGCTTGTCGAACGCGATGCAATGGATCTCGAGACGTGGGCCGATCGGGCGCACGAGTTCCTCGTTCATGTAGAAACCCTCTTCTCTCCGGCGCTGATCATCTTCGGAGGCGGCATATCGAAACGCTTCGCCGACTACGGCCATCTCCTCTCAACAAGAGCGCCTCTCGTGCCTGCGGTTCTCTTGAACAACGCAGGTATCGTTGGCGCAGCGATGACTTCAGAAAGCGGTGAGCGATGAGCGAAACGACAGGAACATTCGTCACCAGCGACGGCACGGAGCTGTTCACGAGAACGGTCACGCCTGAGACTCCCCGTTACGACATTCTCATCGTTCACGGCCTCGCCGAGCACAGTGGCAGGTGGTCCGGACCTGCAGCACAGTTCGCTGCCAGTGGTGCGGTTGTTCACATGCTCGACCTCCGCGGTCACGGACAGTCCGGCGGACATGAGATGCACGTCGAGGATTTCCCTGTTTTCGCTGACGACATTGCCCAGTTCGCTGCAGCTTCCGCCGCCGCCTCAGGCCGACCCTGGGTCCTGTACGGCCACTCGATGGGTGGGATGATCTGTACCGGCTATCTCATCGACCAGCGATCACCCGCCCCGAATGCCGCCGTGCTCTCGGCTCCCGCGCTCGATGACGAGATCTCTCCCGTGATCAGGAGCCTTGCCAAGGTGCTTGGGGGAGTCGCACCGAAGATGAAGTTCCCTACCGACGTGTCGGCGGAGCAACTTTCGAGGGATCCCGCCGTGGGTGAGGCCTATTTCGATGATCCGCTGGTACACACGAAAGCGACCACCCGAATGGGAAAGTCAGGCTTCGCTGAACAGGCGAGGCTCCGAGACCGCGTCGGTGAGATCGTCACACCCACACTTGTCTTCCACGGCGCAGAGGACCCGTTGGTACCACCCTCAGCCAGTGCAACGCTGACCCGCTCTCCGAGCGTCCAGCGAAGGCTCTACCCGAACCTTCGACACGAGACTCACAACGAGCCAGAGGGCAAACAGGTCATCGGCGATGTGATCGACTGGATCGAAGCAACGATCCTCTAGCCCTGTGCGGCAATCGCTTTCGAGTACGCAGGTCGAACCACGGAGTCGATCAAGCGCTTGCGGGAGGGGTAGTCGCCGAATCCCGCTGCTATCGCATTGACCGTGATGTCCTCAAGGTCAGCGATCGAGAGTGAGAACGTCTCAGCTACGAGCTCATATTCGCTTCCCACGGTCACGCCAGACATCAGGCGGTTGTCCGTGTTGATCGAAACATTGAATCCATGCCGATAGAGCTCCCCGAACGGGTGCGAGGCGATCGTTGGGTACATTCCCGTGTGGATGTTCGAACTCGGTGCGACCTCGAGAGGTATCCGTTCATCTCGGACCCGCCTCGCAAAGGATCCGAGATCGGTCATGACCGACCCGTCGAAATCGGTGTCGTCTGCGACACGAACTCCGTGCCCGATGCGTTGCGCACCACAAAGAGCGATCGCTCGCCACATCGAATGTGCGCCATCACCCTCGCCGCCGTGAATCGTCAGGCGAAGCCCGGCTTCGTGTGCTATTCGACAGGCCTCGAGATAGTTGTCCGCAGGAAAGCCAGCCTCGGGACCAGCAAGGTCGAAGGCCACGACACCCTTGTCGAGGTATCGGGCCGCCACCCGGGCGACCTCGGCGCTGTCTGAGAATTGGCGTAGAGCAACGGCGATCGACCTGATGTCGATTCCCGTTTCGCTCATTGCGCGGGCGAATCCGTCGTTCGCTGCCTCGAACACCGCCTCGAGTGCGAGTCCTTCCTCTGTGAAGAGACTGGGGGCATATCGCACTTCGGCGTACACCACGTTGTCAGCAGCGAGATCGACACCGCACTCGTACGCGACCCTGCTGATCGCTGCCTCCTCCTGCTTCACGCTGATCGTGTGCTCGAAAGCCTCCAGATACCGTTCTAGAGAGCCAGCCTGGCCCTGATGGAACCACTCGGTGAGTTCCTCAACGTCGTACGAGGGGAGACCCCGGTATCCAGCCTCGTCGGCGAGTTCCAGCACTGTCTCGATGCGCAGCCCGCCATCGAGATGATCATGAAGAACAGCCTTTGGGAGCCCAGCGATGATTTCGGAAGTCGCCACGGCGTTCAGCGAAGGCTGGGGTTGAGAGAGTACGTAACGGTCAGCGAGTCGGAGTCGAGCACGTGCCCGTCAATCGCTGTCTCGAGTTGTGCACGACCGAACCCTGGAGCGAGCGCGAGTGATTCCGCGTCGACCGCCCTGACGGTGAACGTGTACCGATGTGGTATCGAGTCGTTCCATGGGGGAGCGGGCCCGTCGTATCCGTTCCACGACCCATCCATGTCTGGGTCGCCAGCGAACCATGACGTGTAGTCATTCTGCCCATGTACGCCCACAGGACACCCTGTAGCGGCCTTCCCTCGCGGAACGACACCCGATGCGTGCGAGCCTTCAGCTATCTCGGTGGTTTCGGATGGGACGTCGACCA
>CAXMSN010000102.1:0-22250 GCA_964196275.1 uncultured Kiloniellales bacterium | reverse complement strand
GCCTCACCGGTGGATGTCCTGTATCGGATCGAGGTGATGGCACCCTCCGTGTACACGTCACGCTCAGATGCGTGGAATGCCGAGAACCATCGCAGAGGAACGTGCCACGCAGACGACAGGATGTACGAGCGGCCGTGCACGGTCGACCTCTTCAATTTGGATAGTTCGTCGAGAAATTCATCTCGCTCGTCCTCGCTGATGAGCGGGAACGAGGGCTCGGACCGCGAAAACGCAACGATGCCTTCAAGCATCCGCAGACGTACATTCCTTGGACACGCGAACTGGTCGCCTTCCCACATGGTGTAGATCGCATCGTCGACGAGGCCCTCCGTCCATACGAACGGGCCGTCGAGCTGTAGTGCGCCGCCCTCGTTCAGTTCCCTGTGAGGCGCGAGGCCCACGACGCGGGCCGCAGGAAGGTAGACGCGGAGAAATGCGGTGGCGATCATGCGGTGATGGTACGCATCTCGTTCCGCCACGGATACAGGTTGCTCGGAGCGGTATCATGAGTGCGCCCGATGGAACCGTCACGTGGAGAGAGGCTTCACCTTGGGAGTATTCGAATCCGTCGGTGCCGAGAGCCACGAATCCGTGCACTTCGGCTTCGATCACGAGTCAGGTCTTCGGTCCATCGTCGCCATCCACGACACCACGCTCGGCCCCGGTTTGGGGGGCACCCGCTTCTACCCGTATGCGACTGAGGACGAGGCGCTGACCGACGTACTCAGGCTCTCCAAGGGCATGACCTATAAGGCTGCGTGCGCAGGGCTCTCCTTCGGAGGCGGGAAGGCCGTCATCATCGGTGACCCCTCCAGGGTCGGCTCTGACGCCCTGTTCATCGCTTACGGCAAGTTCATCGAAAGCCTTGGCGGCAGCTATATCACCGCGGAAGACGTTGGAACAACCGTTCCGAACATGGTCATCGTCTCACACGAAACAGACCATGTATCAGGGCTGCCGATGGCACAGGGTGGTTCCGGTGATCCGTCCCCTGCCACCGCACGAGGAGTCGTTGCAGCCCTTGAGGCGGTAGCGATGCGATTGTGGGGCGACGAGAGTCTCCGAGGCCGAAGGATCGCCATCAAAGGCATCGGGAAGGTCGGAATGTCTCTCGCCGAGCGGCTACATGGACTCGGTGCCGATCTCGTCGTCGCCGACATAAACGAGGTAGCGACCGATCTGGCTGCGAGGGACATCGGAGCCAAGGTCACGTCCGTCGACGACATTCACTCGGTCGACTGCGACATCTTCTCTCCCTGTGCGCTCGGCGCCGACCTCGACGAGACTTCGATACCGGAGCTCGCGTGCGCTGCCATCGCAGGTTCTGCCAACAACCAACTGGCCACCGACGCCGACGGGCAGCGGCTCAAGGATGCAGGGATCTTGTACGCACCCGATTTCGTCGTGAATGCTGGCGGGATCATCAACATCGCTGCAGAGCATGGCGGGTACTCGGTGGCGAAGGCGGCACAGATGGTGGACAAGATCAAGGTGAACCTCTCAGAGATCCTTGATGAAGCCGAGAGTCTTGACACAGATACACATCAGGCAGCGGAGCACGTCGCAGAACGGCGGATCGCTGCAGCAAAGGCACACGGGGGTACACAATGACGCTCTTCCTTGACAGCGTGATCGACCATACGGCTCTCGGACTTACCGACGAGGACCTCTTGGGCCTCTATCGGAACATGGTGCTCGCACGAAAACTCGATGAGCGCATGTGGGCGCTCAACCGCCAGGCAAGAGTGCCGTTCGTCGTCTCCGTGTCCGGGCACGAGGCGACCCAGGTTGGGGCAGCGGCAGCGATCGACCCATCGAAAGATTGGTCGCTTCCCTACTACCGCGACACGGCGTACGCGCTGAGCATCGGCATGAGCGCAGAGGATCTCTTCGCAGGCGTGTTCTCGAAAGCGTCGGACCCGTCGAGCGGCGGGAGGCAGATGCCAGCCCACTGGTCTGAGCCAGATCTCAACGTCTTCACCCAGTCGTCCGTGATCGGTGTGCAGTATCCGCACGCCTGCGGGATCGCCTACGAACTCCAGCGACAAGGGAGCGACGCCGTCGTTGTGGTCGATGGCGGCGAAGGGTCAACGTCCGAGGGTGACTGGCACGAGGCGATGAACTTCGCCGGGATCCACAGGCTCCCTGTCATCTTCCTCATCCAGAACAACCTTTACGCGATCTCGGTGCCGGCGGCATCCGAGATCGCTGGCCAGGTCGCCGACCGGGCAGCCGGCTATGGCATGCCCGGGATCGTCGTGGACGGGAACAACGTGCTCGAGGTCTATGGAGCGATGTCGGCAGCGGTCGACCGAGCCAGGGCGGGAGAGGGTCCATCGCTCATCGAGGCCAAGACGTATCGCTACTACGCACACACATCGGACGATGACGACAAGCTCTACCGCTCACGCGAAGAGGTCGAACTCTGGCGTCGCAAGGATCCGATTCCGAACTTCCGGCAGTACCTCGTCGAGCAGCGCATCCTGTCCGACGCCATGGAGAAGGAAATCGACACCGAGGTGACGGCTGTAATCCAGAAGGCGGTCAAGGACACCGAATCGGCACCAGACCCAACCGATCCCCTCTCGCACGTGTACGCCAACCCCATCGAACCATCTGTCGCAACGACGGAGATCGAGGCACCGCCAGATGGCGAGCATGGCAACATGATCACTGCCATCAACGGCGCCTTGCACTCGCTCATGGCTGCTGACGAAGCGGTAATCGTATTCGGAGAGGACGTCGCCGATCCGAAGGGCGGAGTCTTCAAAGCGACGAAGGGCCTCACCGAGGCCTTCGGTGAGGACAGATCGTTCAACACACCGCTTGCGGAGGCGCTCGTCGTCGGTCTCGCGATCGGGACCGCTGCCGCAGGCGCAAAGCCGTGCGCTGAGATCCAGTTCGCCGACTTCATCCACCCCGGGTTCGACCAGATCGTCTCTGAGCTCGCACGTGTCCACTACCGGTCCAACGGCCGTTGGAACATGCCCGTCACCCTTCGGGTTCCGTACGGCGGCGGGATCCATGGTGCGATGTACCACTCGCAGTCGATCGAGGCTTTCTACGCACACATTCCCGGTCTGAAGGTCGTGATTCCATCAACGCCGGCAGATGCGATGGGACTGCTCCACTCAGCCATGGCCGATCCCGACCCCGTGATGGTGCTCGAGCCGAAGAAGCTCTATCGCCTTGCAACGGGACCGATACCTGAGGCGCCTCACAGCGTCCCGATCGGGAAGGCCGCATTGCGCAGAGACGGAACTGACCTGACGATCATCGCCTACGGAGCGATGTCGCACTTCTCCGTTGAGGCAGCGGATCAGCTGGCAGAGGAAGGGATCAACGTCTCCGTTCTCGATCTCAGATCGATCAGGCCGCTCGACTGGCCTTCGATTGAGGCCGCCGTTAAGACGACCTCGAAGGTTCTCATCGTGCACGAGGACAACGGGTTCGTGGGATTCGGGGCAGAGATCGCCGCACAGATCGCAGAGAAGACGTTCGAGTGGCTGGACGCACCTATCCGTCGGTACACAGCGCCCGAAGTTCCAGCCTTCCCGTTCGCTCATTCACTTGAGGTACAGGTCATGCCAGACGTCGCGGGCATCGTGGAACACGCAAGGGAACTGGCCGAGTACTGAGATCGGCCCCAGGGCGTGCTGGTCGGACAACGGTCCCAATCCGGAAGCCGAAGTCCGAAGTCCGTGGTCCGACGTCCGAACCCGTGGTCCGTGGTCCGAAGTAATCTCGCTCCCATGTCCATACGCCGAGCGACCCATCACGACATCGATGCGATCACGAGTTTCACGACCGGCACGTTCGAGTGGGGCGACTACGTTCCCGATTCGATTGCCGGCTGGATCGATGACCCGAACGGAGTGGTCCTCGTGGACACAGACGATGCAGACGAGCCGATCGCTGTTGGAAGATGCGCTCTCCTCACGCCCACGGAGGCGTGGCTACACGCAGCTCGCGTGCGTCCCGATCGAAGAGGTGAGGGCATCGCTGGAAGGCTCGCTATCGCATTCACAGATTGGGCCCGGGAACACGGTGCCCTGACAGCGAGACTTCTCGTCGAGGAGACGAACACGGCGTCGATTCGGCACATCGGTAAGACAGGATTCCGCCGGACAACGCTCGTCCACCGAGGCTTCCGAGAAGTCGACGACGCAAACCCTGCCCCTCAGCGCAACGGGGGAAGGCGGCGACCCTCGTCGTTGAAGGCACAGCCCGGACGGAAACAAGATGCACCGATGATCGTGGGTTCATGGTCAACCGGAGAACCGGGGCGAGCGCTGCGTGGCCTCGTCGGCGTGTCATGGTCGTTCCACACGCTGCGCATCGCCGACGTCGAGTCTGCTGCAATCGATCATCAGCTGTGGGAGGTAGGTGGCTCGCATGCGATCACACGCGAGGTCGACGGTGCGTTCGAGGTGCTGCTGCTCGACACGACCCGTGACGAAGCCGTCGACGCGATCAAGGCGCTCATAGACCTCGCGGACGACCGGGGAGCAACGCGATTCTCAGCGTGGGTCGCGGACTGCGACTGGCTTGTTGCGGCCCTTGAAGCAACGGGGTGCACGACCGAGCCCAGCGGCATCTACGCCCACCCGCTGTAAGCGTTGACAAACGTGACCGGCGACGCAGCCTCTACCTCGCATCGATGTTGGACGGTATGGGAGACATACGTGGCACCCTGACCCCAGAACTGTTCCATACGGTCCAAACAGTGATCGACGCACAGGTGAACCCCACCTCTTTGGGCCGTGACGACCCACTCACACCTGCACAGCGTCGTGCCGACGCTCTGGGTGACATATGGCGCTTCTACCTCGACCAAAACAACACCCTCGTCACCTCCAGTGGTGAGAAACCGCACATCACCGTCACCGTCGACTTTGAGACGTTGAAAGGCGTTTCGAAACAGCTGCCTGAACTGTCCGGTATGCCCGTCACACCCGAAACCGTCAGGCGGATCACGTGTGACGCTTCGATCATCCCCATGGTCCTCGAATCGGACTCAGAACCACTCGACGTCGGCCGCAAAACACGCACCATCCCTGCAGCGATACGTAGAGCGTTGGAACAGCGCGACCGAGGCTGCACATGGGACGGATGCGACGCACCCGCGGCATGGTGCGATGCCCACCACCTGACCGACTGGGCCAACGGAGGCGACACGTCACTCGGCAACCTCACACTCTTGTGCAGACCACACCACACCGCCACCCACAAATCTTCCGACCACGACGGACACAACCGTCCGAACCAACCGAGGCCACCACCCGATCCGTGACCGTGAGCCGTGGTCATGAACAGGGTTGGGGCTATTCCGCCCCGAGGGCCCCTGCGTAGAGTTCGATTGGGTGCATCACCTCTATGTCTGACCCCAGATATCTCCGCAACTGCATCTCGCAACCAGCGTTGGCCGACACGACGATCGTGGCACCTGATCGCTCAACGGTGTCCGCTTTGGCACGCCCTAAATCGCCCGACATCTCGGGATGTTCGATCTGGTAGATGCCTGCGGCGCCACAGCAGAGGCCTCCCCGATCAACGGGAGCGGTCACATATCCTGCTGCTTCGACGACGGCGTCGACGGATGTGTGCACCTTCTGACCATGTTCGAGGTGGCACGGGTCCTGGATAGCAACGGTGACGCCCGTCGGTTCGAGCACCGGCAGGGCGCCCTGCGAGATCAACTCCGCCACGAGATCGTTGATGTCACGGACCCGGTTTGCGACATCGGCACCGGCCTCGCCGTACTTGCCATAGGACGCCACGTGTGCGCCGCACCCCGCAACATCGGTGATGATCACATCGGCACCAGCGAGGGCATCGATGTTGACCTTGGCCATGGATTCGGCGTCGTCGGCATATCCCGAGTGCGCAGCCAATGCACCACAACAGGTCTGTTTCGACGGCGCTTCGACGCGATAGCCCGCACGGACGAGCACGTCGATGGCGCTCCGATGCACGTCGGGGAACCACACATCGGCGATGCATCCGGAGAGGAAGAGCGCAACCGGCCCTCCAGGGGTTCCCCACGACTTACCGACAATGGGCGTGATCGGCAGAGACATCGGCCTCAGTCCCTTGGTCAAGGGACCGACGATCGGCAGGCGATGCAACAAGTGCAGCTTCGCCAACATGATCGACACGATCGTCGCAAACAGCAGGAGGACGCGCATTCGGAGGACGCGCGTGAGCGAGAACTGCCTCAACCATGACCGTGATGATCTGACCTGGGCATCCACCTCAGCTCTCGTGGCCTCCATCGCCTCGCCGAAGGGAACGAGCGATGGGCATGCTGTTTCGCACGCCCTGCATTGCAGACAGAGCGACATGATGTCTGCGAACCGGTCATCGACAACGTACTGGCCGCTGGCCGCCGCACTCATGGCTGTGAGCCGTCCACGGGGTGACGCCGTCTCGTCGCCTGTCAACCTGAACGTCGGGCACACGGGCAGACATAGCCCACACGTCACACATGAATTGAGGGCCTGGCGAGTCACGTGATGCTCCGTCACCCATGCCATCAGAGGCCTCCGGGAAGCTTGCCTGGGTTGCATACAGCCGAAGGATCGAAGAGCTTCTTCATGCTGGCCTGGAGCGCAATCGAGTCCGGCGGCGCGCCCCACGGATCGACAGCGTCGAAGCTTCCCCCGCCCCGTCGAACGACAACGCGCCCGCCCTTTCGCTCCACGGCCTTTCTCAACTCGGTAAACGTCTCCGTATCGAGGTCATTCCATCCAGCCTCGATCACACCGACGCCGTGCTGGGCGATCCATCGTGTTGCTCCGGCGTCTTGCAGGTCGGCGAGCCCGCCAGCGATGGATCGAGGAGCGACTCTGATCGAAGCGACGATGGGCAGATCGATCGGCGGCGGCGGCTCAGCGGCGTCCGCCCCACCTCCTACGGCCATGGTCTGGGCTCGGACATCGTCCTCGGATCCCTCGAGTGTCACGAAACTCCCGGTGTCCGTCTCAAGGACAGACACTGGCCGGTACAACGACGCAAGCGCCATCGCCGCGTCGTCAACACGCACGACCCGACTGACAGCAGGCAACGGCCAGAGCTTGAGGCACACCGATCCAATGAATCCGAGCGAACCCATCGATCCCGTGACAAGGCGTGGCAAGTCGTAGCCCGTCACGTTCTTCACGACCCTGCCGCCTCCACGCACTTCCTCGCCGTACCCAGTAGCGATCGTCACCTCGAGCACGCGATCACGGGTCGGCCCATACTTCAGACGGCTCATCGACGACGCACCCTCGGCGATCACCCCTCCCACCGTTCTACCCGCCACATCGGTCGGAAGCAGTGTCGTCTGACGACGCGCCCGGAGCTCGCCCTCCAGATCGCGAACGTCCACACCGCTGCCAACCACAGCGGTGAGATCTTCTGGTTGGTAATCGATGATCTCAGACAACCCGCTCGAGACCATGCCGAGGTCGAACTGACCCAGACCGCCAAGCTCAAGGCTCGTTCCCGAACCTGCGAACCCGACCGTGACGCCGTCATGTGCCGCCGCCTTCATCACATCGGACGCTTCACTCGTTGACAGCGGCGCAACGGCTTTGGCTACCGCAAGACCGGCGGGCGAATCACCACGGCCCGAAAATTCGACTACCTCGGCCACGGCTGGTGGAAGTTCGGTCATTCGATCCGCATCCCAGACGCATCGAAGCACCGCGAACCTGCGGGAAGCACCTTGCCGGGGTTCATCACATCGTCGGGATCGAAGGCATCACGGATTCTGGCTTGGGCGTCGAGATCCACATCAGTGAAGACCAGTGACATGAGATCACGCTTCTCGATCCCGATGCCGTGTTCTCCCGACAGCGATCCACCTGCGTCGAGAGAGACCCGCGCCATCTGGTCGGCAGCGGATCTGACCTGTTCAAGCTTTCCCGGATCATCGGCATCGAAGGCAATAAGTGGATGCAGGTTGCCGTCTCCAGCATGGAAGACATTCAGCATCGTGAGCTCATGAGCTGCCGCAATGTCGTAGATCGCGGAGAGGACCTCGACGAGTTTCGTCCTCGGTACGACCGTGTCGTGCAGGTAGTAGTCGGGAGCCGACTGTGCCACGGCGCCGAACGCAGACTTTCGGCCCTTCCACAACAACGCCCGCTCCTCGCTGTCGGTGGCGACTCTGATGAGTGATGCCGCATTCGCTCCGCTGATCGTCCTTACCGTCCGCACGGCATCATGGACAGACTCAGACGTTCCTGTGACTTCGACGAGGAGTACCGCTGCGGCATCCGTTGGATAGCCCGCGTGGACGAAGTTCTCGACGGCTATCACCATCGCCTGGTCCATCATTTCAAGGGCGGCCGGTATGAAGCCGGAACCGATCACCTCGGAGACGGTGTTCGCGGCGTCCTCGATCGTTGAGAAACCAAGCAGGATCGTTGCGGCGTCGGGAGGGTTCTGCATGAGCCTGACGAGTACCTTCGTCACGATCCCGAGCGTGCCCTCTGACCCAACCACCACAGATCGCAGGTCAAGACCGGGTGCGTCAGGGATCTCGTCGCCAACCATGACCACGTCTCCGTCGGCGGTCACGAACTCAGCTGCAAGCACGTGCGCAACCGTCGTTCCATCAGCGAGACAGTGCGGGCCCCCGGCGTTCGTTGCAACGTTGCCACCTATGGTGCTTGCCTGCTGGCTCGAGGGGTCGGGTGCGAAGTGGAGGCCACGGTCAGCCAGATTGACGGACAGATCGAGGTTGACCAATCCCGGTCCGACCCATGCGGTTCTCCCGATCTCGTCGACCTCGTGGATTTCGTTGAGGCGCGTCAGCACGATCAGCAAGCCGGACTCGATGGCCACGGCACCGCCAGCAAGGCCCGTGCCTGCACCTCGGGGGACGATCGGGATGCCGTGCCTGCGTGCAGCCCTGACACAGGCTGTAACTTCTTCGGTCGACGCCGGAATCGCCACCGCAAGGGCGGTTCCAGAAGTCACCCCGGCATCGTTTGCGAAGACTGCAAGGTCCAGTGGATGATGACGGACTCGTGACTCCCCGACGATGTCGATGAGTTCGTCGATGAGCGTCATGACGCGAGGATACTTCTCACGTCGCGACCCCAGATCCGCTGCCCCAACCCCCTCCACCTGGGGTCAACACCACGAGTTCGTCTCCGGGCTCGACCTCCACTGTGCACTTCGCATCCAGCCGAACACGATCCCCGGAGGATGTGATGAGCCAATCCTCTCCCGATGATCCATCGCCACCGCCTGCAAGACCCCATGGGGAGGTGCTCCTCCGTTCTCCCATCAGTGACAGCGTCGACGGTTCGAGGAAGCGGATACCTCGCTCGATCCCGTCGCCACCACTGAACGCTCCTTCGCCGCCACTGTTCTTCCGGAGGCGGTATCTGGTGATCTCGAACGGGTAGTGGGCCACCAGCGAGGTAATCGGTGTGTTCCTCGTGTTGGTCATGCCTGTCTGGATTCCCGACTGCCCGTCACGTTTCGGTCGCGCACCTTGGCCCCCTGCCACCGTCTCGTAGTAGGCGAAGGTGTCGTTACCGATCAACACGTTGTTCATCGTGCCTTGGCTCGCCGCCGGCACCCGATCCGGTGCGAACTGGGCGAGTGCCCCGAGCAGTACGTCAGCGATTCTCTGCGATGTCTCGACGTTTCCCGCCGCGACCGCCACCGGAGCCTGAGCTTCGACTATCGACCCCGGCCGTGTGATGAGCTCGAGGGGGCGGTGTGCGCCACCTGTTGCAGGAATGCTCGGGTCCGTTGCTACACGGACCGCATACGAGAGACACGATCGGGTGACCGCCCTGACGGCATTGATATTCCCTGCGACCTGATCTGCGGATGCCGTGAAGTCAGCGGTGAGTTCACTCCCTGAGACCCTGACCGTGACAGATATCGGGACGAGATCACCCTTCCACTCCATGAAGTCCGTGAAGCTTGATGCCCCATCGGGAAGTGCCGCGATGGCCGCCGCCATGCGCTTCTCTCCGTACGAGAGCAGTGCGCCAGCGATCGACCCGAAGTCGCCGCCTGAGTGCTCTCCGATGAGGGCTCCCAACCTCAGGGCACCCGCTTCGTTGGCTCCAACCTGAGCCGACAGATCCCCCCTCCTCTCGGCAGGCGTCCGGGTCGCTTCGAGGAACGGGACGAGGAACTCGTCAGACCACACGCCGTCACGAGAGGCGATCATCGGTGGCACGATGATCCCTTCCTGACCGACCGTCGTGGCATGTGCTGGCATCGAACCCGGTGCCTCTCCACCGACATCTGCATGGTGTGCCCTGTTTCCGACCCATGCGACAACGTCACCCCCAACGTGGACCGGTCGGACCAGCGTGAGATCGTTGAGGTGCGTTCCTCCAGCAAAGGGATCGTTGACTGCGTACTGGACCCCCTGCTCGGGAGCACTTCCGAATACGTCCATGACGGCACGAACTGATGCAGGCATCGAACCGAGATGAACGGGGATGTGCTCTGCCTGGGCGAGCATCTCGCCATCAGGCGTGAACACCGCCGCCGAACAATCGACACGTTCCTTGATGTTGGGAGAGAACGAGGTGTTACGCAGCACGATGCCCATGTCCTTAGCGATGGACGACAGTTGGTTGCGCATGATCTCAAGCACGATCGGGTCGACGCTCACCATGACACCTCCATGGATCCATCGCTCGTCACAACAGCTCGCTCGCCGATGTCGACGAACGTCGTGGCCTCGGACTCCTCGATGATCGCCGGCCCATCGATCACGGTGCCCTCGGCGAGACTCTCCCTGGGGAGCACCATCGCCTCCGCGTCACCGTGCCTCGTCCCGATCACGCGTGATGACGATGGAGGACCGTCCCCGACTGACTGGAACGTGAGGTCGTCCAGCGAAAGCCCTGGTGTGCCCTCTGCCGTGCATCGGATCGTGACGATCTCAGTCGGGTCCTCCGATCGGGCGAAACCGTTGCGCTGCATGTGTACATCGTGGAACCGTTGGGAGATCACAGCCATCGACTCGTCCCGTGACCACGGCACACCGATCTCGTGTGACTGGCCGATGTAGCGGACATCGACCGTGAACCGCACGGTGCCTGCAATGTGGCCGGCCTCCTCCAGCGCGATCGATGCCTCCGATGCCAGCGCATCCGCCACCGCGACAGCTGCGCTGAGATCATCACCGGTTACGAAGATCGACTGGGCAAGTTCGGACCGCGGGGGTGCCAGCAGTAGCCCAAGGGCTGAGAACACACCGCAGTGCGGCGGCACCACGACGCCTGCCATCCCGAGTGATCGTGCGAGGGCGGTCGCATGCAGTCCGCCGGCACCACCGAAGGCATACAGGTACGCACCTCTCGGATCTGCACCCTGCTCGATCGACACCGTTCGGATGGCCCCAGCCATGACCTCCTCTGCGATGGCAAGGATGCCCCTCGCTGCTGCGTCCACCGTGATTCCGAGGGCCTCGGCAAGTGGCTCCATCGCTTGGACAGCAAGCGTCCGATCGATGGCAAGGGTTCCTCCCAGCCTTGCGTCCGGTGCGATGCGGCCAAGCACCACGTTTGCGTCCGTGACCGTCGCCTTCGTTTCACCCCGTCCGTAGCAAGCGGGGCCAGGATTCGCTCCGGCACTCTGGGGACCGACCCTCAGCGATCCACCGGCATCGATCCATGCCAGCGATCCCCCACCAGCGCCCACGGTATGAACCCCAGCCGAAGGGAGTCGGCAGGCGTATCCAGCGATCTCACGCTCATAACTGACGTCATAGCCACCGGCATCGATCCTGCACACATCGGTGGATGTGCCACCCATATCGAACGACACGACTCTGGAATGCCCCGTGCGACCGGCGAAGGCGGCGGTAGCGATCACACCACCGGCCGGACCAGACAGCAGGATGCTCGCAGGAAGAGTGGCAGCGGCTTCGGGTGAGATGAGTCCCCCGGATGACCGCATCACAGCCATCCGCTTGAGCCGCTCCGTCGCAACCAGCGTGTCCTCCATCGCCGAGAGGTAACGAGATGTCCCTGGGGTCAGGTACGCGTTGAGGACGGTGGTGGATGTCCGTTCGTACTCCCTGAACTCTGGGGCAACCGTCGAGGACAGGCTGATCGGCCCATCGAAACCCAACTCCCTCAGCCGTGCAGCAATCTGACGTTCGTCATCTGCCCTCTCGTGTCCGGCGACGAGCGCAATGGCGATGGCTGACGCCTCTCCGACAGCCACGGCCGCGTCCGAATCGGAGACACCGTGGCGGTCGGTCCTGTTCACCAGTGGCTTGGGTCGGTCGTCGTACGGGTCGTAGAGCGACGGGCGGTCCTGGCGACCGATCTCGATCACATCCTCGAATCCATCGTCGGTAACGAGTGCTGTCCTTGCGCCAGACCTCTCGAGCAGCGTGTTCGTCGCAACCGTGGTGCCGTGTACGAATACGTCGATAGGACGGCCACCGGCCATCTGGTCGATACCGGAAGCGATCGCATCGCTCTGGACCTCGGATGTTGGGATCTTTGCGGTCGTCAATCGGTCGCCATCGACGAGTACCAGATCGGTGAACGTACCACCGACGTCCGCCCCAAGGATCACGACGCCACACCGCTACGCTCGGCTGCACGACCAACGGAGGGGCAGATGGGCGTTGTAGTTGAAAACACACCGAATCCAATGGCGATGAAGTTCACAGTGGGATCACCGGTCGGTGGCCCGGCGACCTTCGCTGACGCCGACAGCGCCGACGAACGGGTCGCTCCGATCCTCGAACTTGATGGCGTCGTCTCAGTGTTCATGACCGCCGATTTCGTGACAGCAACGCGCACAAGCGATGTGACATGGGACTCACTTGTACCTGCCATCGTGGACATCCTCGAGACGGCGTTCGGCTAAACACGCGCCAAACAATACTGGTCGCTCAGCTTCGCCTCGCTCCAGATCCGCTTCGCTGCGCTCGCTGACAGACAACGGACGACAGACCCGCTCGGCTACGCCTCGCTGACAGACCAGAGTCCGCGTTGCGACTTCGGGCTTCGGATTTCGGACCTCAGGGCAGGTCGGTGAAGATCGGCACGCTTGCCACCACCGGGGTGGTCCTCCAATTCCGGATTCCGACAACCACAGCCCGGACCGGGTCCCTGACGAATCCGCCCTCACCCCGATGGACCGTCCTGAACGCAACCGACACATCGACGAGATCCTCCCCTGCGTACTCGTACGCAAATGCCCTAGCCCACTCGACGAAGATTTCGGCGCCATCGTCCTCGTGATGCGGTAGCCCCGCAGCAGCGTCGCCATCCGCCAACGCTGCCTCGAGACTTGCGATCGTCTCGGCTGATCCGTCCCTCGTGAAGTAATCGGTTACGAACCACTCGGCGACAAGGCGCTGCACATCGGCGTCTTCCTGAACGACAGCCGGCTCGTCGATCGCCATGAGGTCGGCCTCGGTTATCGAACCCTCGGTCACGACCGTCGGCGGCTCCACGACGGGGGCAGGAACAGGAACCGACAGTTCAGGTGGAACGTCGACAGCGAGAACCGGTGCGACTTCAGGCGGTGCGGACCCCGAGAGCATCCTCATCACGAGGAGCACGATGACGACAGCACCGACCACGCCTCCAGCGGCGTACCACCTCGGGTCAACAGATGGTTGAGCCTGCGCGACCAACCCGGACCACGGGATCTGTTCGAACTCTTCGGAATCCACAGGCTTCACCTCTCAGGAATCTCGAGAATCTGACCGGGGAAGATGAGCCCAGGGTTGGCTCCGATCACATTGGCATTGACGTCGTATATCCGTCTCCACAACTCGGCGGTCGATGCTCCATTCGGAACAGAGCCATCTGCGATGATCGTCGAGCGAGCGATGCTCCATAGGCAATCGCCGGTTCTGACGGTGTAGCTGGAAACCGAATGCCTGGCTGATTCGAGCATGGAGGCGAACGTGACCGTCGAGGTCGCCTGGACAGCCGGCACGTCGGCAATCGCCATCACTCGATGCGACGGAGGTATGACGTCAGCGACGGCCGGTGCCACCCTCCATGACGCCGCCGCCACCATGATGGTGACCACGACACTGGCAACCCTTACGGCACCGGGGAATCGAAGTGGCGGGCGACGTAACACCCAGAGTGCACACTTCCACGCCGTCTCGCCTGCGAGCCACACCACGGATGTGCCAGCGACGACTATCAGATATCCGGTTGCAGGTTCCACGCTGCCACCGTGTCAGAACCGCCACGCCACATCAATGGGTCCGTTCTGGAGAGTTTCGGACGGGACGGAATCGCTTGTCGGTCAGCCGCCGATGTAGCTCATCTCGACTTTGGGGTCCGCAAGTGGGACACCGCCGCGGAGTTCGGAGTAGCGGTCCTCACGTGCAGACCACGTTTGCTCGATCACCGCTGCGACGTCGGCATCGGGGGCACCCGACCGCAGGACGGCCTTGACGTCTGCTCCATCGCTGGCGAAGAGACATGTATAGAGCTTGCCTTCAGCAGAGAGGCGCAAACGGGTACAACTCCCGCAGAATGGCTGGCTGACGGAGGAGATGAAACCGATCTCGCCGGCGCCGTCAGCGTATCGCCAGCGTTCTGCGACCTCTCCCGAATAGGCAGCCTTCACCGGCTCGATATCCCATCGTGCGCCGATGGTCTCTGCAACCTCGGCCGACGTCACGACCTCGTCCATGGTCCACTGGTTCGTTGCCCCAACGTCCATGAACTCGATAAAGCGCAGTACGTGAGGCGTATCCCTGAAGTATTCGGCGAGAGGAAGGATCTCCTCTTCGTTCCAGCCTTTGCGGAGCACCGTGTTGATCTTGACGGGTCCGAGACCAGCCTCCGCCGCATCGTCGATCGCCTCAAGCACGACCGCCACGTCAACATCCGTGTCGACCATCGCCTTGAACCGATCAGTGTCGATCGCATCGAGGCTGACCGTGACCCGGTTGAGGCCGGCATCGACAAGATCATCTGACATCTTGGACAGCAACAGTGCGTTCGTGGTCAGAGCGAGATCATCGATCCCTTCGATGTTCGCCAGTTGTGAGACCAGTGTGGTCACATCTCTTCGAAGGAGAGGCTCGCCGCCCGTCAATCGGATCTTCGACACACCCGACCCTGCGGCGATCCGGGCAAGCCGTGTGATCTCACCGTAGGAGAGGATCTCGGACCGCTGGAGATATTCATGGTCGTCGTAGATCTCGCGGGGCATGCAATAGCCGCACCGGAGATTGCACCGGTCGGTGACCGATATCCGGAGATCCTTGAGGGGACGCTTCAGCGTGTCACTCAGCATCCCGGAACGGTAGCGGGCATGAAGCGGCATCTAGCCAGAGAAGGTTCGAGCCTGGCATCCACCGAACCAGGCTCAGTCGCCGCGTCTCAACGCTTCGTCAGCCAGATCGAGTTGGGTTTCGGCAAACACCGGGATGCCGTGGTCCTCGAGCAGTTGAGAGACGACACCTCGGCCGGGGTGTGTGTCTCCCGTGAAGGTGCCGTCATAGATGAACGTTGAGCCGCACGATGGACTTCCATCGGTGAGCACGGCGACCACACAGCCTTCATCTTCGGCCTTGGCTACGGCGAGTCGAGCGCCGCGTACGAATCGGGTGGTCACGTCCGTTCCGATGTCCTCCACGACCACACCGCGTCCGGCCAGCACGCTCGATGCATCGCCTGTGAACTCTGCGGGTGGCCGCGGTACCTGGAATCCCGCTGCGATTTCGCCGCAGAATGGAACGAGTCTGCCCTCTGCGACCCACTGGGTCCAGATCGGTGACCGTACCTCGACATTGGTACCGTTGTACCTGATCGGTGGGCCATTGAGACAACCGCTGACCAGCACCTTCCTCAGTGATTGTTCCGTATATCGAGCTGTCACGACGTCCTCCAATCCCTCTCTAGATCAGCCTGCGGGGATATCGATGACCGTTCAAGGACAGAAAGTGGACTAGGCGCACAGAGTTTGGGATGCGACACTGACCGTGTGAAGACATACCGCCAGTACTGCCCTATCGCACGCGCCTCGGAGATCCTTGCCCAGCGCTGGACGCCGATCATCATCAGGGAACTCCTCAATGGACCTGCCAGCTATACACGCCTCGCCGATGCGGCACCCGGCATCCCACGTTCGCTCCTCACGTCACGCCTCCGTGAGCTGGAGCGGATCGAGCTCGTCGAAACGACACCCACCGAATCGAGCAAGGGCTCCCGTTACCGGCTCACAACAGCGGGCGAAGACCTCACCGAGGTGATCGGCGCTCTCGGAGCATGGGGGGAACGATGGCTGGAAGTCGCACCCGAACACGCTGACCCCGGTTACCTCCTGAACTCCTGGTGCACCACCTACCTTGCGACAGACCAACTCCCCGAAGAACGCGTCGTCGTCCGATTCGACTTCACCGACCTACCGGGCAAGGCGTTTCCGCTGTGGATGATCATCGATGAGGGGAACGCAGAACTGTGTCGCACCCATCCCGGTTACGACGAGGACCTCATCGTCCAAGCTGAGTCCGTCGCCATCGCCGAATGGCACCTCGGTCGAATCGAATGGGCTGACGCCGTCCGCCAACGAAGAATCCAGGTAGAGGGACCAACCCACCTCGTAAAACAACTCCCAGCCTGGAACCGCCGAAGTAGATGGGCTGCCACGAACCAAAGAGTGCCTGCCAGCGACTCCTGACCCGGTAGCGCAGGTCAGCCGGAACGCCAGATGGCCAGAACCAGGCGACGACGGCCTTTGGCACGTAGCACGTACTACGCGATTGGTCCGGAGCGAGCCGCAGGCGAGCGACTACGATCCCGCAAGCTCCAGAAACTCAGCTCTCGTACGGGCGTCGGTTCGGAACGTGCCGCGCATGGAACTGGTGACAGTGTTGGACTCCTGCTTCTGGACACCCCTCATCATCATGCAAAGGTGCTGGCCCTCCATGATCACGGCAACGCCGTGCGGGTCGAGGGTCGCGTCCAATGCATCGGCAACCTGATTGGTGAGACGTTCCTGCACCTGGAGACGTCGTGCATATACATCGACAATCCTGGCGATCTTCGAGAGCCCGATGATCTTCCCCTTCGGAAGGTAGGCGACCGTTGCCTTTCCGAAGAACGGGAGCATGTGGTGCTCACACATGGAGTAGAACTCGACGTCGCGCACCAAGACCATCTCTTCAGCGCCCTCAGCATCGAAGACCGCATCGTTCACGACCTCTTCGAGAGACGTCGTGTAGCCACTGGTGAGATAGTCCATCGCCTTTGCGACTCTCAGCGGCGTCCTGAGGAGGCCCTCCCTGTCGGGGTCTTCTCCAATCTCCTCCAACTGGGCTCGCACGAGCGCTTCCAGTCTCGGGGAGTAGACCTCGGACACATCGTCGAAGTCCTTGGCTCGGCGGACGTAGGGCGGGCTCAGTTCGATCACTTTGGCTGGGGCATCGGTCGCATCCTCGGGAACGAGCGACTTGGCGATCTCTTTGGCTGGGAGGCCTGATACGGGGTGAATCCAGTCTGGAACCACCTCAGCGACGGGAACCGCCACATGGGGGCGTACTTCCATGTCAGGATCCGGCACGGACCACCCATCGAAGTCTTTCACGAGGTCTCCGTAGAAGATGATGTCGAGATCGATCGTTCGCGATGCATTCGGATCATCGGTGCGAACCCTCCCGAGCTCATCCTCGACGGAGTGCAACACCTCACGAAGCTCTTCCGCGTGCAGCGCGGTCGACAAGTGGATCGCAGCGTTGACGAAATCCGGGGTTCCCTCAGCAGAGCCGACGGCGGCCGACTGATAACAGTCGCTTACGTCCACGACGCTCAGATCTGTCCGTCGGCGTAGGTGGCGCACGGCCTCCGGCACGCACTTGTCTGGGTCGATATTCGATCCGGCAAGCACAACCGCATCGACCGCGTCATATGTCAAAGCCATGTTCACTCTCCTCGGTGGGTCATTCAACGCGCGAACGGGTGATCTTGATTCCCACAGTTCGCGCAAATCGAAGTGCACCCGGCTTCTCAACGGAGATCTTCACCTTCTGGACTCTCTCGTCCTCAAGGCAGATGTCTGCGAGTTCGTGGACGAGACGCTCGACGAGCATCGGCTCTCCGGTCTCAATGTGGGCGATCATCGCCTTCGTGATCGTCCGGTAATTGACCGCATCTTCGATGCTGTCTGTTCTCGCTGCCTTCGATGTGTCGGTGAACAGCTCGGCATTGACAAGGATCGTCTGCTTGTTGACACGTTCATCAGGATTGATCCCGAGAATGCCGTCCACGGCGAGGTCTTTGATGAGTACACGGTCAAGCGCCATGACGGTGAGGCTAGGGGTGCCTTGATCAGTCAATGGCGTTGGTCCTGTCCGAAGTCCGAGGTCCGAGGTCTCGAGCCAGGCGACTAGACGAGGTGTCCGCCGCCATCAACTCGCACGATCTCGCCTGTGATGAAGTCGTTCCGGCACAGGAACACAACGGTGTCGGCAACGACCTGTGTCCCACCGACCTTTGCGAGGGGGAGGCTCTCTGCAAGCTTCGTCGCGTAGTCGTTCCCCTCACCCGGTGGCGGGAGGATCACACCCAGGGCAACAGCGTTGACCCGAATCGACGGTGCAAGTTCCAGCGCCGCCGCTCGCGTAAAGGTATCGACGCCTCCCTTGGCAAGCATGTAGGACAGATGCGTGCGATAGGGCTGGGTGGTTCGTACATCGGTGATGTTCACCACGGAGGCATCAAGACCATCCGGCAACCTTGCGGCGAGCGCCTGCGTCAACATGATCGGTGCCTCGAGAGAGACCGCCTGGGTTCTGCGGAATCCATCGAGGTTGAACGTGTTCACATCATCCGAGCTGAAGCCCGATGCGCTGTTCACGAGTATCGAGACGGGACCGAGCGCCGATGAAGCCGCTTCCAGGAGAGCCCCAGCGGATGCCGGATCGGAAAGATCCCCGGAGCCTGAGGCCGCAACGCCGCCACCTGCAATGATCTCGTCGCGAACGGCGTCTGCCGGACCCTCCGACGAGTTGTAATGGACGAAGACGTTGACACCAGCCGCCCCCAGCGCCAGGCAGATGGCTTTGCCGACGCGAACGCCGCCTCCCGTTACGAGCGCGGTCCTGCCTTTGAGATCCATAGCGCCACAGTAGCGATATAGCTCACACTGGCCGGGAGGTTCTAAGCTCACCTTCGTGAGCAAGACCGATCCCAAACCAGGCCGATGGATACTGCCGATCGTCATCGCAGCCCTGATCGGATTCACGTACCTCTTCGTAGATGCACTTCCGGTAGCCGATGTTGCAGCGTCGACAAGCACGACCACATCGACGACGACCACGACCATTGCACCGACCACAACGTCAACGACACTGCCGAACGACATCCTCGCGTTCCTCCAGGAACTCGACCGGTTCGAAGAGATCGCTATCGGCCTCCAAACCGACTTGGACCAAGTGAACGATGACTGGGAGAACAGAGCCGACACAGGCGCGACCCTCGACGAGACAGAGGCCGGATTCGAAGACGTCCGCGATCGGGCGCAAGAGCTCTCGAACCAGGTGGCAGCCACGACTGTGCCCGAACCGTTCCCGCCGGCATGGCCGGACACCATCGATGCTGCGCAGGCGCTTCCCACGACGGCCCAAAAGGTCATCGACGGTCTCCTCGCTCCCGATGACGGATCTCTTCGAAAGCAGGCCGTTGAGGACTACGCCACCGCGACGGCAGCGTTCACCGACCAACTCGACGTCGTCCGCTCACTCACGCCGTAACCGTGTCCACGCCAAAGCACGACCTTTGGTGGAATCGACCTGACGTCTGGGCCGGTGGTGCGCTCGCCGGGTACTGCGCCGTCGAGTCGTTCAGCCCCTCGCTCATGCCGCGGTCCACCGCACACCAGGCCCTCCTCGCAGGTCTTTCTGGAACTGCTGGCTGGGCGATGGGGTCGGGTGCGTATGCCATCGGCGCACGATCGGGAAACACTGCGATCGACACCGTGATCCTCTCTGGAGCGGCTGCAGCTGGCCTATCGGCTCGATACCTCATTCCTTGGAGTGAGCAGGAGGCCAGATGGAGGGCACCGATTCGATCGCTTGCCGAGGTCGCAGGTGCCGGAGCCGCAAGCGCCGCGATGGTCAGCGCGGTTCGCAATTCCACAAGCGCCAAGGCTGCAGGCGTCGCCGCGGCAGCTGTGGCAGCGACAGTCGGGGCGATCCAGATCAAGAAGGAGATCGCTCGACAGGATGCCGAGCGAGACGAGTTCGATTACGAGACGCCGAACCCGCTCCGCTCCGTTGTGCAAGGTGCGGGCGTGCTTGGGGTACTTGGCGCCCTGATCGGCGGCTACAGAAACTCCGGCAGTGCGCTTGCACGTGTCATGGAGCGAAGGCTCGGACTCTCGCCGACGGTCGCCCGATATTCAGGAGACGCTCTCGCAACCGCGGTGTGGGTTCTCGGCGTCAGAGCCGCCTATCAGTCAGTAACCGCCGGACTCGCCCGTTACGACAGGGTCGTTGACCCGGGTTACGACCATCCGCCGACAACGTCGGAGCGAAGTGGCGGGCCCGGATCGGAGGTGCCGTGGTCGAGGTTGGGGAGACAGGGGCGACGTTTCATCACCGACGCACCCACCACGGAAACGATCGAGGAGGTCATGGGGCAGCCGGCGGTCGCCGAGCCCGTCCGGATCTTCGTCGGCTACGACGCCGCAAGATCCGCCGAGGCGCGCGTCGCTCTCGCTATGACCGAACTCCGGCGAACATCCGCATTCGACCGAAGCATCCTGATCGTGTCTGCCCCTGCAGGAACGGGATACGTCAACACCCTGCCCATGGAGGTTGCTGACTACGCAACACTCGGCGACAGCGCCGCCGTTGCGGTTCAGTACGCACGCCTGCCCTCGCTTCTCGCACTCCAACAGACGCCGTCGGGTGCCAACCACCACCGACTGCTGCTCGCCGCGATCCGGGACGAGCTCGATACGAGACCACCCGAAGACAGGCCACGCGTGGTGGTGTACGGGGAGAGCCTCGGTTCGTGGGCGGGGCAGGATGCCTTTATCGACGGGGGCCCCATCGCGTTCAAGGACATGGGCGTGTCCGAGGCTCTGTGGGTAGGGACGCCGTTCTACTCGAAATGGCGGAGGCAAGCCCTCGAGCATGGCGCTCCCGGCGGCACCGTTGAGGAGATCAACAATATCGAAGAACTCGACAGCGACTCGGACACGCGGATCGTCACGCTGTTGACGCATTACAACGATCCTGTGGATCGGATCAACCTGTCGCTGTTCTATCGCGAAGCACCGTGGATCATGGAGTCACCGACCAAACCTGGGATCTCCGAGCACCAGCGGTGGCGACCAGCCATCACGGGCTTCCAGTCGATCATCGATGCCATCAACGCCACGAACCCCACGCCCGGCGTGTTCAGGGCGGTCGGCCACGACTACCGGCTCGACCTCCCACAGGTGACCGTCGCGGCGTACCGACTCCCCGAACCGACACAGGATCAGTGGGACGCGATGATCGACCGGCTCCAAAAGGACGAGAAAGCACGCGTCAACGCCATGAAACTGGCCGCCAAACCCCTCTTCGTGATCACCGAAGAAGAAGTACCGCATTAGGACGACGGACTGCAGGCCACAGACCTGGCGACGAAGGAAGTCGGACGACGGATTCGAAGTCCGAGATCCGAAATCCGAAGTCCGACCAGAGTCGATCCCCCACGTCGGTGTCGGGTCTCTGACTTCTCGCTGTCGGATTTCGGATTGCGGCGAGCGAATCGGACTTCGGCCGCTCAGTGTCCCAGTAGGAAGTTCTTGACCGCGGCGACGGTGAGACCCACCACCATCGCCACGCCTCCGAGGACGAGCGCTTGGTACTTGGGCCGATTGGCAGTTCGGGCGATTCCGTAACCCGCAAGGCCGACGATCAATGCGGGGACAACAGTCGTCACCTGCACCTCGGTCTCGTCACCAACAAGCACCACGGGGATCGTGCAGAGCGCAGCGACGAGTGCAGCACCCGCCAGCTGGGCAAGACCGATAACGAAGTCCTTCTCATCGGCCTTCCCCCCACCGAAGGCCTTTGCGGTGAGCCGGAAGGCGAACCAATGTGCGAGAGCAAGACCGATGGTCGTCCCCCAGATCAGGCCGAGAAGCTGGACTCCATGGACACCGGAACTTCCGTGTCCATCTCCGGCGTCGGCTCCGGCTGGTAGCGCAGCAAGTGTCGCGATCATCACGATCGATAGGTACAGGACCATCGTCATGGCCTCGCGCAGAGCCTCCTCGCGATAGCTCTC